>DATMKM010000110.1:0-27307 GCA_035571315.1 Candidatus Acidiferrum sp.
GTCTTCTTCGGACTTGCGTTCAGCCTGCTCCTGATCGCCACGTACCCACAGCGCAGGCAGCTGGTCCCGGCAAGACCCACGCCAAAACCGCCGCCCATCAAGAGTCCGCCCGCCGATGAGGCAAAGCCGGCCGAGGCGGACAAGCCAGCGCGGGCGGCCGAGCCGAAGAAACTGGACGACTAAAGGCGCTTTAGGTTTTCGGGATCAGGGCCTGAACCTGAGTCATCATCTGTCGCTGCAGCAGGAACGACGCGCCATAAACCGCCCCACCCAGTGCGGCGCCGGCCAGCACCGCCAGCAACGCGTGTAACGCGGATGGTGAGATCGGCGCGAACGCAACGCCGTCGTCGCCGATGACCGCTCCGAGAGTCAGGGCAAGAGGCGTGATCAAAGGCAGCAGTTGCAATCGCTTCATGACGGGCGGAACTGGCGGCTCGACGCGGCCCACCATGCGCTGGCCCATCACCCCCACCGAGCGCACGTGCCGGAGGTTGGGGGTGACCGTGAGAACCACGTTGACCTGGTTGCCGGGCACCTGCTTCAGACGCGCCGGAGGCACGAGGTACTGCTCGACCCCGCCTCGGGTCTGGACCATCATCATCCCGAGCCCGATCGAGGTGCTCACCGAGCTCGCTCCGACGAGCTGACCCTGCACCAGCCGGCCTTCAGCCTTGCGATCCCTCAGGGCCAGCCTGAACCCTGGCGCGACGAAGCTCGCGAGGAGGGCGATCGGAAGCACCCAGGCGATGGCCGCCGCGATCGCGTCCGGCCAGCCGTAGATCGGTGGGATAAAGACCAGGACGGCTGCAATCGCCAGGACGCACACGAACGCCGCGGCGACAGCGACATAGCCGATGCGGATCACGAAGTCGGGGGCGTAGCCCTGCAGCATGCCTCCAGCCTGGACATAGCGCTCGCGCTGCTTGCGAGTCTGTCCCGGAGTCGTCGCGGTGGCCGCCTTTGGCTGCACCTGCCGCATCTGCTGACGAACCTGCCTGACCTGTTTCTTTCCCACGCGTAGCGGAGTGTATCGGGAACGCTTATGGAGAACGCTGGCTTGGGTCGACCGCCGGCACCAGCACGCGCTTCACATAAGTGGCGCCGTTGGCTGTGTACGTGCCCGAGAACAGAAATGACGGTTCGTAAAAGCTGTGGTCACCCGCCACCACGACCGAGTAAACGAGCTCGGCAGAGGTGAGAGTCGCCGTCGGCGTCCCCGAGGCGGGGACCGGTGACGATGCGAGGACCGATTGGACGGCCGTGGCGGCCGAGATGATCGAGTAGGGCGCCGATTCGAGGGTCAGCGGCATCGGACCCGTCGCAGACAGGGGCTGGTTGCCCTGTAGGTCCACCTCGGCGCCGTAGCGATCGCCGTTGCTGTCGACCAGGTAGGCGGAGCCGTACCCGCTCACGCCGAACTGGCGGTCCAGCGTCACCTTCGCCACGTCGCCGGACACGACCACATCCGGCGTGAACTGCCATGCGGGGGCAAGGCTGCGCTCACCCAGGAAGACCAGCGCGAGGTCCGCGGGCCCACCCGCGGAGTCGATCACGTTTGCCGACGTGATTGGAAGGAGGTTGTAGCTGGGCTCACGCGCCGGCGATTGAATCGTCCCCCGCACACGCACGCTGAAATCGGTGGTCTCATACGAGCCCAGGTAGCCGGCGGGACGCGAAACGAGCACCGCGCCCAGGGCGGTGGCGAATTGATCCGCCGTGTTGGTCGAGGGCTCCTGATAGCGGAACACCGGCGCGGTGCTGATGGTCAGGTTGAGCGTGCCGGTCCATTTCAGCGACACCGGCCCGGAGTAGGCCACGCCGGGCAAGGTCGCTGACGGGGCGGCGCCATTGGCCGCGCTGCTCGGCACGCGCGGCGCAAGCACCGGCGAGGGCAGCCGGCCGAACGCACCTGGTGAGCTCAGGGACGCGGGCTGCGCCGCGGTTTCGGCAGCACCGGCGCCCGAGGTGGCATTGCCGCCACGACCGACGCCGCTGTAGACAAGAGCGCTCGCGCCGATCACCACGACGAGCACGGCCGCGACTGCGGCCATCGGGACGGCCGGCGCTTCGCGGATGGCCTGGACCAGGCCCAGCCAAGCGTCGCGCAGGCGCGACCCCGCCGGCCTGGCGGCCTGCATCCTGGTCCACAGCTCGTCCTCGAACCCGGCGCGCGGCCGCGTGGTCTCGAAGGCATCGTCGAGCTGTCGCTGCAAAGCGGCAAGCTCGAGGTCTTCGGGCTCCTCGCTCACACGGCCTCCTTTTCCACGGCGTCTTTCAAGGCTTTGACCGCACGGTGGTACAGCATCTTGGCCGCGTCCTCGGTGCACTTCAGCAACGTGCCCACCTCCTCGAAGCTGAGACCCGAATGACGCAAAGAGATGGCGTCGCGCTGCCGCTCGGGCAGCTGCGCAACACGCGCCAGCAGTGCGCGGTACTGGATCCGCTCCTCGGCCACGCCGGACGGATCCTCCTCCGCGACCGGCTGATGCTCGATGGTCCGGCGCAGGCGCTCTCGCCTGCCGTGTGCCCGGAAGTGGTCGAGGGTCGCGTTGCGGGCGATCCGAAACAACCAGGCCGCCGGCGTGGTGTGGCGCGCTTCGAACCTGGCGTAAGCCTGGTATGCGTTCATGAAGACCTGCGCCGTGATGTCCTCCGCGTCGGCAGAGCTCCCGACCTGGGACCTGACATAGGCGTAGATCCGGCCCAGGTAGGCGCGGTATAGATCCTCAAAGGGCGGCCGGTCGGCGACCACGGCCGGCTCATGGTATTCGCGCGGTCCATATTTGAGGCAACGCCTCGGACATCGGAGGTGTAACGAGTCTTCGGAAACCGGAAGGCTCGCTACGACTTCAGGGCCGGGCCGACCTCCGCCGGGCGGTTCGTGAAGATCGCGTCGGGCTTGCAGTATTTGCACCAGGCGATCGCCGGCGCGTCGTCGACCGGCCAGACCGCGACCGCCCCGCCCGCGGCGTGGATTTCCTTGACCACCTGCGGGTCCATCGCGCCCCAATGCGGCGAGTAGACGTCGGCGCCCGACTCCTTCAACAAACGCGCGGGGTCGACCGGCCTGGAGCCCTCGAGGATCCCGACCTGGAGCTTCGGCTCCATGCCGCGCAGCACGCGGATCGAAGGGTGGTGAAAGGACACGGCCGCGCAGTCCGCGACCGCGCCCAGCTGCCGGAGCATGGCCACCAGCTTGTCTTCGAGCCCTGGGTACTGGATCGGCATCTGCTTGATCTCGATGACGAGCCCGACCTTGCCGATCGCGAGCTCGACGACCTCTTGCAGCAGAGGGATTCGCTCTCCGTGGCCGGCATCCAGGCGGCGCAGCTCGGCCGCGGTCTTCTCGCCCACCAGGCCAGTGCCGTTGGTTGTGCGCTCCAGGGTGTGGTCGTGGATGACGACGAGGCGCCCGTCCGATGAAAGGTGGACGTCGCACTCGATGAGGTCACAGCCCGAGGCGATGGCGGAGCGAAATGAGCGCATCGTGTTCTCGGGGTGTTCGGCCGGATTGCCCCGATGACCACCGATCAGCGGCCTACCTTCGTCGTGAGCCGTCTCGTAGCGATCGCGTATCGATTCAGTCAAGCGCCGGTCAGTCTAACTGTGCCCACGACCGAATCTGGCGTACAGCAATCGCTTAGCGATCGTCGGCGGTTTGGCTCCGATCCCTAACAAAGCGAGCGCCCTGTCTTGTCTATAGTGCTGAAGGTGAGCACGGTCCGCCCACAGACCATCGGTGCGGTACGCGCGAGCGGGTACAAGCGCGAGAGCGTCAAGCAGGAAATGCGCCGTAATCTCCTGACTCGCCTTCGCTCCGGCGAGCCGCTGCTCGACGGGATCGTGGGTTACGACGACACGGTGCTGCCGCAGCTGGCCAACGCGGTGATCTCGGGCCACGACGTGATCCTGCTCGGTGAACGCGGTCAGGCGAAGAGCCGCATCATGCGCTCGCTAGTCTCGCTGCTCGACCCGCACGTGCCCGGTATCGCGGGCTGCGAGATCAACGACCACCCGTACGCGCCGATCTGCCGGCGCTGCCTCGACCTGGTCGCCAAGGATGGGGACGCCGTCGAGGTGGAGTGGATCGATCGCGACCGCCGCTACGGCGAGAAGCTGGCCACTCCGGATATCTCGATCGCCGATCTCATAGGCGAGGTGGATCCCATCAAGGTCGCCGAGGGTCGCTACCTCGCGGACGAGATGACGATCCACTACGGGCTGGTGCCTCGCACCAATCGCGGAATCTTCGGCATCAATGAGCTGCCCGACCTCGCTGAGCGCATTCAGGTCGGACTGCTCAACATCATGGAAGAGAAGGACGTGCAGATACGCGGCTATCGCGTGCGCCTTCCTCTCGACCTCTTCGTCATCGCCAGTGCCAACCCCGAGGACTACACGTCACGTGGCCGCATCATCACGCCACTCAAGGACCGCTTTGGCTCGCAGGTGCGCACGCACTACCCGCTGAGCATCGGCGAAGAGATGCAGATCATGGAAGCCGAAAAGCACCCGGTCCCGGAAGACTTCGAGGTGATCTTCCCGTCCTTTATGAAAGAGATCGTCGCCGAGCTCACGCATCAAGCGCGGCGCAGCCCGCACATCTCGCAGTCGTCAGGTGTGTCCGTGCGCATGTCCATCGCCAACTTCGAGAATCTCGCCAGCAACGCGGTGCGACGGGCCGCGCGCGTCGGCGAGGCGCTCGCCGTGCCCCGCATCACCGACCTGGAGTTCCTCGCGTCCTCCACTGCCGGGCGCGTGGAGATCGAAGCGCTTGATGAGGGCAAGGAGGAGCAGGTGCTCTCCCGCTTGCAACGCGGCGCGGTGAGCGCGGTCTTCAGCCGGCACTTCTCCGCCTCGCAGTTCGACGGCGTCGTGTCGAAGTTCGAGGAGGGCACGATGCTCGAGGTCGGCGAAGGGATCCCGGCGCGAACGTACACGCGCGCGTTCGGCGACCTGCCCGAGCTGACGACGGCGCTGAAAAAGCTGGGCCTCCCGGACCGGCCAGAGGTACGTGCTTCGGTCATCGAGTTCCTGCTCGAAGGCCTGCACCTGAACAAGCGACTGAACAAAGACGAGGTAGACGGAAAAGCGATCTACCGGAGATAGCGGCCGTCCCCTCCCCCGCGCCGGCGGGGGAGGTTGGCGAGAGCAGCGGGTCGCGCAAGAAAACTTAGGCTGCGACCTCGATCGCGTCCACTGGCATTTCCGATTCCTTTGTCAAGGGCACCTCGCGCAGGAAGACGCTGACGATCAGCGACACGACCGCGACCAGCGCAGCCAGCAAGAAGAGATCGTGTAGCGTGCCCGCCAGGTCCAGACGCGTGGGGCGAACCGGCAAGTGGTTGGTGAGGATGGCCCCTAGCACCGCCGTGCCGATCGTTCCACCGAGGCTCCGCCAGAACGTGATCTGGCTTGTCGCCACGCCCACCAGCTGGTGCGGCAGGCCCGCTTGCACGACCACCAGCGTGAGCGGGAAAGTCACGCCGAGCCCGGCTCCGATCAGCACGATGTCCCGCGTCACCTCCCATGGGCTCGAGTGGGGTCCGACCTGGGCGAGCAGGACCAGCCCGACGATCATCACCGCCAGAGCCGCGGTGCCGACAAACCGATAGCGTGGGACGCGCGCGAGGAGGACGCCGGTCCCGGTCGCGGTGACCACGACCGCGACCTGCATCGGCGTCAACAGCTGACCGGCGTTGGACGCGCTCACGCCGAGCACGCCCTGGTAGACGAGCGGGACGAAAACGATTGCGCCGAACATGCCGATCGCGCTGAAGAAGGCGACCAGCGCCGGAACGGCGAAGACGTTCAAGCGAAACATGGAAAAGGGCACGATCGGGTGCTCGACCCGACTCTCCGTGATGAAGAAGGCAACCAACAGGACGACCGCCAGGCCAAGCAATCCCAGCACCTGGACGGAGAGCCAGGAGTGGTCGCGCAACATCGAAAGCGAGATCAGCAGCGGCGTCAGACCGGCGACCAGCAGGATCGTTCCGAGAAAGTCGATGTCTCGAAGCCGGGCCTGTGAGCGCACGCGCGGGAGCTGCGTTGCGACCAGGATCGTGGCCACCACGCCCAGCGGGACATTGACGTAGAAAACCCAACGCCAGCCCGGCCCGTCGGTCAGAAATCCGCCGAGCGACGGTCCGATGACCGAAGAGAGACCGAAGATGGCGCCGAACACCCCGCTCATCCGGGCTCGCTGCTCCGGCGGAAACAGGTCGGTCATGACCGCGAACGTCGAGGCGAACAGGATGCCGCCGAAGACGCCCTGCAGGCCGCGGAACGCCACGAGCTCCAGCATGTTTTGCGACAGGCCGCAAAGCGCGGAGGCGGCGACGAATCCGACCATGCCGGCGAGCATGAAAGGCTTCCGGCCGAACATGTCGCCGAGCTTGCCGGCCACCGGCACCAGCGTGGTCGAGGTGATCAGGTAGGCGGTGGTGACCCACGCGTAGAGCTCGATGCCGTGCAGCTGGGAGACGATCCGCGGCATCGCGACGCCCACGACGGTCTGGTCGAGCGCCGCCAGCAGCAGCGCCATGGCCACCCCCAGGGTGGCGAGAATCACCTGGGAACGAGAAGCGGTCTGGGTCATTTCTTCCTCCTTTTGATCTGCCGTCTTGCAGACGTCAGGCTATGGCCCATTGCGGAACGTTTGGTTCCTAAATAAGATTCAAACTCGAAACCAGGATGCTGAGCACCTCTGAGCGGCTGCTGCGCGTCCTGACCCTTCTCGAGTCGCGCCGCGAATGGTCCGGCGCCGACCTGGCGCAGCGCCTCGACGTGAGTACGCGGACCATCCGCAACGACATGGCTCGCCTGCGCTCGCTGGGTTATCCAGTGGGCGCCGCGCCCGGAGTGGCCGGGGGCTACCGGCTCGGCGCGGGTTCTGCGCTGCCCCCGCTCCTGCTCGACGACGATGAGGCAGTGGCCGTGGCGGTGGCTTTGCGGTCATCGACTGGCGGTGTGGCCGGGATCGAGGAAATGTCGGTGCGGGCGCTGGTGAAGCTGGAGCAGGTCCTGCCGTCGCGCCTGCGCCGCCGGGTCAACGCGCTGTCCGCGTACACGGTACCGGTGGCCTTTCCGGGGCCAACGGTTGAGCCACAGCTGCTCTCCACGATCGCGGCTGCGTGTCGTGACGCCGAGGTGCTGCGCATGGACTATCGCAAGCACGACGGCACCGAGAGCACGCGGTCAGTCGAGCCATACCGGATGGTGCACCTGGGCCGCCGCTGGTACCTGGTTGCCTGGGACCGCGACCGCCGGGCCTGGCGGACGTTCCGCGTCGACCGCCTGGAGCTGCGCAGTCCGAATGGGCCCCGGTTCACTCCGCGCGAGCCGCCGGCCAAGGACATCGGGGACTACGTGATGCGAAACGTGCGCTCGGTTCCGATGACCTTTCAAGCGCGCGCAGTGGTGCACGCCCCGGCGGGCGTGATCACCGAGCGCGTGCCGCGTGGAATCGTCGTCGAGCCGATCGACGACGAAACGTGCGCGGTCCACGCGACCGCCAACACGATCGAGATGCTCGCGCTCTACCTGGGCATGCTGGACGCCGAGTTCACGGTGACGGACCCACCCGAGCTCCTGGACCGCCTGACCAGATTGTCCGAGCGCTTTCGCAACTCTGTTACCCCTCTCTCCCCAGCACCTGGAGAGGGTCGGGCGAGGGGCAGCGCATCAGCCGCAGTTAGTGCTGGCTGGCGTAGATCCAGGTGAACCCGATCACCATGGCGACCACCATCCCGAAAAAGAGCAGCTCCACCCGAATCGCGATGCGCACGAGTCTGCGCGCCCGCCGCGTCCGCGCGCCGCACCTCTCGCAGTAGGCGGCGTCTGGAAGCAGCGTCGCGCCGCACGTGTCGCAGGCGCCCTGAACCTGGGCCATTGCTCAAAGGCTACATACTCAGAAGACATGGATCTAGAAGAGGAGATGTCGCCGGCGGACGTCGTCCTGCTCATGAGCTCGGTACCCGAGCGCATCGGCGACCTGGTCTACGGGCTCGATGAGCCGCGCCTGCGGTACCGCCACGGCCCGGCCTTCCCGACGCTGGGCGGCCTCATCGGACACCTCCTCGAGTCTGGTTCGAAGGTGGATGCGCTGCTCCGGCACGCGCACCTCGACGGACTGGCCAACGCAGACGTGCGCGCGACGATCGATCCCGGACTCGACGACGACCTCACGCGACCATTACAGGAGGCTCTCGAGGACTTCGCCCGCATCCGCCGCCGCACGGTCGACCTCCTGCACGGCTGGGGCAAGAACGAGTGGGACCGCAAGCTCCGCGACCCGCGCGCCGGCGAAATCACGCTGCTGGAGGTGTGCCGGATGGTGGCACGCCACGAGATCTCACACATCGCGCAGATCCGGAACCTGACCGTGCTGCTCCCCGAGCCTCAAGAGCTGGCCCCGGCCCCGCCGCCTCGGTCGGCGGAGTAGGGAGACAATCTCCGCCGTGTCCGATACGCCAGAAACCCCCGCCGCCCCCACCGGCGACAGACCTGCCAGGTCGGGCCGGCCCCGCCGCAAGAGGAAGTCCGGGCGCACGGAGGGGCGCGCCTCCCAGTTCTGGATGATCGTCAGCTCGCCCGACAACTTCCGCAAGACGCGGGAGCAGGGGTTCACCATCCAGGGCCTCAAGAGCCGCCACCGGCGCCGGGTCGAGACGATGCACGTCGGCGATCGGATGCTGTACTACGTCACCGGGCGAATGGCGTTCGCGGCCAGCGTGACCGTGGCTTCCCCGATGTACGAGGACCACACGCCCATCTGGCGGTCGGCCCGGCGCGACGAGGATTACCCGTGGCGCGTCCACATCCGGCAGGACATCGTGCTCGAGGACGCCGACTGGGTACCGGCCAAGGAGCTCGCATATCGCCTCGATTACGTGCGCAAGTGGCCACCCGAGCACTGGACGCTTGCCTTCCAGGGGCACATCCACGCTCTGCCTCGCACGGACTTCACCATCCTCGAAGACGAGCTCGCCCGGAGCGCCCGCCACAGGAGATCACTCGCCGGCTGAAGACGCTAAGGCAGATCTACGGGTTTCATTTCCAGAACGAGCGGAGGGAGCGCCTGTTCCTGGCATCGCTTGGATTTCTGCTCACCTTCGCGATCGTGCGTGGAATCACGCACATGATCCGAGCCGGGATCGGCCCGTTTCACAACGTCTCGAGTGGTGGTCTACACATTCACCACCTGGTGTTGGGCATCCTCCTGCTCCTGGTCATCGGGTACATCTGGCTGATCGAAGCGGGGACCACCTCGAGCCTTCTCTCGAGCGTCACCGCGATCGCCTACGGCGTCGGGGCTGCGCTGACGCTCGACGAGTTCGCGCTCTGGCTCAATCTCCAGGACGTCTACTGGACAGGGCCCGGCAGGACGAGCATCGACGCGGTCGTGATCTTCGCAAGCCTGCTGTCGGTGGGAATCTGGGGCGGCCCGTTCCTTCGCGAGCTCACCCTCCACCTCTTCGGGCGCCGAAAACCCTCCACACCGTGATGTCACAAAACCGGCGTCCGTGGTGCTTGTCATTCAGTGGGCATAAATCTCGGGGCGAGAGCAGTGGCGACGCGTCGGACTGACGACGAGTCCTTCGAAGCCCTCTTCAAAGCCGAGTACGCGCGGGTGGCCGGCATCGCGAACCGGGTGCTGGTGGACCAGCACGAGGCGGAGGACGTGGCGCAAGAGGTCTTCGTCGATTTCCACCGCCTACATTCGGCCAGCGCCCAGTACGCGCCCGCATGGCTGCACCGCGCGGCCGCGCACGCGGCGCTCAACCGGCTGCGCGGATCGCGGCGCCGCCAGAAGCGAGAGGTCGCTCAGGCTGCCGGAGAAGGCGATCGCGTCCTCGATCCGCAGAAGCTGTTCGAGGTCAGCGAGGATCGCCGCGAGGTCCGCGAAGCGCTGGCCCGCCTCGCACCAAAGCCCGCGGCGGTGCTCGTGCTCCGCGCGAGCGGGCTCAGCTATGCGGAGGTCGCCCAGGCACTCGGCGTCGGTATCGGTCAGGTCGGAACATTGTTGAGGCGCGCGGAAGCCGCTCTGCGCAAGGAGGTCACACGTGGCACATCTATCTGAGGGAACCCTGCGCCGGATGGTTGACGATCCGGACGCTCACAGCGGCGCGGACAAGCGCCATCTCGAAACCTGCGCAGACTGCCAGGCCCGCTACGGCACGGTGTCGAAGGACGCCCTCGCCATCTCGACCCTGATGTCTGCTCCGGAGCTCAAAGTCGACGTCGCGTCTGCTTTCAACCGCGTGCGCTCGGCGCCCGCGGCACAGCCCAGGTTTGGATTCCGGCTCCCGGTGATGCGGCCTGGATCCCGGCCGTTCGTCCTCGCCTTCGCGACCGCCGTCGCGGCGATCGGGCTGCTGGTCACCGCGATCGCGCAGGACAGCAACACCTTCACCCCGCAGACGCTGACGCCCGTCCCCGTGACGATGGCGGATATGGAGTCGCTGTCCCAGCTCAGCGCCTACGGAACGATCACGTGGACCAAGCAACCGCAGCCACAGATCGTCACCAGCGCGGACGAGGCACAAACCATCTCCGGGCTGCCGGTGCCCAAGGTGGCGGCCCTGCCTAGCGGCGTCTCGTCGACCGTCACCTACGCGGCGCTGGCACAGGCGACGGCCGTCTTCACCTTCAGCTCGGCCAAGGCTGCGGCAGCCGCGGCGCAGGCGGGCAAGACGCTTCCCGCGCTGCCGGCCGGAATCGACGGCGCGCAGCTCACCGTGACAGTCGGTCCGGCCGTGGCTGAGATCTACGGCAACCTGAGCAAGCCGGCTGCGGGCTCGGACATCACCCAGGCCGGCCTTCCGCAGCTCGTCGTCGGCGAAACCAGCGCACCGGTGGCCACGTCGTCCCAGGTGACGGTGGTGCAGTTCGAGAACTACCTTCTGTCTCAGCCCGGGATCTCCCCAGAGCTAACGGCCGCGATCAAAGCGATCGGCGACCCCAGCACGACGCTGCCGATCCCGATCCCGGTCCAGTTCGCCTCGTCGTCAAAGGTGACGATCCAGGGCGTCCAGGGCCTGGCTCTCGGCGACAACACAGGCGTCGGCGCCGGCGTGATCTGGATCAAGCACGGAGTCGTGTACGGAGTCGTCGGCACCATCAAGCGCGATGACGCGGTCAACGTCGCTAACCAATTGACCTAGGCGGGCGTTATAGCCTGCACTCGTGACTGATGTAATCGAACAGACGGCAGCCGCTCCACCGGGGGCGGCTGCCGGCTCACCAGCCATCCAGACGGTCAACCTATCCAAGCGATTCGGGCACACCGTCGCGCTGGCCGGCCTCTCGATGACGGTGCCCCGTGGCGAGGTCTTCGGTTTCCTCGGACCCAACGGCGCCGGCAAAACGACCTCGGTCAAGCTGCTGCTCGGCCTTCTCAAACCCTCCTCGGGCCAGGCTTCGCTGCTGGGCCGGCCGATCGGCGACCTGCAGACGCGGCGGAAGATCGGCTACCTGCCGGAGCTGTTTCGCTACCAGGGCTGGCTCTCCGGTCGCGAGGTGCTAGCGCTTCACTGCGAGCTCGCACCGCTGCCACGCTCGAGCTGGAACGACGAGATCACCTCAGCCCTCGACACGGTCGGACTGACCGATCGCGCCGGCGATCGCGTCAGCACATTTTCGAAAGGTATGCAGCAGCGGCTTGGACTCGCCGCCGCGCTGCTCGGCGAACCCGAGCTTGTCTTCCTGGATGAGCCGACGTCGGCACTCGATCCGGTGGGCCGCCATGACGTGCGCGAGATCATTCGCGGCCTTGCCTCGCGCGGCACCGCGGTGTTTCTCAACTCGCATCTCCTGAGCGAGGTGGAGCAGGTCTGCGACCGCGTGGCGGTCGTCGATCACGGTCGCGTGATCGCCTCGGGAACGATGGACGAGCTGCTCAGCGGCACGGCGGTCAAAGTTCGCGTGACCGGTCTCGATGAGGCCGGCAAGGCGAAGCTCGCCGATTTCGGGAACATCGACGACGAGGGCGACCAGCTCACTTTCACGAACCTCAAGCCCGACCGAGTGCCAGAGCTCGTCTCCGCGATCGTCGGCCTTGGCGGCAGGGTGTACGAGGTGTCGCCGCGGCACCAGACGCTGGAAGACCGCTTCCTCCAGCTGCTCGAAGAGGAGGAGAAATAATGCCGCCGACACTGGTCATCGCGCGGCTCACCGTGCAAGAGACTTCGCGCCGGCGGCTGATCCTTGCGCTGATCGTCCTCACCCTCATCGTCGTCGGCTTCTCCGCGTGGGGCTTTCACAAGATCACGACGGTGACCGGCTCCTCGGGCAGCCCCCTGCCGCCCGAGCAGGTCGCACTGATCACCTCGCAGCTTTTGATCGTCGTCACCTTCATGTACAGCGGCGTGCTCGCGTTGAGCGCGGCGGTCGTCGCCGGCCCGCTGATCTCAGGCGAGGTCGAGAGCGGCCTCCTGTTGTCGATGCTCGCCCGTCCCGTGCGCCGCAGCGAGGTCGTGATTGGAAAGTGGCTCGGCCTCGCGGTCCTCGTCGCCATCTATGCCGCCGGGTCCGCATTCCTGGAGCTCGCGGCCGTGGACTGGGCGACCGGGTACGTCCCACCTCACCCGATTGAACTGGTGCTCTACGTCGGCGCTGAAGGGCTCGTGCTGCTGTCTCTCGGGTTGGCGCTTTCGACCCGCCTCTCCGGCATCACGGGCGGCGTGATCGCACTCGTCGCCTGGCTCATGGGCTGGATAGGAGGCGTGGTCGGAGATGTCGGGGCCGGACTGCAGAACCAGGCCGTGGAGAACGTGGGCGTGTTCAGCCACCTGATCCTCCCGACCGACCTCCTGTGGCGCGGCGCGATCTACGCGATGGAGCCCGACGCCTTCCTCGCCACGCTGCGCGCGGCCGGCACCGTGGGTCGAGCCAACCCGTTCGCGGCTGTTGACCCGCCGCCGCTGGCGTTCCTCGCCTGGGTGGTCGTCTGGTTCGGGCTGATGCTGGGCCTGAGCATCTGGAGTTTCAGAACCAGAGAGATCTAAACCGGAATTTCCCCCGCCTGGCGCGAGACCCTCGTGACAGATCATGGGAATTGCGCACGGCTCGCGCCAACCGCCGGGCATCGCCCGCTAGGGGTACAGGCCCCTCTCGCGGGTAGCGCCCGCAACGCGCGCCACCGCCCGGCAGTACGCGGCCATGCGCATGTCGACCTTCTTTTCCAGCTTGGTCTTGAGCACTTCGGAGAACGCTCGAGAAAGAATCGCCTTCAGCTTCTGGTTGACCTCGTGCTCGGACCAGAAGAACGACTGGAGGTCCTGCACCCACTCGAAATAGGACACGGTGACCCCGCCCGCGTTGGCGAGGATGTCCGGCACCACGAAGATGTCGCGCTCGCGAAAAATCGCATCGGCCTCAGGGGTCGTTGGCCCGTTCGCGCCCTCGACGATCAGCTTCGCCTTGACGTCGCGCGCGTTGCGCGAGGTGAGCTGGTTGCCGATCGCGGCGGGCACGAGCAGGTCGCAGTCGACTCCGAGCAACTCCTGGTTGCCGATCTCCTGGGCACCTGGGAAGCCCTTCAGTGTCTTTTCGCGCGCGCGGTACTCGAGCACTCGCTTGATGGAGAGCCCGAGCGGGTTGTAGATGCCTCCGTAATCCTCAGACACCGCAACCACCGTGCAGCCGGACTCCTCGAGCAATTTGGCGCTGATGCTGCCGACGTTGCCAAACCCCTGTACCGCAACGCGGGTTTGGTGGGGCAGGCGGTTCAGATGTTCCAGGGCCGCCATCGCGCAGATCGTCACGCCGCGACCGGTGGCCTCGATGCGTCCCAACGACCCGCCCACCTCGATCGGCTTGCCCGTCACCGACGCCGGCACCGAGTAACCAAGATGCATGGACAGCGTGTCCATGATCCACGCCATGGTCTGGCCGTCGGTGTTGACGTCGGGCGCCGGTATATCGCGATCGGCGCCGATCAGGATCGAGATCTCGGTCGCGAACCGGCGCGTCATGTGCTCGAGCTCGTTGAGGGAGAGCTCTTTCGGGTTCACGATGATGCCGCCCTTGGCGCCTCCGAACGGAATGTTCACCACGGCGCATTTCCAGGTCATCCACATGGACAGCGCCTTGACCTCATTCAGCGAGACATCGGGGTGGTAGCGGATGCCGCCTTTGGCCGGGCCGCGGTTGATGTTGTGCTGCACGCGGTAGCCGGTGAACATCCGCATGTGACCGCTGTCCATCTTCACTGGGAAGTTGCACGTGAACTCGCGCTGGACCTCGCGCAGGACTTCGCGCAGCCAGGGTTCGAGCTTGATGATCTCGGCGGCCTCGTCGAACTGCGACTGGGCGGTTCTCCATTCATCCGCTTCGACGACGGGCTGGAGCTGGGCTGCGCTCACATCAGTACAGATGATCGCGGATATTCCGCGGAAGGGTCACAAATTACGTTGATGCAGGCGGGCAGTCCCGACTTGAACGCACGTTCGAGAGCCGGCCTGATCTCCTCCGGCCGGTCCACCATCTCCCCGTAGCCGCCAAGCGCCTCGACCACCTTGTCGTAGCGGGTACGGTCCCCAAGGTCGGCGGCGATGCTCACCCCGAGCATGCTGAGCATGGGGTGCTTCTCCAGCGCCCAGATGCCATTGTTTCCGACGACGCAGACGACCGGGATGTGGTGGCGGACCATGGTGTCAAACTCCATCGCTGAGAAGCCAAATGCCCCGTCGCCTGACAGCAGAATCACCTGGCGCTCGGGGTGCGCGAGCTTGGCCGCCATCGCATAACCCGGCCCCGAGCCCAGCGCCCCGAAGGGTCCGGGATCGATCCAAAGCCCAGGCTTAGCCCGCTCAATGAGGCGGCCCGCGAACGAGACGAAGTCTCCGCCGTCGCCGACCAGGATCGCGTCCGGATCGCTGAATGCGTCCACCTCGGCGATCAGCCGCGCGGGGTGGACGGGCGACGAGTCGGACCGCGTCATGACCGCGTCGCGCCGCCGTGAGGCGGCGTCCGCCTCGCGAAGCTGCTCGAGCCAGGCGGTGCATTCGGGGATGCCGCGGACGGCAGAGACCAGGGCGGCCATTGCGGCCTTGAGGTCGCCGTAGATCGCCACCTCGGCCGGCCGCGGCTTGCGGTAAGCGTCCACGTCGACGTAGATGAGATGAGCAGCCTCCGCGAAGACGGGTGGCTGGCCATAGTTGAGCCGGAAGTCGAGCAGCGCCCCGATCACCACGATGAGATCCGCTTCGCCGAGGGCAGGCCCACGCGCCCGCTGCACGAACAGCGGATGGCCGGGCGGCAGCACGCCGCGTGCCATGCCGTTGACTACGAGCGGCAGGTGTGCCGACTCGACCATGTCTTTCACTTCCGCCTCGGCGTGCGCCCACCACACCGTGCCGCCGGCGATCACGGCCGGGCGCTCCGCCTCCCGAATCAACCGGGCGGCGTGCTGGACCAGGTCCGGGTCGGGCGACGCACCGAGGTCGGGGGTCAGGTGCTCGGTGGCTTCGGGCACGTCCGCCGCCCCCAGCATGAAGGTGTCCAGGGGGACGTCCATGAAGGTCGGGCCGGTGCGCCGGCTCAGCGCAGCGCGCATGCACTCCGCGGCGAGTCCGTACGCCTCTTCCGCGGTCTCCAGCGTGACGGCCTTCTTTGTAAGGCTGCGCACGACCTCGAGGTGGTCCATCTCCTGCAACGAGCCCATGCCCCATCGGGCGGCCGGTGCGCGACCGCCGATCACGAACATCGGGCTGTCGCCGGACTGCGCCTGGGCGAGCGCGGTCGCGGCGTTGGTGACGCCAGGGCCCGCGGTGACTGCGGCGACACCGACCTGGCGGGTCACCTTCGCCCAACCCTCGGCCGCGAACGCGGCCGACTGCTCGTGGCGCACATCGATGATCCGGATGCCGTGCTCCGTCGCCCCGGTCAGGATCGGCCAGATGTGGCCGCCGTTCAGCGTGAACAGATGGCTGACGCCTGCCCGTTTCAGCGCGAGAGCGACGAGCTCCCCGGTGTTGGCCGAATCCACCTAGTGCGCCATTGCGACCGGCATCGCGGGGGTGTTGAAAGCGGCTTGTGGCGCGCCCTCGCGGGCGATCACGATCACCCCGCCCGACGCTTTCAACGAGCTCTTCAGCAGCTTCACCGCACCCTCCGCCACCTTCGGGGCGCTTATCCCATGCTCGAGTTCGACCACCATCAACCTGGCCAGGCCGAGGCGGATGAAGGCCTCCCCATGGCCGGTGCCGCATACCGCGCCGAACCGATCGTCGGCGTAGAAACCGGCGCCGGGTATAGGCGAATCGCCGATCCGGCCCGGTAGCTTGCCGGTGATCCCGCCGGTGGAAACCGCGACCGCCAGCCGCCCGTCGTCATCGCGCGCCACCGCCCCGACGGTGTCGGCGCCGTGCAGTAGCTCCTGCCGTTTGCGGTCGGTGATGAAGATCGACGGGTCGGCCATCTCGATCCCGTGCTCACGCGCAAAGCGTGAGGCACCCGCGCCCGCGAGAAGGACGTGGCGGCCATCCCGCATGATTTCGACGGCGAGATCGATGGGGTGGCGCACGTCCTTGAGCCCGGCCGCCCCGCCCGCTCGCAGCTCGGCACCCTCCATCACGCCGGCGTCCAGCTCCACGACCCCGTCCAGGTTCAGGCAGGCTCCGATACCGGCATTGAGGAGCGGCTCGTCTTCCATGAGCCGGACCGCCGCGAGGACCGCGGCGAGCGCTCCGCCGCCAATCTCACTCCAGCCGGCGTCGCGCGCGCGCTCGACGGCCGCCTGCCGGCGGGCTCGTTCGTCGTCGGCGACTGGGCCGGCTCCGCCGTGGACGATGAGCGCCGGCCGGACTGAGCCTATTGGGCCTGGTGCTGGGGCCAGTCTTCGCGGCGCTCGAGCATGCGGCGCTCAGCGATCCGGCGGTCGAACGGGAAGACTCCCCGTCGCCCGGCCGTGGCTCGCACAGGGTCACGTCTTTCCGCGTAACGCCGCTCCATCCAGGCGCGCCTGTCTCCGTTGCGACGCTCCGGGCCGCGGGGCAGCAAAACCTCGCTCACAACCACCACTCCTTCCTGCACGACAAACACTCCTTCCTTTCCTCTCGACGCTGGAGCGTAACTATCGCACGGGATGATCGAGAGCGCTGAGTTTTTCGTCAATTCGACGCTCTGACCGGCGCCGCTCCAGCTCGTCGCCTGGTCCCAGGTCGACAAAGCCGGCGTACCGAGCCAGCCGCGGATGGACCTCGGCGACGCGCCGGAACATCTCCTGAGCGACCCACCGATAGTCCGGGTGACCTTGCGGGGTTGTTCTCAGCTCGCACAGGTGGAACACCTCGCGCAGGTTGGCGCGGAAGTACCACCGCACGCGATAGGCCAGCGGGACGATGTACTGGGCGAGCGCTGCGCCGCCGTCCCGCTCGAGCGTCGGATGGACGGCCGCGGCGCCTTCGACCGCGGCGCGGAAGCGGTCGGCCATGCCGAGATCAGCCAGGCCTTGTGGCAGGTCGTATCCGAGGGAGGTGCCCAGCAGCTGCCTGTCCTGTGTGAGCATGCGATGGCGGTGCAGGTCGCGGTAGGCGCCGAAGTTGGCCACGATCTCGAAGGTGTACTGCGCGTGTTCCAGCGCCCGAGGCGCTCGCTGTCGTCGGTTGGCGCGGTCGCCCAGCAGGGCCTCCAGGACCTGATCCGGATCGGCAGTTTGCTGCTCGAGGCTTAGATCCGAGTGCGGAAACAGCGCGGCCGCCACGACTTTGCGTTCCGCGTCCGGGTCGTATTCGACAAGCCTCACGCTCGGCCCGGCCACACCTTCCACCGCGCCGCGCCGTGCGATCGCCGCGGCCGCCTCTCGGACGCGGGCCATGCGCTCTGCGGCGGGCCGCCCGTAGCGATCGTCCAGCGCGCGCTTCACGAAGGCGGGGATGACCAGGGCCAGCTCCTGGTGCAGGTCGGCCGCCAGCCGCCGGCACTCCGGCAGCTCGTGGGCCGCCAGCTTGGTGATGAGGTATTCGAAGGCCCGGCCGTTGCCGAAGAGCCCCAGGTTCGTCAGCGCCCCGGCGGGGAGGAGGCCGCGGAGCAAGTCGAGCGCCTTGGCCCTGGTCGCGGACTTCCAGGCCCGCTCGGTCTCGCCGGACTCGATCGGATAGCGTGCCCTGATCGCCTCCGTGACCGGTTCGACCATGCTGCTGTAGACCGCAAATAGCGCATCCGCGGCGGGCTCGTACTGGGGATGGGCCAGCTCCGGCCCGCGATAGAACAGGTGGCGGCCGTCCGGTCCAGGGCGATCGAACCGGACATAGCGCGTCGACTTTTCGAGCGGAGAGATGCCGATCCGGCTGTCTTCGAGCGCCTTGGCCGCCAGCGTCGAGGTGCGCTCCACCGCCACGTGAGCGCCGGCGAGCTCCGCCACGGAGTCGTCTCCGTAACCGACCAGGACGCGCTCGTAGAACTCCTCGGCACGTCGTATGGCCACCATGTCGTCGCTGCCAATGGGGTTGCCCGTAAGGGCCTCAAAGCCGGAGTCCGGCTCGTTGATGAACTCATCCAGGAGCACGCGCCGCAAGCTCTTCTCGGTCCGCGAGTAACGCGAGAACAGGGCGCCCTTCACCACCTCGGGCAGGTTCCGTAGGGCGAAGACCGGCCGGTCGAGATTGGTGAAGTAGCGCGAGAGGACCTTGGATTCGGCCCCGGTGAACTCGGTTTCCGCCACATGCCTATCCTATTGCTCCAGGGGCTTCCCGGCCCAACATCTGGTGCCCGGCGAGCACCGCACCCCAGCATGTGGACGAGCCTCCGCCGAGTTGTCCCCGGTTTGTCCCCAGCCTTGTTAAAAACCGCCTGCGAATCGCCGACCTAAGGCGCGTACCGGAGGAGCACAACGAGAAGGAGCCCGGTATCCGGTAGCCTCGATGTCCCGATGGATTGGGTGGGGAGCTGGAAGCAAATCGTGCAGGAAAGGGCGACGCGCGCCGGCACGCACCCCGACCCGGGCTACTGGGACCGGCGTGCGCCCAGCTTTGCCCGCTCGACCCAGGCAAGAGCCGACGAGTTCCTGAAAGTCATCGATCCGTATGTCTCCCCGGTCAAAACGCTGATCGACGCGGGGGCGGGCGCGGGCCGCCACGCGGTCCCGCTGTCAGAGCGCCTGGAATGGGTCACGGCCGTCGAGCCGTCGGAGGGCATGCGGTCGATGATCCCGCCGCGCGACAACATCACGGTGGTCGCCAGCACCTGGGAGGACGCCGAGGTCGCTCCGGCGGACCTGGTGATCTGCAGCCACGTCCTCTATGGCGTCGCTGACATCGAGCCGTTCATCGCCAAGCTGGAACGCTGCGCGCGCGAACGCGTCTTCATCATGCTGCGCGAAAGCGATCTGCCTCACCCGGCCGCCGCGATCCGCAACCTCCTCCACGGTGAGCTGGGTCCGCGCATGCCGCGCTTCAGCGACCTATTCATGCTGCTGATCCAGATGGGCATCGCGCCGGACGTCAAGTTCCTCACCTACCAGAGCGTCACGCGGTACTCCGGGCTCGACGAGGCACTGGCGGACGCCCGCGCCCTGGTCGGGGACGGTTGGGATGACGCGATTGGACGCGCCATGCTCGAGGAGCTGCTCGCGCGCGAAAATGGCGAGCTGGTCTTTGACGGCGGGACGGTTCTGTCCGGAGTCGCTCATTGGCAACCTCGGAGCTGACCCTCCGGCCCATGCGGGGCGCGGATCGCGACCGAGTCGCTGAAATCTCGCGCGACATCTGGGACGGACACGACTACCTGCCGCGTGTTTTCGACGACTGGCTCGCCGACGCAGGGTCCGCGTTCCAGGCGGCCGAGCTGGACGGGGTGGTCGTCGGAGTGCAGCGCCTCAGGCCGATTGCTCCCGGCCTGCTCTGGTACGAGGGGTTGCGCGTTGCGAGCACGCATCGGCGCCAGGGCCTGGCGCGCACCATGCTCGCGTCCGCCATCACGGACGCCAGAGAACAGGGATTCCGTGAAATGCGCCTTGGGACCGGTAATCCCGACGCGGTGCCCCTTTTCGAGTCGCTGGGATTCCGCCGCCTCGTCGATGTGCGCTGGTGGCGCGGCCTTCGAGTGGAGGGGGGCGAGCCTGCGCGGATGCCCGATCCTGCTGAGGCCCGGAGGTACTGGCAGGCGGTCGAGAAGAGCCCCGGCATCGAGCTCTACCACGGTGTCCCCGCCGACTTCAACGGCGCGCGCGACATGGACGCGGACGAGCTGGAGCGACTCGCGAAGATCGGCATGCTCAGGGTTGGCCCAGCCGGACGCGCGCTCGCCGCGCTCAGGGAACCGTGGGGCAGCAACCTCGCCGTCGCCTTCCTCGCGGGGCGCGGCGGCGCGCTTCGGGAGCTGCTGATGGCGCTGCGCTTCGAAGCGGACGCAGACGGGCTCAATCACGTGTCTGTCTCGCTTCCTCGCGACCACCCGGCGGCGGATGACATGACCGCTTCCGGATACGATCTCGCGAATGACGACGACAGCGCCTACATCTACGGATTGCTTCTCTAGGTGACCAGGCGTTACGTCGTGATCGGAAACGGCATCGCCGGCCAGACGGCCGCGGAAGAGCTCCGCAAGTCGGACGCCGACGCCACGATCGTCATGCTCGCGGCCGAACGCCATCCCCTCTACAACCGGGTCGCCCTGCCGCGATACCTCAGAGGCCAGGTGCGCCGCGAGAAGGTCTTGATGCGCACGGTCGAGGACTACGCGAATCGGAACCTGGAGATCCACTTCGAGACCTGGGCGACCGAAATCGATCCGCGGAGCAAGGTCGTGCACACCAACCGCGGCCAGAAATTTCCATACGACGCGCTGCTGATCGCGACGGGCGGCCGCCCCAAGCCTCCGCCGTGGCCCGGTTCAGATGAGGTGTCCGCGTGCCTGGGCTTTCAAACGCTCGACGACACGGATGCGATCATCGAGAAGGCGGACGGCTCGGAGCGAGTGCTGGTGATGGGGGGGAGCTTCATCGGGTACGAGCTCGCCGAGGGCGTGAGCTTTCGCAAGAAGGCGAAGCTGACGTGGATCATGCGGGGCCCGTGGTTCCTCCGCTACGTGCTGGACGAGGAGGGCGGCCAGCTTTGCCGGCAGTTGGGCGAGGCCCAGGACGTCCAGTTCCTGGTGGGAGACGAGGTCGAGCGATTCAGCCGCACTAACGGCCGGTTCACGGCAAAGACTGTCAACGGATTCACGGTCGACTTCGACTTGCTGACGTACGGGGTCGGCCTCGACTACTACACGGAACCGGCGCGCGAGGCCGGCATCGAGCTCAACAAGGGCATCGTGACTGACTCAAAGCTGCGCACGTCGGCCCCCGACGTGTACGCCGCGGGAGACGTCGCTGTCTTCTACGACCTCATGGTCGGGCGACACAACCAGATGGGCACCTGGGACAACGCCGAGGCGCATGGCAAGGTGGCCGCGCGGAACATGGCCGGCGCAGACGAGGAGTTCTTCGACGTCCCAACTTACACCACGACAATGTTCGGATCGACGCTGGCGGTGATGGGCGTGACCCCCGACGTCCAGCCCGACCTCGAATCGGTGAGGACCTACGACTTCGACGAGAAGTTCTACCGGAAGCTCTTCTTTAAAGACGACCGTCTGGTGGGCGCGATCATGATCGGCCCCCCGAAAGGGCGGAAAAAGCTGATCGAAATCATGAGATCGAGACAGGTGATCGAACGCCCAAAAGCAGATTTGCTCGACCCCACCAACCTGAAGGACTAAACCTCTCCACCGCGCCGGCGGGGGGTCGGGGAGAGGGCAATACAAAGCACGCCCGCGCCCCCGCCGTTTCGTATCATTTGCCACGGAAGAATGGCTTTCGCTTACAGCGAATCCGCTCGGCTCGTGAGAAGCGCCCTCGGGGCCGTGCTGCGCCAGCGCCGCGAGGCGACCCGCCGCACCCTCACCGAAGTCGCGGGCGAAGCCGGACTCTCGCCGGCTCACCTGTCGGAGGTCGAACGCGGACGCAAGGAAGTCTCGACGGAGAGGCTGCTGGCCGTCGCCCATGCGCTCGGCGCCCGGCCGGCCGACATCTACTCCGACCTCGCACGCCTTTTGGGCGCCGACGCCGACCAGAGAACCTGGCCGGAGGACCCGCCCGTCAAGCTCCGGCTGGCCACCGCGTCGCTGCCGCTCGAGGCACTGCGCAGCGTGGCCGACTTCAGCGCGTACCTGGCGATGGCAAACCCGCCGCCCAGGCCAAAACCACGCATCGGCTTTGAACCAAGGAGATAGCGAATGGTCCCTACCGTGATCACCAACGACGGACGCGGCGAGCGCGCGTACGACATCTACTCCCGCCTGCTGAAGGACGGGATCATCTTTCTACGCGGAGTGATCGATGACGACCTGGCCAGCATGGTGACGGCTCAGCTGCTGTTCCTCGAGAGCGAGGCGCCCGACCGCGACATCCAGCTCTATATCAACAGCCCGGGCGGATCGCTCACCGCGGCTCTTTCCGTCTACGACGCGATGCAGTACGTCAGCCCGAAGGTCGCGACGCTGTGCACCGGGCTCGCCGCGAGCGGCGCTTCGATCCTCCTGGCGGGTGGAGACCCCGGTATGCGGATGTCCCTGCCGCACGCGCAGATCCTCATCCACCAGCCGTTCACGCAGGGCATCCAGGGCCAGGCGTCCGACATCCAGCTTCACGCGCAGGAGATCCTCCGCCAGCGCGAGGCGATGGCCCGCATCTACACGAAGCACACGGGCCGCCCCCTCGAGGACGTCGAGCGCGCGATGGAACGCGACTTCTTCATGAACCCCGAAGAGGCCAAGAAGTGGGGCCTGATCGACATGATCGTGGAGAAAAACCCGCACGCCGCCGTCCCTGCCCAAGCCGTGCGGTGAAGGTAATCGTCTTCGGCGGCACGCGCTTCATCGGGCGCGCCATCGTCGAAGAGCTCGCTGGCGCGGGCCACGACCTGTTGATCGTTCATCGGGGCAAGCTGGAGCCGGCTGACATGCCGGCTGTGCAGCACCTGCACATCGAGCGGGAGGAGCTGGCTGCGCACCGCAAGGAGCTGGCCGGTTTCAGGCCGGAAGCAGCGATCGACTGCCGCGCCCTGACGCGCACCGACGCCGAGGCCGTCCTGGACGCGTTGCCCTCCGGCCTTCGACTTGTGGTCATCTCCAGCATCGACGTGTACCGGGCCTTTGGAGCGTTGAACCAGGACCGCGAAACGGACCCGGTTCCGCTCGACGAGACCTCGGCGGTGCGCCCGACCCGTTACCCCTATCGCGACCTGACGCCGGGCATGGAGCAGTACGACAAGCTCGACGTCGAGGACGTTTACCTGCCGCGCGGCGCGACGTCCGTGCGGTTGCCGATGGTCTATGGAGAGCACGACTACCAGCTGCGCGAAGAATTCATCCTTCGGCGCGTTCGAGCCGGGCGCTCGCGCATCCCGTTCGGAAGCGGCATGTGGCTGCACAGCGTCGCTTACGTCCGGGACGTGGCGCGTGGCGTCCACCTGGTGCTGAAGACGCCGGCTGTTGCGGGCGAGGTGCTCAACCTTTGCGAGGACCGCACCTACTCGATGCGCATGTGGTCGCAGATGATCCTCGACGCGGCCGGGTCCAACGCGGAGCTCATTCGGGTGGCCGACGAGCTCCTGCCGGAGGATCTCAAGCCGACCGGCACCATGAGCCAGCACATCCTGGTCAGCGCGCGAAAGGCCCGCTCGATGCTGGGCTGGACGACCTCGGACCCAGAAGGTTCGCTGCGTACCTCGGTGCGATGGCACCTCGCCAACCCGCCGCCCAACCAGGACACGGATTTCGGCGCTGACAATGTTGCTTTGGGAACTGCGTAAGCTTCCAGGCACATGACCCGGCGTTATAGGCCGTTCGACCCCTTCGAGCGTGGCGGACCCTTCGAGGGCGCCAGGGAGATCCGCATCCCGCGCCCGCCGCGTCGCTTCTGGTTTGGCGTCGGGCTGTTCGGGATCGCCTTCCTCATCTTCATCCTCGCCAGCCCGATCATCTGGTTCTTCACGGAGCTGCAGTGGTACTCCGCGCTCGGTTTGAGCAGCGTGTTCACCACGCGCCTCGAGCTCGAGACGGTTCTCTTTGTGGGAAGCCTTGCGCTGGCCTTCATCTACCTCGCGGCCAACGTGATCGTGGCGCTGCGCGTCCGGTCGGGCCCGGGGTTGCGCGCGGTGGGCATCCGGCGGTCCTCCATCCGCAGCCCGGTCGCTGTCATCGGATTGATCGCTGCGGCCCTCATTGCCCTGATCCTGTCCGGCGGTGCCGGGTCGCAGTGGCAGACCCTCGCCCTGTACCAGCACGCGTCCAACACCGGGATCACCGATCCGGTGCTCGGCCAGGACGTCTCCTTTTATCTGCTCACGCTTCCGTTCCTGCACTCGGTCGTCAACTGGGCGCTGGGCCTCGTCTTCATGAGCGTGCTGCTGGTCGGCGGACTCTATGCCTGGCGAGGCGATACCTTCGACCTCAACCTGAGTCCGCGCTCCATCGCGCATCTCTCGATCCTGCTCGGGATCTTCGCTTTGACGCTCGCGGCCTGGAGCTGGATCGGCCGCTACGACCTCCTGTACGCGCACAACAGCACCGTCGTCTGGGGCGCCGCATACACCGACGTGAATGCCCGGCTGCCCTTCTATACGTTCCAGGCCGGCGCGGGCGTCGTGCTGGCCGGTGTGCTGATCGTCAACGCGTGGGTGAGGCGTTTGTGGTTGCCCATCGTCGCGGCCGGCATCTGGGTTCTGCTGCTGATCGTCGGCCAGATCTATCCCGGCATCGTGCAGAGCTTCTTCGTCACTCCCAGTGCGCAGTCCTACGAGCTTCCCTACATCGTTCGCGAGATCGCCGGAACCCGCGCCGCCTATGGGCTCTCCAACGTCACCGTGAGCAACTTCACCGGCGACCAGCCGCTGACGGCCCAGGAGGTCCAGAGCGACCAGGTCACGGTGAACAACCTGAGGTTGTGGGACTACGGCCCGCTCAAGACCACCTACGACCAGCTGCAGACGATCCGCACCTACTACTCCTTCTTCGACATCGACATCGACCGCTACACGATCGGGGGCCAGTATCAGCAGCTCGAGATCAGCGCTCGAGAGTTCGACTTTGCGAATCTGCCCTCGTCGGCCCAGCAGTGGGTCAACCAGCACCTCGTCTACACGCACGGCTACGGTGTCGCGGCGAGCCCGGTGAACGCGGTGGTCGGTGAGGGGCTGCCGGATTACGTGGTCGGCGATCTACCGCCCACGGGGCCGTTGACTGTAACGCAGCCCGCCATCTATTTCGGCGAGCTGACCAACGATTACGCACTGGCTCATTCGAACACCCGCGAGTTCGACTATCCGCAGGGCAGCCAGGACGTCTTCACCACATACACGGGCACGCACGGCGTGCCGATGACCGAGCTCAACAAGGCACTGTGGTCGCTCAAGCTCGGTGACTTCAACCTCCTGGTCTCGAGCCAGGTCAATTCCCAGACCCAGATGCTCTATCGGCGCAATATCCTCGCCCGTGCCCAGGAGCTGGCTCCTTTTCTGACTTTTGACAGTGACCCTTACGTGGTGGTCGTCAACGGCAAGGTTTACTGGATCCTCGACGCCTACACGACCGGGAGTACCTATCCCTACTCGCAGACGATGACCTTCCAGCCCAACAGTTCAAATCCAGCCGACATCAACTACGTGCGCAACTCCGTGAAGGTCGTCATCGACGCCTACGAAGGCACCGCCGACTTCTACATCATCGACCCCAAGGACCCGATCATCAAGGCTTACCAGGCGACATTCCCGTCGCTGTTCAAGCCGATCGATGCCATGCCGGCGGGCCTGCGCGCCCACCTGCGCGTGCCCATCGATCTGTTCGACACGCAGGTCCAGATCTACGCCACCTACCACGTCACAGACCCCAAAGTCTTCTTCGCGCGCGAGGACGTCTGGGACATCCCCACCGCCCAGACCTCTCCGGGAAGCGCGCCCACCCCGGTTCAGCCTTACTACGTCCTCTTCCGCCTTCCGGGCGAGCAGAACCCCGAGTTCCTGCTGATCATGCCGTTCACGCCACTCAACAAACAGAACATGGTCTCGTGGATGGCAGCGCGCAACGACGGGGCGAACTACGGGCAATACGTGTCCTACATCCTGCCCAAGGACAAGGTGATCTTCGGGCCTCAACAGGTCGCCAGCCGGATCAACCAGGACCCCTCAATCTCGCGCGACTTCACCCTCTTTCACCAGGCCGGTTCATCGGTCGTGCAGGGCAACTTGCTCGTCGTGCCAATTGGAGATTCGTTCCTCTACTTTGAGCCGATTTACCTCCAGGCCACCTCGGCCTCGGGACTTCCAGAGCTCAAGAAGGTGATCTTGGCCGACTCTGTGAACGTCGCTTATCAAGACACGCTGCAGGAGGCGATCGACGAGCTGGTCGGCACTGCCACCGGGCCACCGAGCACGACGCCCACGCCGACGACTTTCACTCCGGCCCAGGTCGCGGAAGTCGCCAGCCTGGTGACACAGGCCAACCTGGACTACGCCGCGGCTTACGCCGCGCTGAAGGCCGGCGACCTGACGACATTCGCCACTGAGATGACGACAGTCGGCCAGCTGCTTCAGCAGCTCCAGTCGATCACGGGAGTAGTGCCAACCACGACAACACCGTCGCCTTCGCCCTCCCCACGAGCGACCGCCACCCCGTCGACTTAGACCTCAGCCAGTCCGAAGCGGGACGAACAACACCGGAAACAGGGACCGATAGCTGACCTTTCCGCCGTGCTTCTCGTAGAGGCGCAGGTCCTGCGGCTCGTCCGGTGAGAAGGCGACCGGGATCGCCATGCGCCCTCCCTCCGCGAGCTGCTCGTACAGCGCCGGCGGCACCTCGCGCGGCGCGGCCGCGACAAGGATGATGTCGTAGGGCGCCTCGGCCGGCCAACCGAGACTTCCGTCAGCCACCGCGACCTCCACGTTCGTGAAGCCGAGCCGGCGCAACGTCTCCGACGCGTGCTCCGCAAGCGGGGGCTCACGCTCGAGGGTGATGACCTTGCGGCACAGCTTGCTCAACACCGCCGCCTGGTAGCCCGAGCCCGCGCCCACCTCAAGGGCGATGTCGTCGGGCCTGGGTGCCAGGGCCTGCGTCATGAGGGCCACCACCAGTGGTTGCGAGATCGTCTGCCCGCACTCGATGCCGAGCGCGCGATCGTCGTAGGCAAACCGCCGAAGACGCTGCGCGATGAACTCCTCGCGCGGGATCTCGGACATCACCCGCAGCACGCGCTCGTCGGTCACCCCGTGCGGCGCCAATTGCTCGGCCACCATCTTCTGCGCAGGCGTGGTCATAAGAGATC
>DATMKM010000111.1:0-2852 GCA_035571315.1 Candidatus Acidiferrum sp.
CCGCTGGTGGCGAGGTCGCCCTTGGCCGCGTCCTGCACTTGCTGCAGGAGCTTCTGGCGGTCGCGGATCAGCTCCTCGATCGTCAGCGTGCCGACGATCGAACGCAGGGATCCTTCGAGCACGTTCTTGACGATGGAGTCGACCTGCTCGGGCTTGGCGTCGAGGAAGCGCTCGGCCGCGTTGCGGAGCGATTCCACGTCCCGACCGATCTTGAACGTAGCCACGCCCTGGACCTGGACCTTGATGCCCTGGCTGGTCACGGCATCGCTCAGCTGTACGTTGATCTGTCGCGCGGTGAGCTTGAGCCGGCCGATCCGGTTGAGCAGCGGCATCACGATCGTGCCGCCTCCGACGACCACCTTCACGCCCTTGTCCCCCGGCGAGGACACGACATGGCCGTGCTCGTCGCGCACCTTGGCGCCTCGCGAGCCGGCGACGATGATCGCCTCGTTGGCGCCCGCCACCTTGTAGCGGCTGGCCACGAACGCGAGGATCAGGATGAGAATGACCACGGCGGTGACGACGAGGAAAGGCGAGGACGACGCGAAATTAGGCATCGGACCGTGCTCCTTCAGTAGTCGGTATCGGGCTGGGGACGACGACCAGGTTGCCGCCGGCGACGGCTACGACCGTGACCATCCGGCCCGCTGGAATCTCTGAATCCGCGGTGGCGGTCATGCTCTGCGACGCGCCGGCGAAGGTGATGAGGACTGTGCCGAAATGGTTAGCCGGGATTCCGACCGACACGCGGCCCGTCGAACCGACCATGTCCTGGAGGCTGAACGACTCCGTTGACTCCGCCTGCTTCAATACTTTGTACGCGCCAAACGCGACGCCGGCTCCGACCAGGCCCGCGCCGGTTGCGATCACCGTCGAGACGCCAACCCCCGCGTTGATGCTGTGAAGGCCGAACAACCCACCCGCGCCAAACATGGCGACGAAGCCGAGCAGCAGCGGGGTCGGTGAGACGCCGGCGACGTCGAAACCGAGGTGCAGGGCGCCCAGGACGCCTCCGAAGATGTCGTCGACGACCAGGGTGAAGAGCAGCAGGCCGCCCCCCAGCGCGAGGCAGACGCCGAATACGAGATCAGCCGCGGCCATTGAGTACCACGCCCGAATCGAATGTTAGGCCGCTCGGCGGCCTACCGCAGACAGCCCAGAAGCGACTCCACGAGTCCAGTTGTGCGGGGATCCTTGCCGTAGACCGGACGCATCTGGTTCATGGTGTAACCGAAGGCGATGCCCAGCTCCTGGTGGGCGAAACCGACCGAGCCGCCGCTTCCATAGTGGCCGAAGGATCCCTCGCCCGCCATCGGACGGAAGGGGAACGACAGCTGGAAGCCGGTCCCGAAGCGGGTCTCGTAGCCCTGGACGAGGTCCTCGCCGCGAGCTTGCTGCTTGGTGGCCTGCTCGAGGGTCTTGGGCTCGAGAAGGCGCACGCCGTCCACCTCTCCGATGCAAGCGGCGTAGAGGCGCGACAACGCTCGCGCGGTTCCGATGCCGTTGCCGGCCGGGACCTCCGCCCTCCAGAACTGGTGGTCGTTGAACGCCGTGGGCGGAACGGCGGGGTTCGCCCAGGACTTGTGCGCGAGGGAGTTCGGATCGGCCAGGCGGGCCGCCCACGGATCTGGTGCAGCGCCGGGCGCAGCCGGAGTGGGCGGGATCACCGGCGCTACGCGGGCGTCCATCGCTTCGGGAAGACCGATCCAGAACTCGGCCTGAAGCGGGTTCGCGATCCGCTCGGCCACGACCGCTCCCACCGATTTGCCGGTCACTCGCCTGATCACCTCGCCCGCCAGCCAGCCGTACGTCCATGTGTGATAGCCGTGAGCCGTCCCGGGCTCCCAGTACGGCCGCTGGGCCGCGAGCGCGTCGACGCAGGGAGTCCAGGCGACCACATCGGCCAAACCCAGCGGGCGATCGACCGCCGCCAACCCGGATTTGTGGCAGAAGAGCCAGCGCACCGGGATGCCGTCTTTGCCCTCGGCCGCGAACTCGGGCCAGTAGTCGGTGACCGGCGCGTCGAATTCGAGCTTGCCTTCCTGAGCCAGGATGTGCGCGGCCATCGCCACCACTCCCTTGGTGGTGGACCAGACCATCTGGAGGGTCTCGGCGGTGTAGGGCTGCGAGCCACCCGGCGCAGTTACGCCGCCCCAAACGTCGACGATGCGCTTTCCGTGGAGATAGATGCAGCACGCGGCCCCGACCTCGCCGTGCTCCTCGAAGTTGGCGGCGAAGGCCTCCTGGACCGGCTCGAAACCGGCCGCCACGGAGCCGCCGACCTGTGCCTGGATCATGTCGCCAAAAAGCGTACTACTCGCTCTGCACCGAGTAGCATCACGCCGCGTGAGGCGCTGGATCGATGGCTCTTGGCGACTGGGGCTTGCCTCGGTTGTCGCGGTCGCCAGCATCACGGCCTGCGGAGGTTCGAGCTCTGCGTCGGCGTCTCCAAGCGCCTCCATCCCATCATCTAGCCCGGTGGCGCTTGTAAGCCCTAAGACCACGGCCGCGCCCGCCTCGTGCCCCACCGCTGCCAGGGTCGGATCAGCGCTCGGGATTGTTCTTCCGAAACCAATCGGGGTACCTCCGACTGGTGCATCACCTCTTCCGGCCGGAGTGACCGGCGAGGTTTGCGATTACCACGCCTCTACCTACAACGTGATCATCGAACGTCTTACGAAGATCAGCCCCTCCTTCATAACCCAGTTCAGCAGCAATTTTCCAGTTGCGTTCACGACTGTTGCCGGGGTGGGCGACCAGGCTCGTGCCTTTTCGGTGTCTCTGGGCGGCGGGAAAGACAACGAGGGGGTCGTGGCAACCAAGGGGACGACTCTCGTCGCGATTGTCGCCAC
>DATMKM010000112.1:0-16765 GCA_035571315.1 Candidatus Acidiferrum sp.
CGAGCACATCGCCGAAGGCAGCCGTTCGGTCGCCGTGACCGCCCAGGAGATCGCCGCCGCCGCCGCCCGCCAGGGCGCACTTGCCGCCGACCTCGCCGGCTCGGGCTGGGAGGGCCTGATCGAGGACGACCATGGAGCTTAAGAAGCCTGCCAGCCAACCTCCAGTCGTGAGCACTCGCGCCAACGTGCGCCTATTGACGATCGCCCCTCCCGCGGTCGGCAGCGCTGCTCCGCCGGAGCTGCCTTACAAGGCCGTCTGGAACAGTTTCTTCGCGAGGATGCTGCTCAGCCTGCTCGCGGTCGCCCTTCCGTTCTTGATCATCGCGGGGCTGATTCCGGACTTTCTCAAGTCGATGGGTGTCGGGCCCCAGATCGTCGCCATCGCCCTGCTCATCGGCCTCACCGCTCTGACCGCACGCCTAATGATCCGCCCGCTCATCGCACTCTCCCAGGCCGCCGCCCAAGCGGAGGCAGGTGACCTGTCGGTGCGCGTCATTCCCAGCGGCAGCAGCGAGGTTCGCGTCTTGGGCCACGCCTTCAACTCGATGCTGCAGCAGCTCGGCGGGATCCAGCTCCGGGTCCGCGGCGAGGTTGCCGCCGCGGCGAGCCAGCTCGCCAAGGCTGCGCAGGAGCTGGCCGGCGCAACCCAGGACCAGACCGCCGCGGCGACCCAGACCTCGGCCACGATGGAGGAGCTCGCGCGGAGCGCGGTCGCCATCGCCGGCAACGTGGCTGCCGTGGCCAACCAGGCCACAGACATGCGCACCCGGATCGGGAGCGCTCAGGCCGACCTGCTGGTTTCCCGCGAACGGGTCAACGCGCTCTCCCAGCGCGTGGGCGAGATCGAAGGGATCATCGTCCTGATCAACGACATCGCGGACGAGACCAACCTGCTGGCGCTCAACGCGGCGATCGAAGCCGCCCGTGCCGGTGAGTCGGGGCGAGGTTTCGCCGTGGTCGCAGACGAAGTGCGCCGCCTGGCCGAGCGTTCCAAAGCGGCCGCCGCGCAGATCGGAACGCTGGTCGCCGAGGCTCAGACCGGGGCGAGCGCAACCGTCGCCGCGGTCGGAGATCGCAGCCAGCAGATGGAGCTGTGGCTTTCGATGATGGTGAAGATGGCCGACGCGAGCGGCCAGGTCCAACTCGCCACCGAGGACCAGCGTTCCGCCGTCGACCAGGCGGTCGAGGCCATCGAGCAGATCGCCGCCAGCAGCCGATCGGTCTCCCAAACCGCTCGGGAGATCGCACTGGCCGCCGCACGACAGGGCGAGATCGCGGCCGAGCTGGCAGGCTCGGCAGGGGCCCACCGTGGTGAATAGGCTGCCGCCAGTCCCGGCCATCCCCCGCCGGGCCGCGGCAAACCTGCGTGTGCTGAAGGCCGGAGCGCCCGAACCTCAGTTGCCCCCGATAGCTGCGTCGCAACGCGCGTCTTGGGACAGTCTGTTTCCGCGCACGTTCCTGGTTTCAATCCTGGTAATCGCGCCGTTCTTCGGCCTCGCGGTATTCCTGAACGCCGGCCTCTGGCTGAGCCTGATCATCTTGATTGTGCTGGGCGCGGCGCTGGCGCTTTCGACCTGGTGGATCACGCAACCGGTCTCAGCTTTGGCGCGCGCGGCAGAAGCCTACGGTTCAGGCAACCCTTCCGCCAGAGCCATCCCGGGGGGCGGAGCCGACACGCGTCTTTTGGCGGCGACTCTCAACCGCCTTTTCGACCGGGTCGACACCGACAAACCGGGGCATCGAGTTGGGCCAAGCGAGTACAGCGCCAGGATCTCGACATCTGCAGAGCGAGTTGCTGTCGCCATCGCCGAGCAATCCGCTGCCGGACTCCGAGCTCGCGCCGGGCTCGACCTTCTCGAGCGGTCCTCGTCGAGCGTGGCTGACGCGATTGCTTCCGTCGTCGTCCAGGCCGCCCAGCTCCGAACCAACATCCAGCGCGCGCAAACCGATCTGCAAGCATCGACCGATCGCACGCAGGCGAACGCAACGCGTGTCAACAAGATCCAGGATGTGCTCGGGATTCTGAATGACATCGCGGACCAGACAGCTCTCCTTGCGTTGAATGCCGCGATCGAAGCAGCTCGAGCAGGCGAGTCCGGCCGCGGCTTTGCAGTTGTGGCCGACGAGGTGCGGCGCCTGGCCGAGCGATCGAAAGCCGCCGCCTCAGAGATTGCGATCCTCGCCGACGGCGCACAGACCACCAGCGGCGAAGCGGTGGTCGCGATAGCTCGACGGGGGCAGCAACTGGACCAGTGGATGGGGTTGACTCAGGCCATGACCGACCTGACGGCGCAAGTCGAGCCGGCCATGAAAGAGCATCGCGCCAGCACCGAGAACCTCGAGGTCGCGGTGCAGGTCGTCTCTCAGAAGAGTCGCGAGATGGCGGCGGCCGCGGAAGAGCTCGCGGCGGCTGCGCGAGTCACGGGGCGAAGCGAATGACTCGCGTACTCGTAATCGCTGCCAACGATGCGTATTTCGCCGTGCCGATGGCACGCGTGCACCAGGTCCTTCGCCACCCGTTGGTGACGCGGATCCCGCTTTCACCGGCCGGCCTGCTCGGAGTTGTCAACGTCCGCGGCGAGATCGTGCCCCTGCTCGACACAGCGGTCCTGACCGGGACGGGCACCCTCCACGAACCCCCCTTCGCGGTGCTCGTGAGCGGTGGTGAGGACATGATCGCCCTGGCCGCACAACAACTGCCCATCGCTGCCGACTTCGACGCTCCGGTAGGCCCAGGCTCGCAACCGGGCGAGGTCGGTGTCTACAGCGACGGCGGGCGCCTGGTGGTGCTCATTGACGTGGAGGAGCTGGTGAAGAGCCGGCTGGATTTGAAACGGGCGAGCTAGAGGACGAGTTCCGACCCCTGTTCATCGAGGAGGCCAAGGGTCATCTCGAACGGATCGCGACCGGGCTGATGGCGCTCGAGGTGGCACCCGACGACCAGGCCGCGATCGACGGCATCTTGCGCGAAGCGCACACGATGAAGGGTGCCGCGGGGATGGTCGGGATGATGCGGGTGAGCCGACTCGCCCATCGGCTCGAAGACCTCCTCGTCGAGCTGCGCTCGGGAACACGCCGCTCGACTCCCGAGCTGACGGATTCGATGTTGCTGGTGGTCGACGGGTTGGGGCGGCTGATCAGCAACCCGTCGAGCGCAGAGCAGGATGCGAGCGACGAGCTGGCGATGGAGAGGTTGCTGCCTGCGACCGCCATTGCAAGCGCTACCCCCCCACCGGCCCTGTCGCCTCTGGCGCTTGGGGCCTCCTCCTCAGCAGGTGGGGAGACGGCCACCGCCCCGGCGAGCGGGAAGCAGATTCTTCCGATCGCCACGCCCGACCTTTCAGCTCCGGTTCCCCGGGCGCCAGACAAGCTCGTGTCTGTCACGCCCGAGGTTTCGCCCACCGCTGCCGCCCCGCGGGTCACCCCGGCGAGCGGGGACGAGTATCGGGCGCCTTCGGCTGTCGATCGGAAGACCGAGACCGCAACCCTCGACGTCCCTGTGGCCCGCATCGATGAGCTCAACCGGCTGGTCGGCGAGGTCTCGGCGGCGCAGCTCAGGGTCGGCCACGTGTTTGGAACAGAGCTGCAGCAGAACCCCGACGCGATAACCGAGTATCGCGAGCTCACCAAGGTCATCAACCAGCTCCAGGAGGTCACCGAGCGAACTCGCATGGTGCCCGTCGGAACGCTCGGCGCGATTCTGCATAGAACCGTTCGAGACACCGCGCGCTCGCTGGGCAAGAAGGTGCGCTGGGAGATGATCGGCGAAGACGTGGAGGTGGATCGGGGCGTGTTGGAGCAGCTCGTCTCGCCCCTGTTGCACCTCGTGCGGAACTCGATTGGGCACGGCATCGAACTTCCCGCCGACAGGTTGGCGGCCGGAAAGCCCGAGGAGGCTGTAGTCAGGCTGCACGCTACCCAGGTCGGATCAAAGGTCGTGATCGCGGTCAGCGACGACGGCGCCGGCATAAACGTGGCGGCCGTCCGTGCTGCGGCAGTGAAACGCGGCCTCGATGTCGACGGCCTCACCGAGGACCAGTCCCTTCACCTGATCTTTCACACCGGGGTTTCGACGGCCAAGACGCTGACCGAAACGTCAGGCCGCGGCGTGGGGCTCGACGTCGTGAAGACGGCGGTGGAGGCCGTGCACGGCGAGGTCCAGATCGTGAACCACCCTGGCGCGGGTGCGGAGTTCAGGATCGTCGTCCCCATCACCCTGACAGTTGTCCCGTGCCTGATCGTGTCCATCGGCGGGCAGTCGTTCGGCCTGCCCCTGCACCGAATCATCCGCATGCTCGAAGCACAGAACGTGCAGGTGGTCGGCGGCAAGAACCTGGCGGTCGTCGACGGGCACGCGGTTCCGGTTTCCGACCTCGCTTCGCTCCTCGGCCTGCCTACCTCCAACGGAGGTCCCTGGGTCTTGCTTGGCACCGCCGAAAGCCCACACGCGTTCCAGGTCGAGACGGTCGTGCAGAAACGCGATGTGGTCGTCCGTGGCTTGACCGGCCGGCTGCGTGACCTCAAGGCAGTAAGCGGGGCCTGCATCGAACCCAATGGAAGCATCCTCCTGGTCCTCGACATTTCGACCCTGATCGAGCGCAGCCTGTCGGCTGTGGTGACCGGCTCGGATGGAAGCGATAAGGCAGTCGGGCCGCCACCACAGCTGAAGGTTGTCGTCGTGGACGACACGCTGATGGTGCGCGAGCTGCAGCGGTCGATCCTCGAGCGTGGAGGCTATGCGGTGCGGACCGCCTCCGACGGAGCCGAGGCGCTTGCGATGCTCATCGCCGTCCCGGCCGACCTCGTGGTAACCGACGTGGAGATGCCAAACCTCGACGGCCTCCAGCTCATCACCAACATGAGGTCGCATCCGCGCCTGACCAACGTCCCGGTGCTGATCGTGTCCTCGCATGGGTCAGACGAGGATCGCCAGCGCGGTATGGACGCCGGCGCGGACGGCTACATCGTCAAGACCTCCTTCGACGAAGCCGGACTCTTGAGCGCCGTTTCGCGCCTCCTGGGCAGGACGGGAAGCTCGACTCCGCCCACCCGCAACGGCGCCCGTGGCCGGACGCCCGAGCGCATCCCAGAACCGACCCCCTCGAGCCCGTCATGACCTCGCTCGATTTCGCCACGTCGCTTCTGCGGTCGCGGGCGGGCCTCAAGGCAGAGCCGGCGAGTCAGGCCAGGCTCGCGAGGCTGCTTCAAGAGAGCGCGACGATCGCGGGCGTTGCGGTGGACGCGTACGTGAGCATCGTCGACACACAGCCTGCCGCTTTCGAAGACCTGCTGGATCGCGTCACCGTCCAGCACAGCGCCTTCTTTCGCGACCCGGTTCAGTTCGACGCGCTCGCCACCCTCGTTGGCAGGGAGCCACGGCTGCGACAGGTCGTATGGAGCGCCGGGTGCGGCAACGGCCAGGAACCGTACAGCCTGGCGATGCTCCTTGACGAAACAGGGCGCGGCAGCTGGGAGGTCGTCGCCACCGACGTCTCGTTCCACGCGCTCGCCCGAACCGAGAAGGCCCTCTACACGGAGACCGAAATCCAGGGACTTTCGAGCGAGCGCAGGCGGCGATATCTCACGGCGGCCCGCGGAGGGTATGAGGTCGTTCCCTCGATTCGACGAATGGTGCGGATCGCGCATCACAACCTGGCGCTCGAGAAACCACAGTCGATCGTCCCCCATGCCGCCGTCGTTTTCTGCCGCAACGTCCTCATGTACTTCGGCCGCGAGGAGTCGGAGGCATGCATCCAACGCATCGCGTCTAACATCGCTCCCGGTGGGCACCTCTTCCTCGGTCATTCGGATTCGCCTGGACGCATGACGACGTACTTCGCGGCGGTCCGCGTCGCCGGCGCCCTTTGCTACGAGAGGCTCGCCGCCGCGCCGCGCGAACCGGTGGTCGGAAGGCGTATCGGCGACGCGAGCCCGCCTCGCGACACGAGCTCGCCTCGCGACATGACGGGTCTGTTGACCGAGGGCAATCGCGCAGCGGCTAGAGGCGACCTCAGGGCAGCCGTCCGTGCATTTCGGCAGGCGACCTACCTGGACCCCAACGTGGCCATCGCCTACTTTCAACTCGGAGCAGCCCTGGAGCTCGCAGGCGATCCCCGCGAAGCCCGCCGCGCATTTGGCGCTGCCGGCCTGGCGATGGTCGGCGGGAGCGGCACCGAGGACGTCTCGGGGCTCGGCGGCTATTCGCGCCAGGATCTCGCGATGGCGATCGCATACAAGCTCACAGCCGGGGCTCCGTGATGGCCGAACAGGACATCGTCCTCGTCGACGACGACCGCGTGATCCAGAAAATGGTCGGCGGCTTTCTCGAGCGCAGGGGCTACGTCGTGCGCAAGGCCAGCGATGGAATCGAGGCGATGCAGCACGTGCGCGACCGCATCCCCGACCTCGTCATCACCGATGTGCGGATGCCCGAGCTGAACGGGATCGAGCTCACCTCGAGGCTGCGGGCGCATCACCGCACCGCCAGCGTTCCGATCCTCATGTTCTCGGAGCTCAGCGGCGCACCTGATGCGCTCGCGGGATATGCCGCCGGGGCCGACGACTATCTGCCGAAGCCGTTCGAGCTGGAGATCCTCGAAGCCAAGGTCCAATCCCTCTTGCGCCGCTCGGCCGGCGCCACAGCGCGGCGCAACCGCGGAAAGGTGATCCTGTTCGCCCACGCGAAAGGCGGGGTCGGGACGACCTGTCTGGCGGTGAACATGGCCGTGCTGCTGGCGGCCCAGTCCTCGAAGCCTGTCGGGCTGCTCGACCTCGACGTCGAGTTCGGCGACTCAGCCCTGTACCTCAACCTCCATCCGAGCCGGACGCTGGCCGACCTCAAAGCACCTCCGGGCGCCCTGGTCGACGAGACCCTGTTCGAGGGTTTCGTGACCGAATCGGGCAGCGTCCGTCTCGTGGTCGGCTCCGATTTTCCGGAGCGGGCGGAGCTCGTGACGCTCCCGGCGATCCAGCTGGCGATTGACCGCCTCAGCGCGACATGTCAGTACGTGCTGGTGGATTCGCCCGCTTCTTTCAGCGAACGCACGCTGACTGCACTTGATACATGCGACATGATCTGCCTCGTCACTTCGGCCTCTGTGCCATCGCTCAAAGCGACTCGCCGGTGCCTTGTCCTCTTCGACACGCTTGGCGTCTCGCCAGAAAGGGTGCGGCTCATCCTGAACAACAGCACCACCCACGCGATGGAAACCGCCGAGGTCGCCGGCATGCTCGGTCGCCGTCCGGACTTCGTGATCCAGAACTCTCCGACGCTTGATCGGGCGGCCGGCCATGGCAGGCCCCTGGTCAGCGCCGACCCCGCGGACCCGCTCGTCGCGGACCTTCGAAAGCTGGCGGATTCGATCCTAATCACCGTCCCGGCGGCGATGGATGGGCCGACCTAGAGGGAACGGCCTCTAGCGTCGCGCTGCGGCGTGCACTGAAAGCTCCGGCACGCCGAGACAAAGCTGATACTCGTAGGCCCGAGCCATGCGCCTGAGGCCTGAATCGGCGCTGGAGCGGATGATGCTCCGCGCCACCCCGGCGACCGCCTGCCCGATGGCGAGGCGGCTGACCTCTTCATTAACGATGCGCAGGTTGGCGTCGCGCCACACGACATAGCAACGCGAGAGGGTCGAGAGGGATAGGCCGTAGCGTGCGGCCAGGATCCCGACCCGGCTGATGAAGTTGCGCTCTACCTCGGTCGTGCCCTGACCGGTGACGAGGAACCTCGCGATCGCGCGGCTCGTCAGAGTGTGCACGTCGCGGATCTGCCTGGCAAATCCAGGCGAGCTCAACTCGATGACGCCCGCGGCCACAGCGGCTGTGACGGTCAGCCGTGTGACCTCGGTCACACGCGCTGAGAGCGCCTGCCCGAGTCGGACCTGGGCGGGGTCCGTTTTGATGACCGGCGCGCGAGGCAGCCTGCTCATCTGTCCCCAGGCGAACGCCCCAACCGGCACGGCTCGTCGAAATTCCGTTTCCACCACGCGCAAGTAATACGCGCGCCCTGTCGTTAAAGCTCCCTACGAAGTGAGGTCTCCCTCCCATGCAAATCGATGGGCGTTTGACCGTTTTGCTTGTGCTATGTCGCCCGCACCCTGCGCATAGAGGGCTGCTATGCAGTGTCAGCGCATGGCGACTTCAGGGGCGCCCCGGCGTACACCTGAATCATGGGGTTTGTGGGCGTTGTCTTCGCTCTTTTCGCGCTTGGATACGTCTTCGGTGTCTGGACCGCGCTGCTCGTCACCAAGCAGCCGCAAAAGGCTTACGAGGATGACGCCGTCGTGTCCATGGTCGACGTCCCCGTGATCGTGCTGCATCGGGACGCGGTGACCGCGGCCCGCCACTCCCAGGACGCGACGGCGAGGTCGAGCCGGCCATGAGCCGCTCCAACCCGACTCCCCGGCAGCTCAAGGTCTTGAGGATTCCGTCGGCGGTCGCCAACCACGATCGCCGCAATCACGACCGACGCACCGAAGCGGAACCCGTCGACGACCTGGTCTCCCTCGGAAGCCACGAGCTTCGCAACACCGTTTCGAGCCTCGTGGGTTGCGCGGAGCTCATCGATTCGGGAGACCTGGCCGACGACGCGCTCCATCTATACACCGGAATCTTGTTGCGGGAAGCTCGGCGCTTGAGTGCGTTCGTCAACAAGGCGGTAGCGCTGCAGCTCATGGAACACGGTCACCGTGACCTGGACCCGGCTCCGGTCGACGTGCGCTCGCTGATCCAGCGCGCGGCGCTCGCGGCGGGTGAGGATAGCCTGAGGCCCATCGAGATCGACGTGCCTGCTGAGCTTCCCCTCGTTTCGGCCGAAGCCGATGCGATCCTTGAGGTGCTCAGTAACTTCATATCGAATGCCCGCCGTTTCTCGCCGGAGGGCGGATCGATCGTGATCGCGGCGTGCCAGCTCGGCGACATGGTCGAGGTCGACATCCGAGACCACGGCGTCGGCATCGAGGCCGAGGCGCTCCCCAAGCTCTTTCGAAAGTTCTATCACGCCGAGAGCGGAGCAGGACGGCTCGCCCCAGGCGCCGGCCTTGGTCTCGCCATCAACCACAAGATCGTAGAAGCGCACGGTGGCAAGCTGGTGGCCAGCTCGAGGGGCAAGGGTAAGGGCGCGCGCTTCAAGTTCACCCTGCCCATCTCACGGTCGAGCGCAACTTCGGGAAAGATTCTCATCGTCGAAGACGACGGTGCATTCGCGAGCCTGCTGAAGGCGGAGTTCGCGGCTGAAGGTCTCAGTACCGTCCGGGCCGCCGACGCTGAAACCGCCGAGCGCCTCCTCGTGGACATGATGCCCCTGGCGATCGTCCTCGACCTGGCATTGCCGGGCCTGCAGGGTGAGGATTTCCTTGCCCGGATGTGGGCGGTCGGAGGCGCACGCCTGCCGGTCGTGGTGCTGACGATGAAGAACCTGGGACCTGAACAGATTTCGGCGCTCGAGCTGACCGGCGCGACGGCGGTGCTCCCCAAGGAGGCCGGTGCGCCGCAGGCCGCGGTCGCTTTGATCGCCCAGGCCTTGGCGGCCAACCCGGTGGCGGGATGAGCCTGCGCACGCCGACCGAGCTCGAGCTGCAGAGGACGGTCCTTATCGCGGATGACGAGTCAAGCATCCGCTTGCTGGTACACGCCACCATCGAGTCCGACGACTACACGGTGGTCGAAGCGTCCGATGGCGCGCAGGCGTGGGCGCTGGCCAAGGAGCTGAAGCCGTCACTCGTCCTGCTCGACGTCCAGATGCCTGGACAGAGCGGGCTCGAGGTCTTGCGTTCGATCAAGGCGGACCCGGGTCTCAAGGCAACGCGCGTGATCCTCCTCACCTCCAAGGCGCAGGAGCGAGACATCGAGGTCGGGCTTATCGCCGGCGCGGATTTTTACCTGACGAAGCCTTTTTCGCCGCTGGACCTTCTCACACGGGTTGAAGAAGCGCTCGAACTCTGATGGGCGTGCCCGCCCGCGAGGTCGAGCCGAACGAACGACCTGCACGTAGAGGTTGGTCGGTCATGCACTACACGGCCATGATCATCGTGGTGCTCATCGCCGTCGCCAGCGTCGCCGGTTTGGTGGTGCGCGCCATGTCAGAGCAAGATGCACGGCAGTCCGCCACGGCCGACGCGGCATTCGCATCGCGGGTCGCGGCCTCTCAGATCGCGGCCCACCTCCTCCTATTGCAGCAGACCGTAGGCATGGTGGCGGCCAACCCTCAGTCGGCGGGCCTCCTCTCGTCGCCGGCCGGAGCGTGCACTCTCCCGTTTGCGGGGGCCGGTCCATTCTCCATTGGACACCTCGACATCATCAAGTCTGACGGCACGGTCAGGTGCTCTTCCAAGGCGTTTTCCCCAGGCCCGGTTTATGGCGCCGCCAGCTGGCTGCCGACCGCCATCACCAGGTCCGTGACGGTTGCACCCTTCCTCGATCCGGCAACCGGCCGGATGTCGGCGGTCGTAGCCACACCGATGGCCGGTGGGGGCGGCACGGTGGCGGCGATCATGGACCTCGCTCAAGTGGGTTCCAACCTCGGCTCAGCCCTCGCCGGGGCGAGACAGCTCGAGTTCCTGGTGACGACAGACAACGGCAAGACGGTGCTCACGCGATCGCTAAATGCTTCGTATTGGGCCGGCCGATCGCTTGCGGGCACCGCTTTCGAAGCGTCCTCCCCAAGCATGGAGCGTTCAGATGTCGACGGCACGATGCGCCTTTACGCGACTTCCCCGGTAGGATCGACGCCCTGGTTGGTCTACGCCGGGGCGGACGCGGCGGCCGCGCTTGCAGCGGCGGACCTCTCGTCGAACCGCGACCTGGCGATCATCGTCGGCGGCGCCGCCATCATGCTGGTCGTCATCTTCGTGGTTTACCGGCGGGTCGTTGAGCCGATTCGACAGCTGAGCCTTGTCATTCGGAGCTCAACGCTCAGCGGAGCGGTGGGAACCGTTGACGCGATGGGGGCGTCCGAGGTCACAGGGCTCGCGGAGGACTTCTCCAAGCTGATGGCGACCGTGAAGCACGAGCTCGTGGAGCGCCTCAACAGTGAGCAAGAGGCGGTCGTTTCGGAGCGCAACTACAGGACGCTCTTCGAAGGTCATCCCCAGCCGATGTGGCTCTATGACACGGAGACGCTGGCGTTTCTCGAGGTGAACGACAGCGCCTCAGACCGTTACGGGTACACGCGCGAAGAGTTCATGACCATGACGATCCGAGACCTCCAGCGACCCCAGGATGTCCCCAAGTTCCTGGAACTGCAGGCGATGCCAATGCCGGCCCTGGATCGAACAGGGCCATGGCGGCACCTGTTGAGGGACGGCTCGGAGATCCAGGTGCTCACCACCTCGCACGCAGTGATTTTCGGCGACCACCGGGCGCGGTTCGTGCTCGCCGAGGACCTCACCGACAGCCGGCGACTCGAGCTCGAGCTGGTGGAATCGCACGCTCGTGCCGAACACGACGCCGAGCTTGGTCGCGCCAAGGACGAGATGGTCGCGGTGGTGAGTCACGAGCTGCGGACTCCGCTCGCCAGCATCGTCGGCTTTGCCGAGCTGCTCGCGACGCGTGAAGTTACGCCTGCACAGCGAAAGGAATATCTCGCCGTGATGCTCCAGGAGGGCCGTCGCCTGACTGCCCTCGTCAATGACTTTCTGGACCTTCGCCGCTTCGAGGGCGCTCGCCCTTCGATGCGGTTCACGCCGGCGGACATCAAGGCGCTGATCACGCGAGCCGTCGACCTCTTCTCCGAGCCGGGCGGTGTGGCGATCACGATGAGCCTGCCAGATGAACTCCCGCTGGTTCGCGTGGACGGTGACGCGATGTTCCGCGTGATCGCCAACCTGCTGTCCAACGCGCACAAATACTCGCCGCTCGGCGGGGCGATCAGGGTGAGCGCTCGCGTCGTCGATGGAATGGTTGAGGTCTCGGTGCAGGACAAGGGTCTCGGCATTCCAGCGGAGGCCCTCCCTCAACTCTTTGGCAAATTCTTTCGAGTCGAGTCGCCTGACCGTGGCTCGATCGGTGGGACGGGGCTCGGCCTGGCGATCTGCAAGAACATCGTCGAGACCCACGGGGGCAAAATCGGCGTGCGCTCGGATGGGCCTGGCAAGGGCTCTACTTTTTACTTCACCCTCCCGGTGGTGCGTGAGGAGGCGCAGTCGGGAGACGTCCTCATAGTCGAGGACGACTCCGGATTCGCTCACCTGGTCGAGGCCGAGCTGCAGACCAGGGGCCTGAGCTCGATCTGGGCGGCGGATGCGGAGACGGCCGGCCACTTGCTGACAGGGGCTCGCGCGGTAGTGCTCGACCTTTTGCTGCCTGGGTTGTCGGGGGAGGCCTTCCTGCATCACCTGCGGGCGACCCGGGGCGCCGGAATCCCCGTCGTGGTGGTGACCCTGAAGGACCTGGGGGCGGCCGAAAACCTGTCATTGCAGAAGGCCGGCGTCACGGCAGTGCTGCGCAAGGGAGCCGGGACGGCGGCGGCGGCCGCCACCTTGATCACCCAGTGCCTGGCCTCTGAGCTGGTCGCGATTTGATCCACATCGATGACCCGGCACCGCCCGTTCCCGATCGCGACGGAGACCTCGCGCGGCTCGTCCGGCTGCGCCAGACGTACATTCACCACGGGCGGGAGATGCTCGGCGGCTCTGATGTCCCGATACCCGTCGTGCGGACCATCTCGATCTTGTTCACCGACATCCGCGGCTTCAGTCGCTTGACCGAGCGATTCGGCGATGACCCGGCGGGCCTGCTCGACGTGCTCAACGCGCATCTGAAAAGGGTCATCCGGTCCATCACGATCTGTGGAGGCGTGATCGAGAAATTCGTCGGTGATGGAGTGATGGCGACGTTCGGGGCGACGGATGACCTGCCGGACCACGTGCACCGGGCGATGGCCGCGGCGATCGGGCTCATCGGCGCCAACGAAGCGCTCAACCGCCGCTCCGCGGCGACGTGGGGATTTCGGCTGGAGGTTGGCGTAGGCATCGCTTCGGGACCAGTGGTCATCGGCGCAGTCGGGTCGGTCGAACGCTCGGAGCTCGGCGTGCTGGGCGACGCGGTCAACATTGCCGCAAGGCTCGTGACGCACGCAGGCCCAGGCGAGGTGCTTATGACCGGCACGGTCTATCGCGAGGTTGCCGCGATGCTGCAGAGCGAGCTGACCAACCAGTCAGCGGTGCGCGGGCGCTCAGGGTCCCTCGAGATCTACCGGATGTCCCTCCTCGGCGGCCGCGGCGCGCTCGCCTGAGAGCGCAAAGCGGCGACCCGGATGCGACGTGTTATTCGTTCTCGAATCAGGCGGCGGGCTCGGCCCGCAAGATATGGACATCGACGCCCGTGAGGCGGCGGATCACTTCGCTCGTTGTATTCCCAGGCAGCCAGCGCCGCGAGCCCCGGTGTCCGAGGATGACCTCGGTGGCGAGCGACTGACGGATGTAGTCGACCAGGGCGGAGGCGACCGATCGCCCGTGGAGATGTACGTATTCGCCGCCGAGCTGGTGGGTCAGCGCGGCATAACCCCCCATCCACTCCTTTTCCTGATCGGTGAGCTGCTTCGTTCTCACCGACACCACGAAGAATTTCGCGTCCTGGGCGGCCGCGTACGCGTGGGCGCGCCGGATGCGGGTCTCGAGCCCCCGCTGCACGGGGAGGCAGAGCACGATCCGCCCGCGCACCTCCCATGGCACGGCGACGCCGCTCTCGCGCATGAATGTGACCAGTTGGATGTCCGCTTGCTCAGCGATGACTCGGAACGCGGCTTCCCGCAGCGCCTCGAGGACGCTGAACCGCAGGTCGCGCTGGAGAGCCACGGCGAGCTCCGCCGGCGTCAGCACGCTCTGTTCTCGCAGACGCTGCAGCAGGTCGGAAGGAGTGATGTCGACCAGTTCGAGCTCATCGATCGCCTGTAGCGCCGAATCATCGACCGTGAGCCCCGACAGTTCCTCCCCGAGCATCGGCGCGAAGGCGGTAGCCACGCTCCTCACCGAGACCACGTGCAACGTGGCCAGAACGGTGATCCCAGCCGCGAGCAGCCGTGAGACAGACTCCAGCCTGACCCGGCCTCCCTCGACCGCAGCCAGGTCGTCGATGCATACCACCTCGGGGTTCCGGGCCAGCACCGCGTCAACGTCGAGATGCATCTCCGCGGGCCGGTGGCGCGGCGCGCCGAGCACCTCGATGTCGCGAAGGGCTTGGTCCGGGTCGCCGTGCAAGCGATACGCGGCCACCACCACGTCGGTGCCGCGGCCGGTTCGCCGGCGGGCCTCGTCGAGCATTGTTGAGGTCGCCCCTACACCGCGGGCGTAGCCCAGGTAGACCCGGAACAGGACGCGGCGTCGCGTCTCCGCGGAGACCCGTCTGAGCACCTCCATTGGATCCGGGCGCGTGGCATCGCGCATGCTCACTGCGCCAGCCTCGCCACGACATGAATGTCTGAGTCCCGCAGCTGCTCGATGATCCGATCCACCACCGTCGGTCGCAGGCGGTTCATGACAGACGGCGAGATCATCTCCCCCACCACGACGTGCTCGGCCCCCGAGTCGCGCGCGGCTTGGATCACGGCGGAGGCCACGTCCGAGCCGCCAAGCACCGCGAACGAGGCTCCGAGCTGGGTGGCGAGGACCCTATAAGGCATGAGGTGGGCCGAGTGTGTCGCCTCGGCCTGCACGGTGACGACCATGCACGTACCGCCCAACCGCCGGGCCAGGCGCGAACCTCGGCGGATGAGATCCTCCGAAGACGCGCCGCCGGAGACGGCGACCAGCACGTCTTCGGGCGACGCGAGCACGTGGCGCGAGCGCGCCATCGAGTCGGCGACAAGTCGCAGCCCGATCTGGCGCATCGCGGCCAGGTTCTGCGGACGGAAGAAATTCGCCAGCGCCGTTTCGACCTTTTCGCGGGCGTAGACGTTCCCATGGCGCATCCGCTTGCGGAGCGCCTCCGGCGTGATGTCGATGAACTGGATCTCATCCGCGCCATCAAGCTCTCGGTCAGGCACTGTTTCGCGCACGATTACGCCGGTTACCTTCTCGACCAGGTCCTTGACGCTCTCCACGTGCTGCACGTTCACCGTCGTGATCACGTCGATGCCGGCCGCACGAAGCTCCTCGACGTCCTCCCATCGCTTGATGTGGCGAAGGCCTGGCACGTTGGTGTGCGCCAGCTCGTCCACAAGGGCGACCTCGGGCCGCCGCGCCAGCACCGCATCGAGGTCCATCTCCTCGAGGACCGTTCCCCGATAAGGAACCTCAACTCGCGGAACCACCTCGAGTCCGGCCAGCAGATCGACCGTGCGCGGGCGGTTGTAGGTCTCCACGTACGCCACGGCCACGTCGTGCCCGTGGCGTACCAGGCGGTGCGCCTCACCCAACATCGCGTAAGTCTTGCCCGCGCCCGGGGTCGCGCCCAGGTAGACCTTCAAATGGCCGCGCCGCTGCTCAGCGGGTGCGGCTTCTGTCTGCCCGCTGGAGCGCATGGTCAGGAAAGGCTAACCCGCCTCTCCATTGTCGAGCGCGAGGTTCAAGAGCAGGACGTTCACGCTCGGTTCCCCGAAGACGAGCAGCATCCGGCCCTGGGTGTACTTGTCGACCAGGGCGCGCACCTTCGCCGGATCAAGGCCTCGGACGGCGGCCACGCGGTCAGCCTGGATGTACGCGTTGGCCACCGAGATATGCGGGTCGAGGCCGCTGAACGAGGTGGTCACCATGTCGGCGGGGACGCCGGCGCTCGGGATGTTCTTCTCAGTGGCGATCAGCTGCTGAATCTGCGCCTGGACCCGGTTGATGAGGACCTGGCTCGACGGCCCGAGGTTGCTGCCTGTTGAGTTGTTGGCCGCGTACGGCAGAGGCTTGCCGGTGTTGGGGTCGACCGTCGCCGAGGGCCGCGGGTGGAAGTAGCGAAGGTCCGTCGGGTCGAACCACTGCCCGATCAGGCTGGAACCGATCACCTGGCCGCTCTTGTTCGTCACCAGGCTGCCGTTCGCCTGGTCGTGGAAGAGCAACTGTCCAACACCCGTGACAAAGAACGTATAGATGAGCGTTGCCGCTCCGAAGACAAGCGTCACCCTGATTCCTCGCAGGACCTCGACCGGAAGTGACTTCAGCATGTTTTATTGGACTCCTAAGCCGAGAGGTGCACGGCGGTGATGATCAGGTCGATGAGCTTGATGCCGACGAACGGAGCGATGATCCCGCCCACGCCGTAGATCAGCAGGTTGTTGCGCAGCAGCGCGGCGGCGCCGATCGGTCGGTAACGCACCCCGCGCAGGGCGAGCGGGATGAGGATGACGATGATGATCGCGTTGAAGATCACGGCCGACAGCACGGCGCTGTTAGGGCTGTGGAGCTGCATGACGTTCAAGGCGTTGAGCTCGGGCAGCGCCACGAAAAAGATCGCCGGGATGATGGCGAAGTATTTCGCGACGTCGTTGGCGATGCTGAACGTCGTGAGGGCACCACGCGTGATCAGCATCTGCTTGCCCGCCTCGACGATCTCGATCAGCTTGGTCGGGTCGCTGTCGAGATCGATCAGGTTGCCCGCCTCCTTGGCGGCCTGTGTGCCCGTGTTCATCGCGACGGCCACGTCGGCCTGCGCCAGCGCCGGGGCGTCGTTGGTCCCGTCTCCCGTCATCGCCACCATCCGTCCGAGCGCCTGCTCGTCGCGAATGAGCTTGAGCTTCATCTCGGGGGTCGCCTGCGCGAGGAAGTCGTCGACGCCGGCTTCCTTGGCGATGGCGGCTGCCGTGAGCGGGTTGTCGCCTGTGATCATCACCGTGCGGAGG
>DATMKM010000113.1:0-31705 GCA_035571315.1 Candidatus Acidiferrum sp.
GTCTTCTCCACGGTGAAGTTCGCCTTCTCGACCGGCGAGAAGATGGCGTCGATCGGGATCACGCCGATGGGCTGCCCCTCGCGCTTGTTGCGGTCGGCAGGGACGTAGCCCTTGCCGCGCTCCACGTTGAGCTCCATGCGCAGGTGGCCCTTGGCCGCCAGGGTGCAGATGTAGAGGTCGGGGTTGACGATCTCGACGTCCGACGAAGCCTGGATGTGCGACGCGTGCACCTCAGCCGGACCCTTGACGTCGAGAATGAGGGTGACGGGGTCCTCGGTGAAGCTCTTCAAGCAGAGGCGCTTGAGGTTGAGGATGACCTCGGTCACGTCCTCCTTCACGTGCGGGATGGCGGTGAACTCGTGCGCGACGCCGTCGATCTGGATCGACGTGACCGCCGCGCCCCACAACGAGGAGAGCAGCACGCGACGAAGCGTGTTGCCCAGGGTCGTGCCGAATCCCGGGTCGAGGGGCTCGATGTCGAACTTGCCATAGTTCGCGCTGGTCTCGAGCTTGCGGACCTGCGGGGTAACGCTCATCTGTGTGTCGATTGCCAATTGGGTACTCCCTTTACCTTGAGTAGAACTCGACGATCAACTGTTCCTCGACTCCGGTCTCCATCTCGTGGCGGTCAGGACGCGCCAGGATTTTTCCGGACTTGTCGTCGGCGCTGAATGAAAGCCATGAAGGCACCGGCCGGACGCGGGAGGCCTCGAGCACGACGTCGATCACGCCGTCGCTTCCCTTGACCTTGAGCACGTCGCCGACCTTGAGCTGGTAGGACGGCACGTTGACCGTCTTCCCGTTGACCTCGAAGTGGCGGTGCGACACGAGCTGCCGCGCCTGCTTGCGCGAGGTGCCCAGGCCGAGCCGGTAGATCACGTTGTCGAGCCGGAGCTCGAGATGGCGGAGCAGGTTCACACCGGTCACGCCCGGTTCCTTCGCCGCCGCGTCGAAGTAGTTGCGGAACTGCTTTTCGAGCAGTCCGTAGATGCGCCGCGCCTTCTGCTTCGCGCGCAGCTGGATGCCGTAGTCGGACGTCTTGCGCTTACGCGCCTGCCCGTGCATCCCGGGCGCGAAGGCGCGGCGCTCGATGGCGCACTTGGGCGTGTAGCAGCGCTCACCTTTGAGATACAGCTTCGCGCCCTCGCGGCGGCAGAAACGGCAGACCGGACCGCTGTAGTTGGCCACGCCTAGACCCTCCGTCGCTTCGGAGGGCGGCAGCCGTTGTGTGGGATTGGCGTTACGTCGGTGATTGCGCTGACCTCCAAACCTGTTGCTTGCAGTGAACGGATCGCGGCCTCGCGACCGGCGCCCGGGCCGCGAACGAAAACCTCGATCGAGCGCATGCCGTGCTCGAGCGCCTTCTTGGCGGTCGCCTCGGCGGTCACCTGCGCGGCGAACGGAGTTGACTTGCGGCTTCCCTTGAAGCCCTGCGCACCGGCCGAACCCCAAGAGATGACGTTTCCGTCGATGTCGCTGATCGAGATGATCGTGTTGTTGAACGTGCTCTGGATGTGCGCCTGCCCGTTGACCACGTTCTTGCGTTCGCGGCGGCGGGTGCGGACTACTTTCTTCTTGGCCATTACTTGCCTGCTTTGACCTTCTTCTTTCCGGCGACCGCGCGCTTGGGGCCGCGGCGGCTGCGAGCGTTGGTGCGCGTGCGCTGGCCGCGCACGGGCAGGCCGCGGCGGTGGCGGGACCCGCGGTAGGAGCCGATCTCGGTCATGCGCTTGATGTTCTGCGCGACCTCGCGGCGGAGGTCACCTTCGATCAGGATCTCCTTGGCGGTCGCCATCCTGTCGATGATCTGGCGGAGGCGGCCTACCTCGTCTTCGGTCAGGTCCTTGACCCGCGTATCAGGGTTGATCCCGGCTGTCTTGACCAGCTTTTTGGCGGTCGTGTTGCCGATGCCCATGATGTACGTCAGGGAGATGACGGCCCTTTTCTGCGGGGGTATGTCTACGCCGGCGATTCTCGCCATTTAGCTCCCTAGCCCTGCCGCTGCTTGTGCTTGGGCGTTTTGGAGCAGATCACCCGGACCACCCCGTTGCGCTTGATCACCTTGCAGCTCGAGCACATCTTCTTGACGGACGGACGTACTTTCATCTCCAAATCTCTCGAATTCGCCCTCGCGATCGGTCGCTGCTCGCCAGCTCGACGCCCACCTTGTCCCCAGCGAGGAGCCGGGTGAAGTGGGTGCCTGCACGGTCGGCGACGTGAGCCAGGACTTTCGCCCCGTTCTCGAGCTCAACCCGGTACACACCGTTGGGTAAAGGCTCCACCACGACCCCCTTCACGAGTGGGAGGCGTTGGGGCACGAACGGCGATTGTACCAAACCCGGCTACGCGAGGGGGTTGGCGGTCAGGACGAGGGGCCCGCGATCGGTGATGGCGACCGTGTGTTCGAAGTACGCGGAAAGCGATCCGTCGGCCGTGCAGATCGTCCAGCCGTCGGGCTTCATATAGACCTCGTGGGAGCCGGCGTTGACCATGGGCTCGATCGCCAGGGTCATCCCCGTCTTCAGCCTCGGGGGCGTGCCGGGGACGCCGAAGTTGGGCACCTGAGGGTCCTCATGCATCTCGCGGCCGATCCCGTGGCCGACGAACTGGCGGATGACCGAGAAGCCGGCCGCCTCGACGTGCTTTTGGATCGCGGAGGAGATGTCGCCCAGGTAGCCGCCCGGGCGGGCCTTGTCGATGCCGACGTAGAGCGCCTGCTCGGTCACCTTCAAGAGGCGGGCCGCCTCCGGAGTGATCTTGCCGACCCCGACCGTGATGCCCACGTCAGCCCAGAATCCGTCCAGGACGAGCCCTAGATCCAGGCTGACCAGATCTCCCGCGGCCACCTTCCGGTTGCCCGGGATGCCGTGGACGGCCTCGTCGTTGATCGAAACGCAGATCGAGCGGGGGAAGCCGTGGTAGCCGAGGAAGCCCGGGGTCGCTCCGCCCGCCCGAATGAGCCGGTCGGCGATCTTGTCGAGCTCGATGGTCTTGACCCCGGGCTCGCACGCCTCCTTGAGAGGAGGGAGCACGGACGCGAGCAGGCTGCCCGCGCGGGCCATCAGGTCGATTTCGTGTGCGGTTTTCAGGTTGATCATTCGGGTTCTTCTCTATGCGCTCTTGGCGGGCTGGTGCCCCCCACCAGGCCTGCGGCCGACGTCTGCGGCAACCGGGGAGGTGCCTGTGACGGCGGCCATCACCTGGCGGCTTATCTCATCGATTGTGCCCATGCCGTCGATCTCGGAAACCAGGCCCTCTCCGCGGTAGTGGTCGAGCACCGGGATCGTCTTCTGGAGGTAGACCTCGATCCGCGGCTTGACCGCCTCAGCCTTGTCATCCTCGCGCTGCGCCAGGCCGCTTCCGTCGGCTGCGCAGGCTGCGGTGCCGGGCGGGTAGGTGCGCTGGCAGACCGGGCACACAAGCCTGCCGGAGAGGCGGCGCAGCAGCTCCTCCAGGTCGACCTTGAGGTAGAGGACACGGTCGAAGTGGCGGCCGAGCTCATCCATGAGGTCGTCCAGGGCCTCGGCCTGAGGGATCGTGCGCGGAAAGCCGTCGATGATGAAGCCCCGCCTGCAGTCTGGCTGCCGGAGGCGGTTGGCGATCATCGCGATCATGATCTCGTCCGAAATGTAGTGGCCCGCGGCCAGGATGGGCTGGGCTTTGCGGCCTAGCGGGGAGCCGGCGGCGATCTCCGCGCGGAGCATGTCGCCGGTCGCGATGTGCGGAATTCCGAAATGCGAGCGCAGCATGTTGGCCTGGGTCCCCTTGCCGCTGCCAGGGGCGCCATAGAGGAGCAGGTTCAAAGTTGGGCCCCCCCACCCGACCGAACCCGCTGCCCGAGTCGGGCCGGCCTCCCCGGCGCGCGGGGAGCTGGAATTGGTCTCATCGGATGAAGCCGCGGTACTGGCGCATCACCAGTTGCGTTTGCAGCTGTTTCATCGTGTCGAGCGCTACGCCGACCACGATGAGTATGGCTGTGCCTCCGAGGTACATCGATTGAGTGTTGATGCCCGAAATGCTGGCGGTGGCGATCGGAAGGATGACCGTGATGAAGCCCAGGAAGGTCGCGCCGGCGAACGTCACGCGATTCATCACCGCGGCGAGATAGTCCGCGGTCGGACGTCCCGGGCGGATGCCCGGGATGAAGCTGGAATAGCGTTTGAGGTTGTCGGCGACTTCGTTCACGTCAAACGTGATGGCCGTGTAGAAGTACGTGAAGCCGAACGTGAACGCGAAGTAGAGCGCGTTGTAGGTGATCGACATCGGCAGGTTCGACGTGGTGGGCGAGAAGTTGCCCCTGACCCACGCTGCAGCGTTGTAGTACCACGTGCCGGCCGGCGCGCCAGTGAAGTAGTTGGCCACGATCGTCGGGAGGAACATCACCGAGATGGCGAAGATGATCGGGATGACGCCGGCGTGGTTGACACGAAGGGGCAGGAAGCTGGCGCGGCTCTGCACCTGCTTCAAACCCACCGTCCTTTGCGCGGATTGAATGGGAATTTTCCTCACCGCCTGTTGCACCTCGATGATCACCGCGGTCATGAAGAGCGCGATCAAGCCGAAGATGATGAACGGCACGTAGGCGGCGAGGCCACCACCGCTTGGGTTGGCGGCGGCGAAAACCGCTGCAATACCTTGCGGTCCGCGGCCGATGATGCCTGCGAAGATGATCAGCGAGACGCCGTTGCCGATTCCGTACTCGGTGATCAGCTCTCCGAACCACATCAGCATGACGGTGCCGGCGGTGAGCACCATCACGATCTGCAAGCGCTGGAACCAGTCGAGCGCAGGAAGGATTGCGGGGCTCGTGTTCTGGAAGAGGACGGTGAACCCGTAAGCCTGGCCGGCGCCGAGGGCCACCGTCAGGTAGCGGCTCCAGCGGGTGATCCGGCGCCGTCCGATCTCGCCCTCTTTTGAGATCTCCTTGATCCGCTCGGAGATCACAGTCATGAGCTGCATGATGATGGTGGCGTTGATATACGGGTTCATGCCCATGGCCACGACGCTGAAGCGCGAAAGGCCGCCGCCCGAGAAGAGGTCGAGCAGCCCGAGCAAAGCCTGGTTGTTGAAGAGAGACGCCAACGCGGGCTGACTCGCGCCGGGCACGGCGACGTTGGCGAAGAGTCGAAATACGACGAGGATCCCGCCCGTGAACAGGATCTTGTTGCGCAGCTCCGGGAGCCGCATCGCGTTGACCAGGGCTTCGATCAGGTTCATGGCCTTAGCCTAAACCTCGTCGGGAGGGGTGGCCTCCTCGATTGTTTCCGCTGGGGTCCCCTGCTCACGCGGCTGCTTCGCCGGGCGCTCGGCCTTGGGTGGCTTCTCCGCCTTCTCCGCCTTGGGGGTTGCGGCCGGCGCAGCCTCGGCTGTGGTCGGGAGCGGCTTCGGCAGCTTGGCCGCCGTCCGCCTGGGCCCGATCTTGCGCGGCTCGCCGAGCACCTTGACGCTGCCGCCCACCTTTTCGATCGCCGCGCGCGCGCTGACGCTGAAGAAGTGGGCTTCGACCGTCAACTTGCGCTTCAGGTCCCCGGTGCCGAGGACCTTGATCTCCATGCCCTGGTGGACGAGTCCAGCTTCGAGCAGCGCGTCGGCGTCCACCTTGGTTCCGTCGGGGAAGCGGCTGAGCTTCGAGAGGTTGACCACCGAGAACTGGCGGTGGAAGGGGTTCTTGAAACCGGGCAGTTTGGGGATGCGCTGAGCGAGCGGCATCTGGCCACCCTCGAAACCGACGCGGAAGCCTTCGCTGCGTGCGTTCTGCCCTTTCTGCCCGCGACCGGACGTCTTGCCGCGGCCCGAGCCGGTGCCGCGACCGATTCGGTCCGGCCGGCGGTGCGCGCCCTTCGAGGGCTTGAGGTCGTGCAGCTGCACCTTTACTTGCCCCTCTGGTGCTTCTTGTTCGAGCGTGAGCGCCAGATCTTGTACTGGCTGCGCTTGGGCCGGATGTAGGGCGTGCCCTCGACGGCGACCAGGAAGTCGACGGCCTTGAGCATGCCCCGGACCGCCGGGTTGTCTGGTAGCTCGCGGGTCTGGTTCATGCGGCGGAAGCCGAGCGACTCGACGGTGGCCTTGATCTGCGGAAGGGCGCCGATGGTGCTCTTCATCAGGGTGGCTTTGATGGGTCGGTCAACTTTTTTCGAAGCCGATTCCTTTTTGGCCGCGGTCATTTCGTCTCCACCGCAGGGGCTTCGGCGCCGTTGGCGGCGGCGGCTTTGCCTCCACCTTCCTGGCGCCGGTAGGCGGCCGCGAGGCGCTTGCCGACGATCTGCTCTACCTCTTTGCCGCGCAGCTCGGCGATCTGCTGCGCCGTCTTCAGCTGCTGCAGCGCGGCGAGCGTCGCGCGGACTGTGTTGATCGGGTTGTTGGTGCCATGGGACTTCGTGAGGATGTCCTTGATGCCGGCAGTCTCGATCACCGCACGCATAGCGCCACCTGAAATCACGCCCGTGCCCGGCGCCGCGGGCTTGAGCATGATCTTGGCGGCGCCCCACTTGAGGCGGACCTCGTGAGGAATGGTCGTGCCGACCATCGGGACGGTGATCATGTTGCGCTTGGCCACGTCCATGCCCTTGCGGATGGCTTCAGTGACCTCACGCGCCTTGCCGATGCCCGCGCCGACGCGCCCGTTCATGTCGCCGACCACGATCAGCGCGCTGAACGAGAACTTGCGTCCGCCCTTGACCACCTTGGACACGCGGTTGACGCGTACCACGCGATCGGTGAGGTCGGATCGCTCGCCGCTCGAATGAGGGTATCGGGATCCCATTTCGCTCCTAGAACTCCAAACCGGCTTCGCGCGCCGCGTCAGCCAGAGCCTTGATTCTGCCGTGATACAGGAAACCGCCCCGGTCGAAGACCACCGCGTTCACGCCCGCGGCCTTCGCCTTTGCGGCGATCTCCTTGCCGACCTGCGCGGCCTCGGCCATGCCGTTGCCCTTCGCCTTGAGCGCGACCGTGGAAGCGGCCGCCACCGTCCGGCTCGACCCGTCGTCGATCAGCTGGGCGTAGACGTGGTTGAGGCTGCGGAACACGGCCAGTCGTGGCCGCTCCTGCGTGCCCGCCACGTGCACGCGCACGCGCCGGTGGCGCTTGGAGCGGCTGAGCTTGCGGTCGTTCTGCTTGATCATGCCGAAGCCTTGGCGCCCTTGCCTGCCTTGCCTGCCTTGCGGCGGATCTTCTCGCCCCGGTACATGACGCCCTTGCCCTTGTAAGGCTCGGGCGGCCGGAGCCCGCGGAGATTGGCGGCCACCTGGCCGACGTCCTCGTTCGAGATGCCGGAGACCGAGAACTTGGTCGGGTCCTGCACGTCGATCGTGACGCCCGGCGGCGGCTTGTACTTGATGGGGTGGGAGTACCCGAGGCTCAGCACGAGCTCGTCGCCCTGCTTGGCGACCCGGTAGCCGACGCCGACCAGCTCGAGGTGCTTGGTGAAGCCGGTGTTCACGCCCGTGACCATGTTGTCGACGAGGCTGCGAACCAGGCCATGGAGGGCGCGGTGGCGGTAGTCGTCGGAGGGTCGCTCGAACACGAGCTCACCGTCGACCTGCTTGACCGTGATCTCGGACGGCAAGGTGCGCTCGAGCTGACCCTTCGGCCCCTCGACCTTGACGTGGCCCGGCTGCAGTGTGACTTTCACAGCGCCCGGCACCGGAATCGGCAGCTTTCCAATCCGCGACAACTCTTCTCTCGACTCCTACCAGATATATGCCAGCACCTCGCCGCCGAGTCCCTGGCGGGTCGCCTGGCGACCGCTCATGACTCCTTCGGCTGTGCTGAGAACGGCGATTCCGAGCCCGCCGAGGACTCGGGGGATCTCTGTCTTGCGCGCGTAGACGCGCAGGCCAGGTCGGCTGATCCTCTTCACGCCCGAGATCACCCGAGTGCGATCGGGGCGAGCCTTGAAGATGATACGCATCGTCTGAGTGGTACCGTCCGCCTCGACCTCGTAGCCGGCGATGTATCCCTCGTCTTTCAGCACGCGCGCGATCTCGAGCTTCAACTTGGAAGCCGGGACCTTCACCTCGGGATGCCGCGCGGTGTTCGCGTTGCGCACGCGGGTGAGCATGTCGGCGATCGGATCGCTGACGATGCCTGCGGAGGCGCGCCGCACAGGTTTCGCGTTCTTCGCGACTGCTGTTGCCATCACCAGCTCGACTTCGTCACGCCGGGGATCCGTCCCTCGGCGGCAAGGTTGCGGAAACAGATGCGGCACATGCCGAACTTGCGGTAATAAGCGCGTGGCCGGCCGCAGATACGGCATCGGTTGTGGAACCGGACCTTGAACTTCGGGTGGACAAGGTCTCTCTTCCAGCGCTCGAGTTGTGATTTCTTCGCCAAACTTTCCCTTACCTCTTCTTGAATGGCATACCGAGGCGGGTTAGCAGACTCCGCGCCTCGTCGTCGGTGCGGGCCGTGGTCACGATCGACACTTCCAGCCCGCGAAGCTTGTCGATCTTGTCGTAGTCGATCTCCGGGAAGATGACCTGCTCGCGCAGGCCGAGCGAGTAGTTGCCGCGGCCGTCGAAACCCTCGGAGTTGACGCCGCGGAAGTCGCGGATTCTGGGGAGCGCGACGTTGAGGAGCTTGTCGAGAAAGAACCACATACGGCGCCCACGCAGGGTCGTCTTGATGCCGACCGTCTGGCCCGCGCGCAGCTTGAACGCGGCGACCGACTTGCGCGCCTTGATCAGGGCGGGCTTTTGACCGGTGATCGTGACGACGTCGCCGACCGCAGCGTCGAGCGCCTTGTCGCTGTCCTTGGCCTCACCGATGCCGATGTTCACCACGACCTTGGCGATGCGGGGCACTTCCATCGGGTTGTCGTAGTCGAACTCCTTGGTCAGCTGGGAGACGATCGTGTCGCGATAGAGCGTGAGCATGCGCGGAGGGGTCTCCGTTCTCGTGCCGGGTGCCTTCGGGGCCTCGGTTTTCTTCTGCGCTGCCTTCTGCTTGCTCACTGGGCCTCCGTCTTGCGCACGCGCTCGTACGGCTCGCCGCAGTGGCGACACACGAGAGCGCGAGCACCGGATTCGAGGACCGTGTGCTGGGTGCGGGTCGGGCGCGAGCACGACGGGCAGACGAGCATGACGTTCGAGTAGTCGAGGGCCGCCTCGAAGTCGACGACTCCACCCTGGGCGATTGTGACACCGCCGCGTTGCTGTCCCGCCTTGGTGTGGCGCTTCAGGATGTTGACGCCCTTGACGACGATCTTGTGCTTGTCGGGGATCGTGCGCAGCACCTCGCCCTGCTTGCCCTTGTCCTTGCCCGTGACGACGATCACAGGATCGCCGGGGGCGAGGTCGAGCCAGCGTCGCTTGGGCTGTGGCTTGTTGGTAAGCATCTTGGTTAGAGGACCTCCGGAGCAAGAGAGATGATCTTCATGAAGTTGCGTTCGCGCAGCTCGCGGGCCACGGGGCCGAAGATGCGCGTGCCGCGCGGGTTGTTGGCCGTCGCGAGCAGCACCGCCGCGTTGTCGTCGAAACGGATGAGCGATCCGTCGGGCCGCTTGTATTCCTTCGTCACGCGCACGACGACCGCCTTCACCACCTCGCCCTTCTTGACCTGGCCGCCTGGCTGGGCCGACTTGACGGTCGCGGTGATGGTGTCGCCCACCGAGGCGTATTTGCGGTAGTGGCCTCCGGCCACGCGGATGCACAGGATCTCTTTCGCTCCTGAGTTGTCCGCGACCTTGAGGCGTGTTTCCTGCTGAATCACCTTGTTACTTGGCCTTCTCCACGATTTCCAGCACGCGCCAGCGCTTCTCCTTGGAGATGGGGCGCGTTTCGGTGATGCGGACCAGGTCGCCGACCCCGCACTCGTTCTTCTCGTCGTGGACTTTGAACTTCGTGCGCTGTTGGATCGTCTTGCGATAGAGGCGGTGGGCCTTGGACGTGCCGACCTGGACGATGATCGTCTTGTTCATCTTGTCGGCGATCACCGTCCCGAGCCGGACCTTGCGCTGGCCGCGGGTCTCGTTCTCGGTGGTTTGTGTCTGCGGCTTGGTCGCGGTTGCCGTGTCCGTCATTTGGTTTCCTCGGCTTTCTTGCGGGTGCGCTTGGGCTTGGCCGCCGGCGCCTCAGTTGCCTCTTCCACGGTGGCCGCGACGGGCTCGGGCTCTGGCGTCGTGGCAGCGGGCTCAAGAGCGTCGGCAACCATCGAGGCGACGATTCCGAAGTCGCGCTCGCGCAGCACGGTCATGATCCGGGCGATGTCGTGCCGGACCTTGCTGATCTGGCTCGAGTTCTCGAGCTGGCCGACGGCGTGCTTGAAGCGGAGCTCGTAGAGCTCGCGACGCGCCTGGCGCATGCGGACACTCAGCTCGTCCGCCTCGAGCACTCTCAGCTCGTCGACTTTCATCGCGCACCTCCGGCCGCGGCCGATTCCGAGACGACGAATCTCGTTTTGATCGGGAGCTTGGACGCGGCCAGCTTCATCGCCTCTTTGGCAACGGCCGGCGTGACGCCGCCCATCTCGAAGAGCACGCGGCCCGGCTTGACCACGGCGACCCAGCCTTCGGGGTTGCCCTTGCCGGAGCCCATGCGGGTCTCGGCCGGTTTCTTGGTGATGGACTTGTCGGGGAAGACGCGGATCCAGATCTGGCCGCCGCGCTTGACGTGGCGGGTCATCGCCCGGCGGGCCGCCTCGATCTGGCGGTTGCTCATCCAGCACGCTTCCATCGCCTGCAGGCCGAAATCGCCGAACGCGACCGTGGCGCCGCGCGTGGCGATGCCCGTGCGCCGGCCGCGGTGCATCTTGCGGTACTTGACTCTCTTGGGGATCAGCATCAGCTCTTCGTCTTCTTTGCCGTGGTGGCTTTTTTGGCCGGCGCCTTGGTCTCGGCCTTTGCTTTCGGCGCGGCGGCCTTGGTCTCGGTCTTGGGTGCGGCCTTGGCCTTGGGCTCGGCTTTGGGCTTCGCGGCGGGCTTGGCCGCAGTCGTTGTGGTGGGGGTGGTGGTCGTGCGAACGCGGCGCGGCGCGGGCGTCGCGGTTACGACTTCCGGCTCGGGCGTGGCGACCGGCGCCGCGGCGGCCAGCGCGGCAGCTGCCTGCGACTCCGCCAGGACGTCCGCCAGCTCGGGCTGCGGGGCGATCTCGGCGATCGGAGCCGTGGCTTCCGCCGCCACGGGCTGCTTGCGCAGGGGCGCGGCGACGTCCTTGTAGATCCAGCATTTGACGCCGATGGCGCCGAAGGTCGTGTTCGCGGTGGCGCGGCCGAAGTCGATGTTGGCGCGCAGGGTGTGCAGCGGCACGCGTCCTTCGCGGTCCCACTCTCTGCGCGCCATCTCGGCTCCGCGCAAGCGCCCGCCGCAGTAGATGCGGACGCCTTTTGCGCCGGAGCGCATGGTGCGCAGGATCGCCTGCTTCATCGCCCGCTTGTAGCTGATGCGGCGCTCGATCTGCGACGCGATGTTCTCGGCCACGAGCTGCGCGTCGAGCTCGGGCTGCTTGATCTCCTGGATCGAGATGCGCACGCGGTTTCCGAAACGCTTCTCGAGGTCCTCACGCAGCTGGTCGACCGACGCGCCGCCTTTGCCGATCACGATGCCGGGCTTGGCGGTGTGGATGGTCACGGTGAGCTGGGCGTTCGACGAACGCTCCGTCTCGATCTTGGCGATGCCCGCGTTGCGCAGGCGCGCGAGGATGACGCGCCGCATCTCGAGGTCCTCGTGCAGCATCTTCGTGTAGTCCTTGGGGTTGGCGAACCAGTTCGCCTCCCACGGACGGAACACGCCAAGACGGAATGCGTTCGGGTGAACTTTGTGACCCAAGCTGTTACTTAGCTCCTTGCGGGCGGTCTTCGACGACCGCGGTGATGTGGCAGGTGCGATGGAAGAATTCGTGCGCCATGCTCCGGCTCACGGGCCGGCGACGGCGGAAGGTCGGACCCTCGTCGATGAGGATCTGCTTCAGCACGAGGTCGTCGCGGTTGAGGTTGAAGTTGTGCTCCGCGTTGGCGGCCGCGGACTTGATCGCCTTGGCGACGTCCTTGGCTGCGTGCTTCGGTGAGAACTCGAGCTGCGCCAGGGCCTCTGACACCTTCATGCCCTTCACGGAGTCGGCCACCAGCCTTGCCTTGCGCGGCGTGCGGCGGACAAACCTCGAAACTGCGGAAACTTCCATCGTCGCCACTTCTACTTCAGCGCCGTCGATTTTTCGGTATGGGTGCCGTGGCCGCGGAAGTGGCGCGTGGGCGCGAATTCGCCGAGGCGGTGGCCGACCATGTTCTCGCTGATGAAAACAGGCACGTGCTTGCGGCCATCGTGGACGGCGATGGTGTGACCGACCATGTCGGGATAGATGGTCGAGGCGCGCGCCCAGGTGCGAATCACCTTCTTGTCGCGCGTCAGGTTCATCTTGTCGATCTTCTCTTTCAACGGGGCGCTGATGAACGGCCCCTTCTTCAGTGAGCGTGACATCTACTTCTTGCGTCCTTTCTTCTCGCGGCGGCGAATGATCAGCTTGTCCGAGGCCTTCTTCGGCTTGCGGGTGCGGTAGCCCAGGGCCGGCTTGCCCCACGGGGTTTTCGGGTTGCCGCCCGGCCCGGTTTTGCCCTCACCACCGCCGTGCGGATGGTCGCGGGGGTTCATCGTGGAACCGCGTACCGTGGGCCGCACGCCCAGCCAGCGGCTGCGCCCGGCCTTGCCGCCCGACTCGTTCTCGTGCTCGATGTTACCGACCTGGCCGATCGTGGCCTGGCAGCGCACGTGGATTCGTCGCAGCTCACCGCTCGGCATGCGGACCACGGCGTAGTCGCCTTCCTTCGCGAGGAGCTGGGCGGAGGCGCCGGCGGAGCGGACGAGCTGTCCCCCTCGCCCGAGCGTGAGCTCGATGTTGTGGATGGTCGAACCGACCGGGATGTTGGAGAGCGGGAGGGCGTTGCCGATTCTTACGGGCGCCTCTGGGCCACTCTCGATGGGATCGCCAACTTTCAGGCCGAGCGGCGCGAGGATGTAGCGCTTCTCGCCGTCCTTGTAGTGGATGAGAGCGATGCGGGCGCTGCGGTTCGGGTCGTACTCGATGGTCGCGACCTTGCCGGAGATGCCGTGCTTGTCGCGTTTGAAGTCGATCTTCCGGTAGAGCTTGCGATAGCCGCCGCCCTGGTGGCGCGTCGTGATGCGGCCCTGGTTGTTGCGGCCGGCGTGCGTGGGCAGCGACTCGATCAAGGTCTTCTCCGGTTCGTCGGTCGTCACCTCGTCGAAGCCTGACACCGACATGAAGCGGCGTCCGGGGCTGGTTGGCTTGAACTTTCTAATTGGCATTTATTTTCGTCAGACGCTCCCGAACAGGCCTTCGATCTTCTGGCCTTCGCCGAGAGTCACGATCGCCTTCTTCCAGTCGGAGGTGTGGCCGACCGCGCCGCCCGCCCTGCGCTGGCTGCGACGTCGCTTGCCGCGCATCGTCACCGTGTTCACGTCTTTGACCTTGATGCCCGCGGTCTCGTACTGCTCCTCGAGCGCCTTCTTGATGTCGGTCTTCGAGGCGCGTGGCGAGACGCGAAAGGTGTACCGGCCCTGCGTGTAGAGCTGGTACGTGCGCTCGGTGATGACCGGGCCGATCACGATTTCCGAAGCGGCACGCGTCGTCATTTGCCGTTGCCGTTGCGCTCGCGCGCCTTGAAGTTCTCTTCGAGGAGGTCGAGGCAGTCCTTGCTCAGAAGCAAATAGGTGTGCGTGAAAAGGTCGCGGATGTTGAGGTTGCGCGCCAGGATCGTCTTGGTGCCGATGAGGTTCTCGAAGGAGCGGCTGACGACCATATTCGGCGCGGGCAGGACGATGAGCGCCGAGTTGTCGAAGCCGATGGCTTCCATCAGGTCGACGGCCTGCTTGGTCTTCGGCTCATCGAACACGTAGCTCTCGATCACCCTTACCTGGCCGTCGATCGCTTTCTGGGTGAGCGCCGATCGCAACGCAAGGCGGCGCATCTGCTTCGGCATGCGCTGCTCGTAGCTGCGCGGGTGCGGGCCGAAAACCGTGCCGCCGCCCTTCATGGACGGTTCGCGGATCGAGCCGTGACGCGCGCGCCCGGTGCCTTTCTGGCGGTAGGGTTTGGCGCCACCGCCAGAGACGTCCCCGCGGGTTTTGGTCGATGCGGTGCCCTGGCGGGCGTTGGCGAGCTGGCGCAGGTAGGCCTGGTGCATGACGGGCATGTTCGGTTTCTCGTCGAACACCGTCTTGGGAAGGTCCACCTCGCCGTTGCGCTCGCCGAGCGCGTCGAAGAATGGGACGTGGAGGGGGTTGGTTTCCGTCTCGTCGGCTTGGTTGGCGGTCCGCTTGGCCGCGGGCTTGGCGGCCTTTGTCGTTCTGGTCGTCTTGGTGGTGGTCGTCTTGGTGGAGGCCATCAGACTTTCCGCCCGGTCGGCTTGCCGGCTGGGCCCTTCACCTTCACCGGCTTGGTCGACTGCCTGACGAGCACGAGGGCTCCTTTTGCGCCGGGCACGCCGCCTTTGAGGAGCAGCAGGTTTCGTTCGGCGTCCACTCTCACGACCTTGTAGGCGCGGGCGGTGGTCCGCACGTTGCCCATCTGGCCGGACATCTTCAAGCCCTTGAAAACGCGGGCGGAGTCGGTCGATCCGATGGCGCCCGGCTGACGGACGTTCATCGAGCCGTGCGACTCGGGGCCACGGCTGAACTTGTGTCGCTTGATGAGCCCCTGGAACCCTTTGCCTTTCGAGTGGGATGTGACGTCCACGATCTCGCCGGCGGCGAAGATCTCGGCCTTTAGCTCCTGTCCAGCTTCGAGGCCCTCGTAGCCGCGAATCTCGACGACGTGGCGGTGGGGTTCGAGGTTCGCCTTCTTGAACTCACCCAGCTCGCCTTTGCTGAGCTTGCGCTCGGCCACGACGTCGAACGCGATCCGAGCCGCGGCGTAGCCGTCCTTCTCCGCGGTGCGCAGGCCGAGCACGTGGCAGGGTCCGGCTTCCAGCACGGTCACCGCGGTGGTTGTGCCGTCGGCGTTGAACAGCTGGGTCATGCCCACCTTCTTCGCTAGCAGGCCTTTCAACTCTTTATCTCGATGCTGACGCCGGCTGGAAGGCTGAGGCGCATGAGCGCGTCGACCACACGCGGGTTGGGATCCAGTATGTCGACGATCCGCTTGTGCGTGCGCATCTCGAACTGCTCGCGCGAGTCCTTGTCAATGAAGGGCGAACGGATCACGGTGACCTTGGAGATCTCTGTAGGAAGGGGGATTGGGCCGGCAGTGCGCGCGTTTGTACGGCGGGCGGTGTCCACGATCTTGTCCGCCGCCTGGTCCAAGACCCGATGGTCGTAGGCCTTGAGCCGGATCCGAATTTTTTGCGCCACTGCTAGCCCTTTCTCTTCCTTTACCTATGTGCCTACTTGATGACCTCGGTCGCCACGCCGGCGCCGACGGTCTTGCCACCCTCGCGGATGGCGAAGCGAAGCCCCGGCTCGATGGCGATCGGCTCGCCGAGCGTGATGTCCATCACGACGTTGTCACCAGGCATGCACATCTCGACGCCCTCGGGGAGCTTGACCTCGCCCGTCACGTCGGTCGTGCGCATGTAGAACTGGGGACGGTAGCCGGTGAGGAACGGCGTGTGACGGCCTCCCTCTTCCTTGGACAGCACGTACACCTGCGCCTTGAACTGAGTGTGCGGCTTGATCGAGCCGGGCTTGGCCAGGACCTGGCCGCGCACGACGTCCTCACGCTTCACGCCGCGCAGCAGCGCGCCAATGTTGTCGCCAGCCTGGCACTCGTCCATGTCTTTGTGGAACATCTCGATGCCGGTGACGACGGTCTTGGTGCTGTTCGGGTGGATCCCGACGATCTCGATTTCCTCGTTCCTCTTGAGCTTGCCGCGCTCGACACGCCCAGTCGTCACGGTGCCGCGACCTTCGATCGTGAACACGTCCTCGATCGGCATCAGGAAGGGCTTGTCGACGGGCCGCTCCGGCAAGGGGATGTAGGTGTCGACCGCGTCCATGAGCTCCATGATCTTGGGCGCCCACTCGGGGTCACCCTCGAGAGCCTTGAGCGCGGATATGCGAACGATCGGGATGTCGTCCCCGGGGTATTCGTACCGGGTGAGAAGCTCGCGCAGGTCGAGCTCGACCAGCTCGATGAACTCTTTGTCATCGACCATGTCGCACTTGTTCAGCGCGACCACGAGGAAGGGCACGTTGACCTGGCGGGCCAGGATGATGTGCTCGCGGGTCTGCGGCATGGCACCATCGTTGGCGGCCACGACGAGGATCGCGCCGTCCATCTGGGCGGCGCCCGTGATCATGTTCTTGATGTAGTCCTGGTGCCCCGGGCAGTCCACGTGCGCGTAGTGGCGCTTCTCGGTCTCGTACTCCACGTGAGTGATCGAGATTGTGATCCCACGTGCCTTCTCTTCCGGCGCCTTGTCGATCTGGTCGAACGGCTTGAACTCCGCCAGACCCTTCTCCGACAGCACTTTCGTGATGGCAGCCGTCAGCGTCGTCTTGCCATGGTCGATGTGACCGATGGTCCCGACGTTGAGGTGCGGCTTTGTCCGCTCGAACTTCTTCTTCGCCACTGTTTCCTCCTAACTAACTCCGCGACGTAGTACGGCGGCCCACAGCCTCCGCCAGGTTCCCGGGCATCTCTGCGTAATGACTGAACTCCATCGAGTAGGTCGCGCGCCCCGAGGTCATCGACCGAAGTTCGGTAGCGTAACCGAACATCTCGGCCAGGGGCACGCTGGCCTTCACGTTTTGCGACGTGCCACGTCCTTCCATACCGAGGATGTGCCCGCGACGCGAGGACAGATCGCCCATCACGTCACCGAGATATTCCTCCGGCATGACGACGTCGACTTTCATGATCGGCTCGAGCAGGTAAGGCTGGGCCTTGTGCATCGCGTCCTTGATCGCCATCGAACCGGCTACCTGGAACGCCATGTCGTTCGAGTCGACAGCATGGAACGAGCCATCGACCAGCGCGGCGACGATGTCGACCACGGGATAGCCCGCGACAACACCCGACTGAAGTGCCTCGCGAATTCCTTTCTCAACGGAAGGAATGAACTCCCTGGGGATGCGACCCTGAGTCACCCTGTCCTCGAAAACGAACCCGCTCCCCTGCTCGCCGGGGCGGACGTCCAGCTCGGCGTGGCCGAACTGGCCCTTGCCGCCCGACTGCCGCACGAAGCGCCCGACGCCGTGCGCGGGCCGCTTGATCGCCTCTTTGTAGGCGACCTGAGGCTTGCCCTGGTTGGCGTCGACTTTGAACTCGCGCATGAGGCGGTCGATGATGATTTCGAGGTGCAGCTCGCCCATCCCGGCGATGATCGTCTGCCCCGTTTCGTCATCGGTGTGGACCTTGAACGTCGGGTCCTCCTCCGTCAGGCGCTGGAGCCCGATGCCGAGCTTGTCCTGATCCGCCTTGGTCTTCGGCTCGATGGCGACCGAGATCACCGGCTCGGGAAAGGTGATCGACTCCAGCAGGATCGGGTGGGCCTCATCTGCCAGGGTGTCACCGGTCGTCGTGTACTTGAGGCCGACGGCCGCGGCAATGTCGCCCGTGAACACCTCGTCGACGTCCTCGCGGCGGATCGCGTGCATGCGGAGGATTCGCCCGATGCGCTCCTTGCGACCGTTCGACGCGTTAAGCACGCCCGATCCGGCCTTGAGCTTGCCCGAGTAGACGCGGAAGAAGGTCAGCTTGCCGACCCCCTGCGGGTCCATCTGGATCTTGAAGGCGAGGGCGGAAAACGGCTCGCTGTCATCGTGCTCGCGGAGGAGAAGCGCACCGGTCTTGGGGTCGCTTCCTTCGACAGCGGGCACGTCAGCCGGCGAGGGAAGGTAGTCGACGACCGCGTCCAGGATCGGCTGCACGCCACGGTTGCGCAAAGCGGCGCCGCACAGCACCGGAACGAGGATGCCCTTGACGGTGCCTTTGCGGAGGGCGGCGTTGATCTGGGCCTCGCTCGGCTCTTTCTCGTCGAGGTACAGGTGCATGATGTCGTCGTCGAAGTCGGCGACAGCCTCGATCAGGTCGTGGCGGTGCTGCTTGACCAGGTCGGCCATGTCGGCGGGAAGGTCCAGCGACTCCGTGTTGGTGGTCCCCAGGTCGTCCGTGTAGACGATCGCCTGCAGAGTCACCAGGTCCACGTATCCGGTGAACGAGTCCTCTGACCCGATGGGCAGCTGGATCGGCACAGCGCGCGCGCCCAGGCGGGTACGGATGGAGTTCAACGAGCCGTAGAAATCGGCTCCGATGCGATCCATCTTGTTGATGAAGGCGATCCGCGGCACGCCGTAACGGTCGGCCTGCCGCCAGACGGTCTCCGACTGCGGCTCGACGCCGGCCACGGCGTCAAAAACCGCGACCGCACCATCGAGCACCCGGAGGCTCCGCTCGACCTCGACGGTGAAGTCCACGTGCCCGGGTGTGTCTATGATGTTGATCGCGTGGTCGCGCCATTGGGCGGTCGTCGCGGCCGACGTGATCGTGATCCCCCGCTCCTTCTCCTGGACCATCCAGTCCATCGTGGAAGCGCCTTCGTGAACCTCGCCCATCTTGTGGATGCGGCCCGCGTAGAAAAGGATCCGCTCGGTCGTCGTCGTTTTGCCCGCGTCGATATGCGCCATGATCCCGATGTTTCGGACCTTGTCGATCACGACCGGACGTTCCTGCATCTTCAGTGCCACGCTCATCTCTCTTCTAGTACCGGAAGTGGGAGAAAGCCTTGTTGCTTTCCGCCATCCGGTGGGTTTCCTCTTTGCGCTTGACCGCCCCGCCCGTGTTCTGGGACGCGTCAAGCAGCTCGAACGCGAGCTTCTCAGACATGCTTTTCCCGCCTCGCTGCCGAGCGAAACGGACGATCCAGCGGCGGGCCAGCGCCAGGCGGCGCTCCGGCCTGATTTCGACTGGTACCTGGTAGGTCGCGCCACCGACGCGCCGCGGCTTCACCTCGAGCAGGGGGGTGGCGTTGCGAAGGGCCAGATCGAACACCTCTAGCGGCTCCTTCTTGGCCTGCTTGCCCGCGCGGCTGAGCGCGTCGTACACGACCTTCTCGGCGGTCGACCGCTTTCCACGGCTCATCACCACGTTGACGAACTTGGCGATCGCTTCCGACTGGTAGACCGGGTCGGGCGCGATTACACGCTTGACAGGACGGCTCCGACGAGGCATCAGGCCGCCGCCTTGCTCTTTTCGCGCTTGGCTCCGTACTTGGAGCGCGCCTTCTTCCGGTTTTTCGTGCCGGCGGTGTCCAGCGTGCCCCGGATGATGTGGTAGCGCACACCGGGAAGGTCCTTGACCTTGCCGCCCCGAATCAGGACCACAGAGTGCTCCTGCAGGTTGTGTCCGATGCCCGGGATGTAGGCGGTCACCTCGATACCGGTGGTCAGCCGCACGCGGGCCACCTTGCGGAGGGCCGAGTTCGGCTTCTTGGGGGTCTGGGTATAGACGCGCACGCAGACTCCCCGCCGCTGCGGTGAGCCCTTGAGGGCCGGCGCCTTAGACTTCGACCTGGCCGCTCTGCGCGGATTGCGAACCAGTTGCTGGATTGTGGGCAAACAATTCTCCGAATGACGGCTCAAATCCCAGGCGGCAGTAGCCGATTGGGCGACAAACGATGAGTATACCCAAAAACGATCGGCCCCAAATGACCGGACGGAAGTCCCAGTACTTCGACGCCGCTCCGGTCGTCGCCTCCAAACCACGCACCGTCCACCTCCACGTCGGCGAGCTGGCGCTCGAGCTCCAGGCGGACCGTGGCGTATTCGGTTCCAGGGGCGTCGACCTCGGGACGCGGGTCCTTCTGAACGAGGCTCCGGCGCCACCGCCCGAGGGCGACATCCTGGACCTGGGTAGCGGATACGGGCCGATTGCGATCGCGCTCGCCCGCCGGGCGCCCGGCGCGCGAATTTGGGCGGTCGACGTGAACGAACGGGCGATCGAACTTACGAAGACAAACGCCCTCGCAGCGGCGGTCGCCAACGTTACCGCCTGCTCTCCGGACGAGGTCCCTGGCGAGCTTCGGTTTGCTGCCATCTACTCGAATCCGCCGGTTCGGGTCGGCAAGGCTGCGCTCCACGAGTTGCTTTTGAGGTGGCTGAGCCGGTTGGGCGAAGGGGGCCGGGCATACCTGGTGGTCCAGCGGAACCTCGGAGCGGATTCGCTCGGGACATGGCTCAGCGCGCAGGGTTACGAGGTCCGGCGGCTCAAATCGAAAAAGGGATACCGAATCCTTCAGGTCGCAAGCCCCGCTTCTTGACACTCGTAGTAGAGCAGCCCTTTTTCGAAAGCTAGAGCAGCGCCAGGAGCGCCGGATGGGAGGGCCAGCCAGAGGAATGCGCCGCGACGCGGGAAATGGCCCCCTACTTCTCTCCCGCGAAGTGACACGCCGCCAGCTGGTCCGGCTCCCCATGTGGCTCCAGTTGCGGCTCCACTTCTGAGCAGATCCCCGGCGCCCGTGCGATCGGGCACCGCGTGTGAAACCGGCACCCTGACGGCGGATTCACGGGTGACGGGATCTCCCCCTTGAGCAGGATGGGTGCGCGTGCCCGCTCGACCACCGGGTCCGGCACCGGGATCGAGCTCAGCAGCGCCCGGGTGTACGGATGCTGCGGGTGGTCGTAGATATCGTTCCGCCCGGCCGTCTCCACGATCTTTCCCAGGTACATGACGGCGATCCGGTCGGAGAGGTGTCGCACCACCGCCAGATCGTGCGCGATGAACAGGTACGTGAGGTTGAACTCGCGCTGCAGGTCCTGCAGCAGGTTGATGATCTGCGCCTGGATCGAAACATCCAGCGCTGATACCGCTTCATCGCAAACGATGAACGACGGGTTGACAGCCAACGCGCGCGCGATCCCGATACGCTGCCGCTGCCCGCCCGAGAACTCGTGCGGATACCGGTTGGTGAAGTTCGGATTGAGCCCCACCAGCCGCAGCAGCTCCTGGACTCGGCGATGGCGGTCGCGACCCGACCCGATGCCGTAGTTGTCCAGCGGCTCCTGGATGATGTCTCCCACCGTCATGCGGGGATCGAGCGAGGCGAACGGGTCCTGGAAGATCATCTGCATCTTCCGGCGCACACGTCGCAGCCGCGCGCCGCGCATCTTGGTGATCTCCTGGCCTTCGAAGATGATCTTGCCGCCGGTGACCGGCAGCAGGGCTGTGATCAGCCGCGCGAGCGTCGACTTCCCGCAGCCAGACTCCCCGACCAATCCAAGCGCCTCGCCGCGGCGGATCTCGAGGTCGACGCCGTCCACGGCGCGAACTGCCAGGCCTCCGAACCCGGCGATCGGAAAGTGTTTGTATACGCCCTGCACCCGCAGGATGACCGGGTCTTCCTTGACCGCCGTCCCGGTCGTCGTAGGAGCGGTCTGCATCACAAAATCAGCTGCCGGATCTGGTGGTGCTGCCGCCGCCGGAAAGGCCGGGTACGCCGCCATCTGGGGCCCTCAAATTCTGAGCAGCCGCGATCGAGATCGAGCTGGCCTTGGCCGTCGCGACGTCCGCGTCGCTGACGTTCCGCATCAGCACCCAGCAGCGCGCCACCTGGTCGGGCCCGACCTCAGCCAGCGGCGGCTCCTCGACCTTGCACCGGTCGACCGCGAAAGGACATCGCGGGTGGAACAAGCATCCAGGCGGCGGGTTGGAAAGGTCCGGCGGCAGCCCCTTGATGCTGACCAGCCGGTCCTTGCGGGCCTCGTCGACGCGGGGCACGGACCGAAGGAGGGACCACGTGTACGGGTGCTGCGGGCTGTTGAAGATCTGTTCGACCGGCCCTTCCTCGACCACCCTGCCGGCGTACATCACGACGACGCGCTGGCACAGGCTCGCGACCAGCGCCATGTTGTGCGTGATCAGCATCATCGCGGTGCCCAGTTCGCGGTTCAGCTGCTTCATGAGCTGGATGATCTGAGCTTGCACGGTGACGTCAAGGGCGGTGGTCGGCTCGTCCGCGATCAATAGCGAAGGCTCGTTCGCCAGCCCCATCGCGATCATCGCCCGCTGGCGCATACCGCCCGAGAACTGATGGGGGTAGTCCTTTGCGCGCCGCTCGGCCGACGGAACCCGAACCCGAGTCAGCAGCTCGATGACCCGGCTCTTGGCGAGCTCTGGCGTGAACCGCTGGTGGGCGGTCATCGCTTCCTCGATCTGCCGGCCGACTTTGGTCACCGGATTGAGCGACGTCATCGGGTCCTGGAAGATCATCGCGACGTCGTTGCCGCGGAACTCGCGGATCTCCTCGTCGCCCATCTTGACCACGTCATTGCCGCGGAACAGGATGCGACCGGACACGATCTTGCCCGGGTCTGGGACGAGCCTGAGAATCGAGAGGGCGGTCATCGTCTTGCCGCAGCCCGACTCGCCCACGATGCCGAGTGTCTCCCCCACGTCGATATGCAGGCTGACTCCGTCGACGGCGCGCACCACACCCCGCGACGTGAAGAACTGTGTATGCAGGTCCTCAACCTGCAGGAGGGTTTGTGCCACCTACCGTAGAACTTTAGGGGTTCGCGCCGAGCAGGAGGGCATATCCCTGGCGGGCCCTCGGATCCTCTGGGCTCACCCCTCCCCCGCAGGCGCTCCTTGCGCGCGTGCAGAGGGAGAAGAAGGAGCCGGTCAACTCCTGGTCGTTAAGAGATCGCGAGGCCAGCTAGCGACGCATGCGGGGATCGAGCGCGTCGCGCAGCCCGTCGCCGATGAACGAGAACGCGAGCAAGGTGAACCCAATCGCCAGCGCTGGAAACACGACCGACGTGGGGTTGGCATAGATCGCCTCGTACCCGTCGAATACCATCTGGCCCCAGGTCGGTGTCGGCGGCTGAATCCCGACCCCGAGGAAGCTCAGTGCTGCCTCGAGGAAGATGGCCTGCGGGATGCCGAACACGACAGTGACGATGATCGGCCCGAGCGCGTTGGGCAGCAGGTGCTTGAGGATGAGCTTGATAGGCGGCGACCCCGACGACCTGGCCGCCTCGATGTACTCCTTCTCCTTGATCGCGAGAACCTGCCCGCGGACCAACCGGGCAAGGTTCACCCAGTTCACGAGTGCGATCGCCCCGAAGATCGAGAGCAGGCTCGGCCCGAACACCGACACCAGCACCAGTACGAAGATGAGGTCAGGGAACGCGTACCAGATGTCGGTGATCCGCATCAGCAGGTTGTCGATCCGCCCACCGAAGTAGCCGGCGGCCAAACCGATGGCCAGGCCGATCGGAAGGATGATGCCCTGGACCAGGATTCCGACCGACAGGGAGATCCGGCTCCCGTACATCAGGCGGCTCAGGGTGTCGCGCCCAAGCTCGTCGGTGCCCAACAGGTGCCCGAATTGCCCGGGGCCCGCCTCGATGTGCGTGACCTCCTGATTGATCGGGTCGATGATGATCCCGAAGTGCACCAGCACAGGCGAAAGGAACGCGACCAGCACAAGGAACACGACCACCACCGCTCCCGCCAAGGCCAGCCGGTTGCGGCGAAACCGGCTCCAGGCGTCCTGCCACAGCCCGATCTGCTGCTCGGCGACCTCCCAGTCGACCGCTTGCTGGACAGCAGGCGCTGCCAGGGCCATCTCTAGGTAAGCCTCACCCGCGGATCGATGAAGACGTACAGCACGTCGACCACCAGGTTGGCGACCGCGATGACCACCGAGAACAGGACCGTCGTGCCCAGGATCATCGGGTAGTCACGCGAGGTGACCGCGACCACGAACGCCCGGCCGATGCCCGGGATGTTGAACACCGTCTCCACGATCACCGACCCGGTAACCAGAAACGCGAACGTCGGCCCGAGCGTCGTGACGACCGGGATCAAAGAGTTCTTCAAGACATGCTTCACCACGACCAAGCGCTCCGAGAGGCCCTTCGCCCAGGCGGTCCGGATGTAGTCCTGCCGGATTGTGTCCAGCGTGCTCGCGCGTGTCAATCGAGCCGTGTACGCGATGGGCAGGAGCGCGAGGGTGATGACCGGCATGATCAGGTGGTCGTCCACGCCGAAGTCCGCCGCGGGTAAGAAGAACGCGTGCTGTGTCCACTTGGCCATCTCGACCGAGAACACAACCACCATCAACGCACCCACCACGAAGTTCGGGAAAGACGCGGCCGCGGTGGCAAATCCCATCGTGATGTAGTCGGTCCGGGTGTTCTGCCGCAGGGCCGCCAGCACCCCCATGGCGATGCCGAGCGGGACGATGATCACGAACGCGAGGACCCCCAGGGTCGCCGTGTACGGGATGCCTTCGCCAATCAGCGTCGTGACCGTCTTGCCCTCGTACTGGTAGGAGAGCCCGAAGTCGAAATGGGCGACGTTCCAGAGGTAGAGCTCGAACTGCTGGTACTCAGGCTGGTTCAGCCCGTACTTGATGTCGAGGTTGTGGCGAACCACGGCCGACAGCTCGCGCCCACCGCTCCTGTCCCAGGGACTGCCGGGAGCGAGATGCATGAGGAAGAACGTGATGAGGATGACGAAGAAGACGATCGGGATCATCCAGAGGATGCGGCGCACGATGAAGATGGTCAGGCTGCCGGCCCTGCTGCTGCTCAGCGCCGACAAACGGGACGGGAGCAGGGCGCCCCGGTTGGGGCGCCCCGCTATTACTGCCAAATCAACGGACTCCTAGTGTGCGGTGATGTAGGCCGTCGCATAGTTCTGGTCGCCGGGAGCGTACTGGTCGTCGAACGCCGTGTGCGTGATGTGCACGTAAGGCGCCACCAGATCGTACTCGTACGGCTGGTACATGAACGCGACCGCCGCCTGGTCGATGAGCTCCTTCTGAGCCGTCAGGTAGTCAGCGTTGCGCTGGGTCTGGTTGAGCTCAGTGTCTGCCTTCTGAACGAGCGCGTCGTAGCCGGCCAGAGTGGGGCAGCCCCAGTTCAGGCTGTGGCATGAACCGCTCACGAAAATGTCCGCCCAGTCCTGCTGGTCGGGGTAGTCGGCGCCCCATCCGTCCGGGCCGTAGATGTCGAAGTCGCCCTTGCGGATGCGGCTGGTGACGGTTTTGCTGTCGATCACGTCCAGCTGGATGTTCAACCCGAGGTTGGTGTTCCACTGGTTGACGATGTACTGGTTGATCGTCTTGCTGCCCGTCGTGTTGCGGGTGAGCAGCTTGAACTGGTTGAGCGTGCTCGCGGTGACGCCGGCGGAAGCAAGCAGCGCCTTGGCCGCGGTCGGGTCGAAGCTCTGGGTGGTGTCGGAGGTGTCGTAGCCCGCCATCCCGTTCGGGATGAACGAGGCGAGACCCTTAGCGGTGCCGTGCTCGACGTCGGTCGCCAGCGCGTTGCGATCGATCGACTTGGCGAAGGCCAGGCGGACCTTCGGGTTGTCGAACGGAGCCTTCTGCGTGTTGAACGTCATCCAGAAGGCGGTCAGCTCCGGGTAGAGGTACGCCTGCTTGCTCAGCGTGGCGTCGCCTTGGACCACGGTCACGTCGGCGAGGGGCACGTTGGCGATGTCAAGCGCGCCGGTCTGGTACTTCGAGAACTCAGTGTTCCCGTCGGAGATGTAGTAGTAGATGACCTGCTGAAGCTTGGGGGCGCCGCCCCAGTAATACGTGTTCGGCACCATGGTGACGTGGTCCTTCGACACGATCTCCGAGATCTTGAAGGCGCCGTTTCCGATGATGGTGCTCGCGTTGTTGGCCCAAACCTCGGCCTTGGTGGTGTCCGTCGAGGCGAACGTCCCACCGGCCGCGCTTTCGACGACGTCCTTGCGAAGCGGAATCGCGACCCACAGGGTCACGACCCACTTGAAGTACGCGGCCGGGTGAGCGAGCTTGATCACGAAGGTGTTGGCGTCCGGCGCGGAAAGACCGAGCCCGGACAGGTAGCTGTCGATCGCGCTCGCGCTCGACACGTCAACGTTGCCGTAGTTGGCAGCGCCCGCAATCGTCGTGTCGAAGAACGGGTCGACGTAGGGGGCCGCTAGGGCCGGGTTGAGCAGGTGCTGGTATCCGTAGACCCAGTCACTCGCGGTGACCGGCTTGCCATCGCTCCACTTCGCGTTCGGCTGCAGGTGGAACGTGTAGGTGAGTCCGTCTGACGAAACGTCGTAGCTCTTGGCTGCCGCTGGCTGCACGTCGCTTAGGTCGGCCTTCGGCTGCAGGAGAGACTGGAACGTGTTGCGGCCTACGGCCGCCTCATATGTGTAGCTCTGCTGGGTCGGGTCGAAGCTGTTCGGCTCGACACCGGTGTTGACGCGAAGGATCTGCTGTGCGGCCGGCGCAAGGTTCAAGCTGGGGGCTGCGGTCGTGCCGCCACACGCGGCGACAACAAACAACCCCGCGCTCGCGAGCGCCAGCGCTCGGATGCGGGTACCTAAATGCATACGCGTCTTACCTCTCAGTTCTGATCCTGCGGCCTTCTTCCCGGGGTCCGGGGCGAGAGTGCGCCGGCAACAGGTCTTACTCACGGCCTCTTCGGGGCCACATAGATTCTCTTGCGCTCCCCTGCGCAGTGTCAAGCAGCATAGCTGGGCAAGATGCGAACGACTGTTCGATTGCACAACGCAGCACCTCTGGCGGGCCCTCCCTGATCTGACCACTCCCTCCCCCGCCGGCCGACCGCGCGAAGCGTGCGGCTGTCAGCCCAACCGGTGAAGGGGTCCTCAGTGCGGGGCGATCGAGATCAGAGCCGGGTTCAATGCGCCGGGCCACTCCTCCACCGGCGAGGTGATGACGCCTCTCACATAGGTCCGCACGAGGTCCCAGCTGACCGACTGCGCCAGGAAGGCCACGGGCGCGTCGCCCACGAGCATCTGCTGCGCCTGCTGGTACTCCTGGTCGCGGCGGTCGGACTGCAGGTCGGTCCGGGCGACTCGCACGAAGTTGTCGTACTGCTGGTTTTGATAAAACGCGGTGTTGTTCGAGCTGGTCGTCAGGAAGAAGTCGTACCAGTCCGCCGGGTCCGGATAGTCCGCGCTCCACCCCATCGGCCCGGCGATCTGGAAATTCCCGGTCGCGAGGTTGGATTGGTACGTGTTCGTGTCGAGACCCTGCAGCGTGATGTTGATCCCGAGGTTGGTCTTCAGCTGGTCGTGGACGAAGTTCGCGGTCGCTTTGCCGAAATCCGAGCTCTGGTCGTAGGAGAACGTCAGGCTCGACAGCTGGGCCGCGGAGAGGCCCGAGGCCGCCAGGGACGCGCGTGCCTGGGCCACGTCGAAGTTCTGCGCCGAGAGGCTCGACGAATATCCGTGCATCCCTTTCGGGATGAAGGACGTGGCAGGGGACCCCTGGCCCTGGAAGAGCTGCGCCACGAAGGCGTCCCGGTCGATCGCCTGGGCGATCGCCAGCCGCAGCTTCCCGTTGCTGGTCGGCGACGCGTTGACGCGAAAGGTGATCCAGAACACCGTGAGGTCGGGCGTCTTGACCAGGTCCTGTTTGAGGCTCGAGTCGCCACTGACACTCGTCGCCTGCGCAGGCTGGACCGACATCTCGTCGAGCTGGCCCGCTTTGTACTTCGTCAACGCGGCCGCCCCGTCGTTGACGACTTCGAAGTCGATCGCCGTCAGGGTCGGCTTGGCGCCCCAGTAGTGCGGGTTGGGGACCACGGTGATGTGGTCGTTCGCCACCATCTCGGACACCTTGAACGGCCCATTCGTGATCAACGTGTCCGGGCTGGTCGCCCACTTGTCGCCGCTCTTCTTGACCACGTCCGGCGGGATCGGCGCCGCGGCCGGCATCGCCGCCAGCCAGAGGAAGGCCGGGTCCGGTTGCGCCAGCGTCACCTGGAACGTGGTGTCGTCCAGCGCCTTCAGCCCGAGCGTATTGAGCGCGGCGTCGATGTTGGCGGCGTCGCGCTGCGGGTCGAGGTTCGAAACCTTGTCGCCGTTCAGGATTGCGTCGGAGAAGAAGACCGCTTCGGGTGAGGCAAGGCGTGGGTCGATCAACCGCTGCCACGCGTAGACGAAGTCCTGCGCCTTGACCGGCGTCCCATCCGAGTATTCGGCCGCCGGCCGGAGGTGGAAGACGTACACCGTGCCCCCCGCGACGACGTCATAGCTGGAGGCGGCGGCGGGCACGACACCGCTCAGGTCCGCGGTCGGCTTGACGAGGGACTCGGAGATCGCGCGCAGGACCGCGGTCTCGTATGGGTACTGTGTCTGCCCGGGATCGAGCGAGCCGGGCTGGTCCTCGAGCAGGACGTGCAGCGTCTGGTCCGTGGCAAGTTTCGGCCCCTGGGTGAGGGACGGGGAGTTGCACGCGGTCAGGGCTGCGAGGACCACCAGCAGGAGCGTCACGGCGCGAAGCAGCCTCGAGCTTGGGATCACTTTTCCCATCATCCCAGGTTCGCCTGAGAAAACCGAAAGGGCCACCCGTGGCGGGCGACCCTTTGTGCACGTACCGAAGAATGTAACGCAAAACCGGGCCACTTTGGCCCGGCTTCGCAAACCCCTAAACGGAAAGCGTTTCCAGGTCGATCGGTTCCTCTTCGAGGATCCTGGCCGCCTGCTCCCGCTGCTTCTTGTAGTAGTCGAGCCCCGTCCCGGCGGGGATGAGCTTGCCGATGATCACGTTCTCCTTCAGGCCGCGCAGCCGGTCTACCTTGCCCGAGATCGCTGCCTCGGTCAGGACGCGCGTCGTCTCCTGGAAGGATGCCGCCGAGAGCCACGAGGTCGTGTTCAGCGCGGCCTTGATCAGACCGAGCAGCACGGTCTGCGCCGTGGCGGGCTCGCCGCCCTCCGCCAGCGCCTTCGCGTTGCCTTCCTCGTACTCCCACTGCGAGACGATCTCGCCCGGCAGCAGGCCGGTGTCGCCCGCGGAGTCGACGCGGACCTTCCGCATCATCTGCCGCACGATCACCTCGATGTGCTTGTCGTTGATGTCCACGCCCTGGCTGCGATAAACCTTCTGGACCTCGTCGACCAGGAAGGTCTGGACCGCCTCCTTGCCCAGGATGTGGAGGAGCTCCTGCGGTGAGATCGACCCTTCGGTGATCTGCTGTCCAGCTTTGATGATCACCTTCTGACCGTCTCGTCGGTCGAGCTCCGGCCGGATGCGGACCTGGTGCGGGATCGCGTACTCCCGAACCTCTTCGTCGACAGTCCGCACGGTGATCTCCTTGGCTGACACGGTCGCCTTGCCGGCGTGCCGCGTCCGCACGACGTTGCCCTTGGCGTCGCGGGCCAGCTCCTGGCCCTCCATGACGTCGTCCTTGCTCTTGACGAGCACCTGGAGCTTGGGGTCGACCGGGTAGGAAACCTCGAACTCCTCCTTGGAGATCACGCGCACCTTGCGCGAGCCCTCCTGGCGGATGATCTCGAGCTCCCCGTCGATCTCGGAGATGATGGCCTTGCCCTTGGGGATGCGAGCCTCGAACAGCTCCTCCACGCGGGGCAGACCCTGGGTGATGTCCACTCCGGCGACGCCGCCGGTGTGGAACGTGCGCATGGTCAGCTGGGTGCCCGGCTCGCCGATGGACTGCGCGGCGATGACACCCACCGCCTCGCCGATCTCCACCACCTTGCCCGTGGCCAGATTGCGGCCGTAGCAGGTGCGGCACACGCCTTCGCGTGCCTCGCACACGAGGACCGAACGCATCTTGACCGGCACGCCGGCCGCGATGATCTTGCGAGCGTTGTCGTCCGTGATCGACGTGCCAGTCGGGACGAGGACTTTGCCGTCGACGGTGACGTCCTCGGCCGCGACGCGGCCCGCGATCTTCTCGTAGATGGGTTCGTTCTTGGCCCGCTCGGGGGTGATGTCCCGGACCCAGATCCCGTTCGTGGTGCCGCAGTCCTCCTCCCGGACGATCACGTCCTGAGCGACGTCGACGAGACGGCGCGTCAGGTAGCCGGAGTCGGCCGTGCGGAGCGCGGTGTCGGCCAGACCCTTGCGAGTTCCGTGTGTCGAGATGAAATACTCGAGCACGGTCAGGCCCTCGGTGAAGTTGGCCATGATCGGCAGGTCGATGATCCGGCCGGTCGGGTCGGCCATCAGGCCACGCATACCCGCCAGCTGGCGGATCTGCTGGATGTTTCCGCGGGCGCCCGAGCCCATCATCATCCAGATCGGGCTGAACTTGTCAAAAGCAACCTCGGTGGCATTGCCCACCTTTTCATAGGCGAGCTGCCAGAGCTCGATCACCTTGCGGTAGCGCTCGTCGTCGGTCATCACACCGCGGCGGTACATCTTCTCGACGTCGGCGACTTCCTTCTCGGTGGCGTGGATGATCTCCCACTTCTCCGGCGGGTGCGGGATGTCCATGGCCGAGACGGTGACCCCGGCCTGAGTGGCGTAACGGAACCCAAGCCGCTTGATGTCGTTGACCACGATCGCGGTGGTGTCGCTGCCGTACAGCCGGTACAGCTCTGCCACCAGCGTGCGCAGCAGCTTGCGGTCGTAGTGAGCGTTCTGGAACGGCAGCGGCTCCATGACAGATTCCATGGGCGCCTTGCCGACCGGGAGGGGCTGGTTGAAGACGACACGCCCTGGCGTTGTGACCAGTAGGGTGTCTCCGATCCGGACGCGGATCCATTCCTGAAGCTTGACGACCTTGCTCTCCAGCGCGAGCACGACCTCGTTTTGCGAGCTGAACGCATGCAGCTTGGAGATCGCTTCGCCCTTTGGCATGTCGCCCCGTGCGGCCGTCAGCCAGTAGCAGCCGAGGACCACGTCCTGCGTCGGCGCCACCACGGGGTGGCCGTCCGCCGCCGACAGGATGTTCTGCGACGACATCATCAGGTTCTTCGCCTCGGCGATGGCGCCGCTGAAGAGCGGTACGTGCACGGCCATCTGGTCGCCGTCGAAGTCGGCGTTGAAGGCGGCGCAGACCAGGGGGTGAATCTGGATCGCCGAGCCTTCGACCAGCACCGGCATGAACGCCTGGATGCCCAGGCGGTGCAGGGTCGGGGCGCGGTTGAGCAGCACCGGGTGGTCGCGGATGACCTCGTCCAGGACGTCCCAGACCTCCGTCCGGCTTCGCTCGACCATTCGCTTGGCCGACTTGATGTTGGTGGTGTATCCCTTGTTGACAAGCTCGCGCATGACGAACGGCTTGAACAGCTCGAGCGCCATCTTCTTGGGCAGGCCGCACTCGTGCAGCTTCAGCTCGGGGCCGACCACGATCACGGAGCGGCCCGAGTAGTCCACGCGCTTGCCGAGCAGGTTCTGACGGAACCTACCCTGCTTGCCCTTGAGCATGTCCGAAAGGGACTTCAGCTTGCGGTTGCCGGTGCCCGTGATCGCGCGACCGCGACGGCCGTTGTCGATCAGGGCGTCGACCGCTTCCTGGAGCATCCGCTTCTCGTTGCGCACGATGATCTCGGGCGCGCCAAGCTCGAGCAGCCTCTTCAAGCGATTGTTGCGGTTGATCACGCGGCGGTACAGGTCGTTCAGGTCGGACGTGGCGAAGCGGCCACCGTCCAGCTGAACCATGGGGCGCAGCTCTGGCGGAATGACCGGCAGCACCTCGAGCACCATCCACGTCGGGCTGGCGTTCGACTTCCGGAAGTCCTCGACGACCTTCAGGCGCTTGATCGCCTTCTGCTTGCGCTGGCCGCTCGACGACTTCGACTCCTCGCGCAGGCGGTACATCTCCGACGTCAGGTCGATGCGCGAGAGCAGCTCGCGAACGGCCTCGGCGCCGATACCCGCCTTGAAGGTGCGTCCGAAGCGCTCCGAGTAATCGCGGAACTGGGTGTCGGTGAGGATCTGCTTCGCGTGCAGCGCCTCGAGATCGGTGCGCGTCGCCTCGATCTCCTGCTGCAGCGCCTCGAGCTCGCCCTGGATGCCTTCGCGCTGCGTCTTCGTGGCGCCTTCGATCTGCGCT
>DATMKM010000114.1:0-2883 GCA_035571315.1 Candidatus Acidiferrum sp.
GGATCGCCACAAAACCCAGGGGCTTGTTCGAGAGGAGGAGGGCCGCGACGACTCCGATGAGGCCCAGAGGGGCCACGCTGATGACGAGGAAAAGGCGGCTGAAGCTTTGGAGCTGCACCATCAGCACTGTTAGCGCCAGGACGAGCATCAGAGGCAGGATGGCGACGACTGACGCCTGCGCTTTGTTGCTCTCCTCAACTGACCCGCCAACTTCGATACGGTAGCCGCTGGGCAAGCCGGCGTTCAGCGCGGCGATCTTCGGGGCCAGAGCCTGTACGACCGTGGCGGGCTGAACGCCGGGCGTGACATCGGCCTGCACCGTAACGGTCGGCAGCCGGTCCCGGCGCCAGACTATCGGATACTCCTGCCCATAATCGACGGACGCGATCTGGCCTAGGGGAACAGTCCGTCCGTTCGACAGCGGGATCTGAAGCGCCCGGATGGTGGCCAGCGACATGCGCTGCTCGGCTGAGGCTCTGACCAGCACGTCGACGAGATAAATGCCGCTGCGCATCTGCGTGGCTGTCAGGCCGGACAGAACCGTGTTCAGAGCCTGGGCGAGATCCTGTGAGCTTAGCCCCAAAAGGCGGGCCTGATCCTGGTCGACCCGGATCTTGACCGTGCGCGCCGGCTCCATCCAATTGTAGTTGACGTTCCCCGCGCCGGGGGCGGAACCGATGGCCTCGGCGACCCGGAACGCGATCGCGCGCACCTGATCGGGCTCCTGTCCGCTTATCCGGTACTGAAGCGGCCATCCCACGGGAGGGCCGAGCTCAAGCGGGTAGACCCGGCCCACGACGCTCGGAAAATCGGTCACCAGCGCGCGCTCGAGCTTCGCCTTCACGCGCTCGCGTTGTTCGAGTCCCTTCGTGACGACGACGGCCTGGGCGAAAAAATCATTCGGGAGCTGAACGTTGAGGGGGAGATAGAACCGGACGGCCCCTCGCCCGACATTCGTGCTCCAATGGTCGACATCGTGATCGTCCTTCAGGAGCTTGTCCAACAGGGCGGAGACGTCCTTGGTTGCGTAGATCGACGCGTTCTCAGGCAGCTGCAGGTCGACGAGCAGCTCAGGCCGGTCGGACGACGGAAAGAACTGCTGCGGAACGAAGCGCATGCCATAGAGCGCCGCCCCCAACAGACCGAGCGTCACAAGAATCGTGGCCCAGCGCGCCCGCATGGCCAGCACGAGAAGGCCGCGGAAGACACGCATGACCGGGCCAGGCTCCTCTGAGCGCCTCGCCTTGGGTCGCTTGAGAATCCAGACGCCAAGCAAAGGCGAAAAGAGAACCGCCACGCACCAGGACGCGATCAGCGCGATGGCGACGACGGCGAAAATCGAGAAGGTGTACTCGCCTGCACCACTGCGCGCGAAGCCGATCGGAACGAAGCCCGCGATCGTGACCAACGTGCCGGTCAACATCGGAAAGGCGGTCGAGGTGTAGGCGAAGGTGGCGGCGCGCTCTTTGTCGTCGCCTTGCTCGAGCCGCGTGACCATCGATTCGACCGTGATCATGGCGTCGTCGACCAGCAAACCGAGGGCGATGATCAGGGCGCCCAACGAGATGCGCTGAAGGTCGATGCCGGTGAACGCCATCGTCACGAACACTGCGGCGAGCACGAGCGGGATCGAGAGGGCCACGACGGCGCCCGCGCGCAACCCCAGGCTTAACAAGCTGACCCCAAGGACAATGGCGATCGCCTCCCAAAGCGCCTCCATGAAGTCGGCCACCGCGTGGTCGACGGTAACGGGTTGGTCGGCGAGGAGCGTCGGCTCGATCCCAACGGGCAGGTTGGCCTTGATCTCGGCCATGGCGTGCTCGACGTTGCGCCCGAGGGTGAGGACGTCGCCGCCCGTCCGCATGGCGATCGCGAGACCGATGCCTTCTCGTCCGTTGACGCGGAAGATCGGCTGCGCCGGGTCGGCCGGGCCACGGGTGACGTTTGCGATGTCGCCCAAACGGATCGTTCGGCCGTTCGAAACGAAGCCCACGTTGAGGATGTCCTGCTCGGATCGGAAGGAGCCCGAAACACGCACAAGGATCTTCTCGTCCCCGGTCTGCACCACGCCCGCGGGAATGACGGCGTTCTGGGCCTCGAGCGCGGCGATCGCCGCTTTCTCAATGTCAAGGCCCTTCAGCTTCTCGGTCGAGAATTCCACGTACACTCGCTCGTCCTGCGCCCCGAGGACGTCGATCTTCGAGATGTCTGGCAACTCGAGAAGCTGCTTGCGGACATCCTCCACAGTGTCCCTCAGCTCCCGGTGGGTGAATCCGTCGGCGGTGAAGCCGTAAACGATGCCATAGGTGTCGCCGAACTCGTCGTTGAAGCCGACGCCGGCAACTCCTTGCGGCAAGGTGTTGCGGATATCGCCCACCTTCTTGCGCACCTGGTACCAGATGTCGGACACCTGAGCGGGCGGCGTCGAGTCTTTCAGGTTCACAAAGATCGTGGCCTTGCCTGCGGTCGTGTAGCTTTTCAGATAATCCAGGTTCGGCGTCTCCTGGAGCTTCCGCTCAAGACGGTCCGTGATCTGCTCGAGCGTGTCGCCGACCGTCGCGCCCGGCCATTCCGCCCGCACCACCATGGTTTTGACGGTGAAGTCCGGATCCTCGCTGCGCCCGAGCCGGAAGTAAGATCCGATGCCGGCGATCACGATGACGAGCATGAAATAGATCACGAGCGAGCGATGCCGAAGAGCCCACTCGGAGAGGTTGAAACGATTCATGACACGGCTCCCAGGAGGCGCACCTTCTGGCCGGGGTGCAGGCTCTGCACGCCGGCGGTGACGACGACCTCGCCGGGTTGCAACCCGTTGGAGATCAGGACGGCGGCCGGCTCGTAGCGCGCGACTTCAACGTTGCGCAGGGACACGGTCTGGCT
>DATMKM010000115.1:0-9116 GCA_035571315.1 Candidatus Acidiferrum sp.
GGCTTCGGTTTTCAGAGGCCACCCGGTTTCGACTGACAATGTGCACGTGATGAAAGCTCAGAAGGTCGAGATGTTCGTGGTGCCCATGGCCGCGCCGTCAGACACGTCCGGCCTGCAGCAGCTGGCGGACGCGGGCAAGATCAAGCCCGACACGCTCGTCGCGATAGCCGGCAAGACCGAAGGCACCGGGCAGCACGACGACTGGGGCCGCGTATGGGCTGACGTGGCGCTGCGCCAGTGGACCTCCAGGTTCCTCGGGATATCGATCGACGACGTGGCGAAACAGGTCATCTTCGTCCTCTCCGGCGGATGCCCGGGGGTGATCACACCGCACATCGCCGTCGTGACGCGAGAGTGGGTCGAGGTCGCCGATTCGGACTCGCAGACCGAGAAAAGGTTGGTCGTCGGCCGAGCCGGTTCGGAACCGATGCCGCCTGAAGAGGTCGGCCGGATGGGCCAGATCCGGAAGGTGGCAGAGGCGACGCATCGCGCCATGGCGGATGCGGGCTTGACCGATCCGCACGACGTCCACCTCGTCATGGTCAAGGTGCCTGGACTGACCACCTCGAGCATCAAGGACGCCGAGTCGCGCGGAAAGACGGTGGTGTCGCACGACCTGACCTTCGGCCCAGAAGGCGCGGGGGTCTATGCGAACGATGCGGCAGCTCTCGGAGTGGCCATGGCGCTTGGCGAGGTGAAGGAGTCGGCCCTGTCGGACGGCGTGGTGCGCCGCGACTGGAGCCTGTACTCGGAGGTCGCGATGACTTCCTCCGGAGGAGAGAAACGCCATGGCGAGGTGCTCGTCTTCGGCAACTCGACAGCCTCGCGAAGCTCGCTTGTGATCGGGCACGCGGTCACCAAGGACTTCATCGATGCCGAGGGCGTGAGGAACGCCCTTCGCTCGGCCGGGCTGCACTTCGACGGGGGCTTGCCCGATGAAACCGACCTGTCGCGTCTGGTCCACGTCTTCGCCAAGTCGGTCATCCCGGGCAGCGATCAGATTCGAGGCCACAGGATCACGCTGCTTGATGACGTCGACGCCTACCAGATCGGGAAAGCGCTGGGCGGGATGCTCGTGGCTTCGGTGACCGGCCGCACGACGAACTACGTGAGCGGAGGCGAGCGGAACTCCCACCAGGGACCTCCGGGCGGCAACATCATTGCCGCGGTCGTCAGGACGGACGGCTGAGCTCGAAGAGCTTAAGCGGCGACAAGGGCATCTCGGTGATCGCGACTCCCAGCGCCTCCTCGATCGCTGACGCGAGGACCGCGCCCACCGGGATCACCCCTGCTTCGCCCGCGCCCTTGACGCCCAGTGGGTTCAGCGGTGAGGGCGTCTCGATGTGGTCGATCTCGATCGCCGGGATCTCCGTCGCGTAGGGCATCAGGAACTCCATGAACGACGCGTTGCGGAGCTGTCCTTCGTCGTCATAGGCGAGGCGCTCGTAGAAGGCGCCGCCGATACCCTGCGCCACACCACCCTCGATCTGCCCCTCCACCACCAGCGGGTTGATCACCCGTCCGCAATCGTGGATGACCACGTACTTGAGAATCTCCATTCGGAACGTCTTCGGGTCGACCCGCACGTAGGCGGCGTGGCAGCCGGCGGCCCAGGTCGAACCAGGCGGGCTGTAGTAACCGGTCGCCTCCAGGCCGGGCTGCTCGCCATCGTGAAGCGGAGGTCCTGGACGCGGTCTGGCCGAGAACTGGGTCGCCGCCTCCGTACCGCCGCCGAACGCGTAGCGGACGGGGTTGGCCAGGACAGCGATCGCCGCGAGCGGCATACCCCGATCGGGTGCGCCCTTGACCTGTACTTTGCCGCCGACGAGCTCCAGGTCGGCCGGATCGACCTCGAGGTGGTCGGAGGCGATGCGCTTGGCTTTCTCGGCGACCATGCCGGCTGCGACGGCCATCGCGTTGCCCGCAGTGACGGCACCTCTCGATGCGAAGGTGCCGACTCCCCACGGGAATCGCCGCGTGTCGCCGCTGCTGACCTCGACGTCGGAGACATCGACGCCCAGCTGGTCGGCGACGATCTGCGCCCAAACGGTCGCGTGAGCCTGGCCCTGGTTCGGGATGCCGGTCGCCGCCACCACCTTGCCCGAAACGAGCACCTGCACGTGCGCTCCCTCATACGGCCCGACCCCCGTCCCTTCCACGTACATGCCAAGGCCCATCCCGACGTGGTCGCCCGCAGGCCTGGGTCCGAGGTTGGCGAGGGCCTTTTCCAGGAGCACGGGATAATTGCCGCTGTCGTAGACGACCCGGTTGCCGTCCTGCCAGCCCACCCCGACTTCGTACGGAAACTCGTCCGGCTGGATCAGGTTGCGCCTTCGCACCTCGGCGCGGTCGAGTTCGAGCTGAGCCGCGATGGCGTCAAGAGTTCGCTCCATGACAAAGCAAGCGTGCGGGCGGCCCGCACCTCGATAGGGCGACGTCGGAGTGGCGTTGGTGTACACGTCGCGGAATCGCACTCGGTAGTTCGGCACACGGTAAGGGCCGGGGACCTGGGCGGCGGTGATGATCGGCAGGATGATTCCGTACGGGGTGTACGCCCCGCCGTCGTGAATGAAGTCGACATCAAGCGCCAGGAGCTTGCCGTCGCCGGCGAAGCCGACCTCGACTTCGTGGACCTGGCCCCGCTCCTGGTTGACCGCGGTGAAATGCTCCTGGCGGTCCTCGGTCCACTTGACCGGCCGGCCGAGCCTCATCGCCGCGAACGGAACGAGGAGCTCGTCGGGATAAAACAGCATGATCTTCGGCCCGAAACCGCCCCCCACATCGGGCGCGATCACCTCGACGTTCGATTCGGGCAACCCGAAGAGCACGGCGAGGCCGCCGCGGATCGAGGTCGGCGACTGCGTCGAGTCGTACACGGTCAGCTTGTGCTCGGCGGTCGACCAGCGAGCCCAGACCGCGCGAGCTTCCATCGGGCAGGCGGCGCCGCGCTCGAAGCGAAAGTGCAGCCGCAAACGGTGCGGAGCTGAGGCAAGGGATGCCTCGACCGAGCCTGCCTCCTGGATCAGCTCAGCCGCCACGTTTCCCGGCACGTCGTCGTGGACCAGGTGGTCCGCGCGGGCAGCCGACTCGGGCGTGATCACAACTGGCAGTGACTCGTATTCGACCTGGACCAGCTCGGCAGCGTCCTCGGCGATGGCGCGGGTTTCGGCCACGACGAACACGACCGCCTCGCCCACGTACCTCACCACCTCGGACGCGAGGCAGCGCTGGGTGCGGCCGTGGGTCAGGTTGGGGTGCGGGATGAGGATCGGAAGATCGGTGTGACCGAAAGGCAGGTCGGCGGCGGTGTACACCGCGACCACGCCGGGCATCGCGCGCGCCGCGGTGACATCGATCGAGAGGATGCGCGCGTGCGCGTAGGGGGACCGGACGAGCACCGACTCGAGCGCACCCTCGTCGATGTCGTCGGTGAAGCGTCCGTGGCCGCGCAGCAGGCGATCGTCTTCGACACGCTGCACCCTCTCCCCAAACCAGCGCATGGTCATTTTTTGGAGAGCTCGGCGGCACGCACCACCGCTCGGCGGATCGGGGCGTAGCCGGTGCAGCGGCACAGGTTGCCGCTGATGCCCTCGTCGACCTGTTCGGCGGTGGGATTCGGATGCTGCGCCAGCAGCCCCACCACCGACATCACGAAGCCGGGTGTGCAGAAGCCACATTGCAGCCCGTGACATTCGTGAAATGCCTGCTGCACGGGGTGAAGCGGAGCACCGTCGGCGGCCAGGCCCTCGATCGTGGTGATGTCGTGGCCTTCGGCTTGCACGGCGAGCATCAGGCAGGAACGCACCGGCGCGCCGTCGAGCAGAACCGTGCAGCACCCGCAGACCCCGTGCTCGCAGCCGACGTGCGTACCTGTCAGGCCGAGGTCGTGGCGCAGGTGGTCGGACAGGAGCCGGCGCGGATCGGCCGCGGCCGGATGGGCGAACCCATTCACCCTCATGCGGCGAACGCCTTCTCGGTCAGGACGCGCACCAGGTGAAGGCGGAACTGCGGCGTCGCCTCGAGGTCTCCGCTCGGCTGCAGTCCTCTTACCGGGTCGCGTGAATCGGCCAGGACCGGCGTGGGCGCGACCCCGAACAAGGCAAGGCGGTCTGCGGCGCGGACCACTCCGGCCAGCGCGAAATCGCCGTGGCGGCGCGACTCTTCGACGATGGCAAAAGGCGCCGGTGAGGCCGGAAACCACGCCTCGACCAGCAACTCGTCTGGCGCGAGCGCCGTCTCCATCACGCCCTGGAAGAGCCCCCCCGCATCGATAACCCTTTCTCCACGCACAGAACGGGCGACCACGTGGCCGCCAAGCGCGAGTAAAACGGCCGGCAACTCCGAGGCCGGGTCGGCGTGAGCAAGGCTGCCGCAGACCGTGCCGCGATTTCGAATCACGCGATGCGCGACCAGGCGCACCGCCGCGGTCAACAGCGGGCACGCGCGCGCGATGAGATCCGAATCTTCGACCGCCGACTGGCGGGCTAGGGCCTGGACGGCAACGCCGCCATCACGCTCGTAGATCCGATTCAAGCCACCAATGCGGTTGATGTCGACCAGATGAGCGGGACGCGCGAGGCGGAAGTTCAGGAGGGGTACGAGCGACTGGCCGCCGGCCAGCACCTTCGCGTCCTCCAACGAGGCGAGGAGCGCGCAAGCCTCATCGGTGGTTGCCGGGGCGTGGTACTCGAACCGCGGCGGCTTCACTCGTCGAGGATCGCGACGGCGCGGCAGAGCGCCGCTTCGCCACCCTGGAAGCGCCAAGGGAAGCAGCCCAGCTGGACCTTCTGGTCCAGCACCTCGTCGATCTGGCCGCCCAGGTTCTCGATGTGGATGATGTCGTGCGGGAAGAGCAGCGTGTGCATGACCTGGTAGTCGGCCTTGGGGAAGATCTCGTCAAGGCTCCGACCCAGCTTCTTCTCCGCCTCCTCGGCCTCGTCGGCGCGGATGCGCCGGATCACGGTGTTCATCGGATGGTCGGCGCTACCGGCGTCGACCGCGATCCAGCGCACGCCGCGCTCCACCACCCACTCGGCGAATGCGCGGGTCGGCCCGGGATGCCGGATGAAATAGGTGGTCTCGTCCGCCTGCGAGCGATCCATCCAGTTCTCGGGATAGAACTTGTGGTAGCCCGTGTGGATGACGAGGATGTCGCCGCGCTCGATGCGGAGGCCGGTTTCCTTCTCCCAGCGCTCGAAGTGCTCGGGTCCGTAAAGGTCGTAATCACCGACGCCCATCTTCTCGAGGTCGACGACGCAGGCAGAGCCGGTGAGGAAATTCAGGGTCAGATCGCCGATGAACTTGCCCCGCGTCATGAAATGCGCTGGCGCGTCCAGATGCGTGCTGACGTGCAGCGTCATCGTGATCTCCTGTCCGCCGGCGCGGTCGAAGGCGAGGTGCTTGATCCACCGGATGGCGGGGCCTGGGTAGCCGGCGAACGCCGGCGTGTGCAGTGAGAAGTCCTGCGTGAGGTCGAGAAATCTCATGGCACGGGGAGCTTAATCTTCTGCGCATGCCGGATGGCGACGTGCTTGGGTTGCTGGTTTCCACACGCGACGAGCCGGGCGTCCTGTACCGGATCTCGGAGGCGATCTTCAAGCACGGAGCGAACATCACCTACATCGCCGGCGGGTCTGCGGCGGACTCGGCCGAGCTCCAGCTCGAAGTCACCGGGGCCGGAGACCAGGCCATGTTGATCGCCGATCTGGTGGCCCTGCAGGGGATCACCAAGGTGAGCCGCGTGCCGACCTTTCAGATGATCTATGGCAAGCGCGTGATCGTGATCGGCGGCGGCGCGCAGGTCGGCATGGTCGCGCAGGGGGCCATTTCGGAGGCGGATCGGCACAACATTCGCGGCGAGCGGATCTCCGTCGACACGATCCCGCTGGTCGGCGAGGAGCAGCTGGCCCAGGCGGTGCGCGCGGTCGCGCGCCTGCACCGCGCACGGGCGCTCGTCCTAGCCGGGGCGCTGATGGGCGGTGACATAACCAACGCCGTGCGCGAGATCAGAGAGGCGGGCATCATCGTTCTCTGCACCAACATGGCTGGCTCCGTGCCGGACGCGGCCGACGTGGTGGTCAGCGACCCGCTGGAAGCCGGCGTGATGGCGGTGATGCTGATCGCCGACACCGCCAGCTTCTCGATCGAGCACGTCCGGGGCCGCCGCTTTTAGAGGAGCTAACCTTCGGCCGGCTGACCCCCGAGGGCGGGTACCGTGAGCGCCGTCCAGTGAGCCCCGCCGTCGGTTGTTTGATAGAGCTCAAGCGTTGGCTGCGCGGCGAAGACGATGAGCGCCACCCACCCGTGATTGACGTCTTGAAAGTCGTCTTGTACGACAGAACTATTGGCCGGCAGCGCCCCGCCGAGGACCTTCCAGTGCCGCCCGCCGTCGGTCGTGCGCTCTACCTTGGCGCCGCCGAAGAGGAGCCAGGTGCTGCTGTCGATCATCACAAAGTCCGGTGCGAAATTGCCGGCTGGGACGACCACCGCCTGAGGAGCAGACCAGTGGTTGCCTCCATCGGTCGTGGTGTAGGCGTAAGTGGCTCCGAGTGCGGGCGCGGCCCCCCCCACGGGCACCGATTGCTGGATCACCAGCTCAACGCCGTAGCTTTCATTGAAGAACACCGGAGGCCGGAAGATTGCCGTGCTGGAGTTCAGCACGACCCCGGCGGGTGGTGCGAACGTCTGCACCGCCCAGGTCTTACCGCCGTCATGGGTCACGTATGGGAAGGGCTGGACGGGAGTGATGCCGGTGCCGCCCGACGCAAACGTCGTCAACCATCCTGTCGACGAGTCGCTGAAGACGAGGTATCCCTGGAGACTGCCTCCGGCCTGCCCGTTGCCGAAGTCCTGGCTGACATCGAGGCGCGCGGTCTGGGTCCAGGTCTGCCCCCCGTCACTGGTATGGAAAACGCCCGCGATCCCCGGATTCGCTTCGTTCAGGTAAGAGACGATCCAGCCCTCGCGGGCGTCCAGGAAGTACTGCAGCCACACCTGGGTGGCCTGCGGAGGAAGCGCCATCCGCTGCCAGTGAGCTCCGCCGTCGGCTGTCATGAAGAGGGGCACGCCGCCCTGCCCCAAGACAAGCCCTTGCACTCCGTCCGCGCTGAACCGGACCTGGTACGGCCCGGCACCATCCCAGGTGAGCTGCTGCTGCCAGGTGCGACCGCCATCAGTTGTTTTGTACAAAAAAGTCGGGCCCGGGCCGGTTGTCCCGCTGTTTGTTTTCGTCTCCGCAATCCACCCGACGTTTGCCGAGACGAAATGCAACCCTGTCCAGTCAGGCGGGTTTCCGGCCGGCGGCGTGGCCGTGACCGGGGGCGATACCGATCGAGGCTGCAGCGAACGGAGTTTGGTCGCCCCTACCACCAGCACGCCCGCCAGCAGTACCAGGATCGTCACGACCGCCAGCTCGCGAGTCAGCCCACCCGCCAGGCCACCCCATGCCCAGGGCCGGCGTGGAGCCCGCACGGACGGAGATGGCGCGAGGGCGATCCGGGCGATGATGCGGCGTTCGACGCCTGCAGTGGCGGGGAACTCGCGGTCGTATTCGCGGGCATACGCGCTCAGCCGCTCCTCGAGCTCGGTCCTGGTTTCCATCAGATCGCCACCTGGTCGGACATAGAGCTGGTGGACAGGTGCCGGCGCAGCTTGCCGAGCGCCCGATGAACCATCACGCGCACGGTGACCTGCCGCGCACCCATGATCCGGGCGGTCTCCGCGAACGACTGGTCTTCGAAGTAGCGGAGATAAATCGCCTGGCGTTCGCGCAACCCAAGGATGCTGAGGGCGTCTTTCATCGCCTCGTCGCTCGCCCGCGCCTCCGCAAGCTCGAGCGGATTCACGACCACAGGGACCGGCGACCCGGACGTCGAACGGCGAGCGCTTTTTCGGTAGTGGTCATTGGCCAGGTTCGTGATGGTCCGATAGAGGTAGCGGCGAAACTCGACCTCCGTAGACGGCGTGTTCGGTGAAGCCCACATCCTCGCGAAGGCCTCCTGAACGATCTCTTCGGCGAGGTCGAAGTCATGGACGAGCACGTTGGCGAACTTCGTGGCGGGTCGCGCCAGGCTCAAGACGATTTCCTCGAACCACAGCCGATCGCCGCTTCTCATGACCATCGCGACGTCCATTCAAAGCGACTGCTCGGGCGATTCTGTTCGCATGTCGCCCTCACAACGTCAGAGCCCTTGAAAATGTTGCGTGCCAGCCCCAGGGTGGGCCGCGCCCGACCCACGGGAAAACCTGGGGGCGGTGGTTCGCCCAGACTCACTTCGACGCTCCTGGCTTTGCGCCGACGCCCGTCGCGCCGAAACCGGCGGCGCCCAGCGCGAGCAAACCACCAACCGCATTTGCGTGGTTGAGGCCACCGTGTTCCCTCACCACGACCAGGGCTCGTCGATTGTTACAAGGCGCGGGCCACGTCTACGACATCGCCGGGACCCGCGGAAGCTCCTCGATCGCAGCGTCAATGCGCGACTGGGACAGCTCGATGTCCTCGAGCTTGCCGGCGAAGTAGGCGTCGTAAGCCGACATGTCGAAATGGCCGTGCCCCGACAGGCCGAACAGGATCGTCCTGGCTTCGCCCGCTTCGCGCGCGGCCACCGCTTCCTGGGCCACAGCCCGCAGAGCGTGCGCGGATTCTGGAGCGGGAAGGAAACCCTCCGATCGTGCGAAGCGCACCGCTTCCGCAAAGCACTCATTTTGCTTGTAGGCGCGAGCCTCGACCACGCCCTTGTCGACGAGGAGGCACAGCGACGGCGCGTCGCCGTGGTAGCGAAGACCGCCCGAATGGATGCGGTCGGGCACGAAGCTGTGGCCGAGCGTGAACATCTTCACGACTGGGCCAAGGCCGACCGCGTCGCCGAAGTCGTACGCATAGACGCCGCGCGTGAGGGTGGGGCAGGCGGCCGGCTCAGCGGCGATGAATCGGGTGTCCGGCCGGTGACCCTTCAGCTTGTCGCCGATGAACGGGTACGTGAGACCTGCAAAGTTCGAGCCGCCACCGACGCAGGCGATCACCACGTCCGGATATTCGCCCGCCATCTCCATCTGCTTTTTGGCCTCGAGGCCGATCACCGTCTGGTGAAGGAGAACGTGGTTGACGACCGAGCCCA
>DATMKM010000116.1:0-42195 GCA_035571315.1 Candidatus Acidiferrum sp.
CTCAGACGGCAGCGGAACCACATACATCTTCACCGACTACCTGGCGAAGGTTTCGAGTGAGTGGCAGTCGAAGGTCGGCACCGCCAAGTCCGTCTCCTGGCCAACCGGCGTCGGCGGGAGCGGCAACCAGGCGGTGGCGCAGGCGATATCCACCACTGACGGCTCGATCGGCTACGTCGAGCTCGCATATGTCGTGCAGACGGGCATGCACCAGGCATCGATCAAGAACGCCAACGGCAAGTTCGTCACCGCCAGCGTGGCAGGTGCGACTGCCGCAGCCGCCCAGAACACCAGCATCAGCGCCACCAATTTTTCGATCACGAACGAGCCGGGCGACACCACCTACCCGATCGCCGGCTTCAGCTGGGTCATCCTTCGCACCTCGTACAGCGACAGCGCGAAAGGAAAAGCGGTCGTCTATCTCTTCAAGTGGCTTGTCAGCACTGACGGCCAGAAAGAAGGAGCCGACCTCCAGTACGCACCCCTCCCCTCAGCCGTGGCGACCCTTGCCCTGACCGACCTCAAGCTGGTCAAGGCCGGAGGCACCGCAGTCATCAGCTAAATCCTTTCGCTTCACCGCGAAGAAAGACGGCGTGGGCTCGGACCCGCGCCGTTTCGTTTTACAGAGGTTTACGGGCGGGGATGCCCGGCCGGCGGGGATAGCCCCGCGGCGTGGGCCGGAGCTTGTCGACGATCACGACCGTTCCAGCGCGTCGCGCAGTTGACGGGGCAGCGACCGCGCTGTTGAGCGCGCCGCCCAGCACCTCGATCGCGCGCCGCGCGCCGTCGAGGTCTTCCATGTCGGTCTTCTGCGCCAGGAGGCGCCCGCCGACCCGGATCAGCGGAAGGCACAGCTCGACCAGCACAGGCATCGGCGCGAGGGCGCGGGCCACCGCCACGTCGAAGGATTCGCGGTAGCGCGGGTCTTGCCCGACCTCCTCGGCTCGCCTGGCGACGACCTCGACGCCGCGCAGCCCGAGGGCGCTGCATGCGCTCACCAGGAATGCAGCCTTGGTCTGGTCTGCCTCGATCAGCGTCATGTCCAGGCGGGGCAGCGCGATCTTCAGGGGCAGCCCGGGAAGTCCACCGCCGGAGCCGACATCCACCACCTTCTCGCCTTCGCCGAGGTGCTCGAGGAGGACAAGTGAGTCCTCGATGAGCTCGTCCGCCGGCCGCGAGACGAGCCCAGGCCATTCCGAGATCAATCGCGCGAGCTCTTGGAGCTTAGAATCGTTCATGAAATGCCCATCTACGAGTATCGGTGCGAGAGCTGCTCGGGGAAGTTCGAGCTCCTGACCAGGTTCGCCGAGCGGGACGCCGCCCAGGCGTGCCCGGCCTGCGAGTCGACGAGGACTCGCGTGCTTGTCTCGAGCTTTGCTGTCGCGGGCGGCGAGTCACCCGAATCGCTCGATTTCGGGAGCGCAGAGGGTGGCGGCGGTTGCTGCGGCGGCGGTTGCGGCTCCTGCGGCACCAGCCCGAACTGATCTTCTAGGTTGCTGTTCCCGGTCACGTACCGGGTGAACGCCGCCGGCCACATGGAGGTGGGCGGCTGCGACCTCGTTGAGCTTGCCCGCGAGCATGGCACTCCCCTTTACGTCTACGACGAGGCGACCGTTCGCCAGCGCGCCTCCGAGTACATCGCCGCCATGGGCTCCGCCGGCCAGGTTCTGTACTCGGCCAAGGCATTCGCGTCGCCCCAATTCCTTCGCGTTGTGGCTGAGGAAGGGTTGGGTCTCGACGTCGTCTCGGCGGGCGAGCTTCATCTCGCGCTGAGGTCCGGGTTTCCGCAAGACCGCATCCACTTTCTCGGCAACAACAAGAGCCGCGAAGACGTGGAAGCGGCGTACCGGGCGGGCGCGACGATCGTGATCGACGGCGACTACGAGTTCGAGCTGCTGCGGGAGGTCGTCCCCGAGGGCCAGCGGATACAGGCCATGCTCCGGCTTTCCCCGGGAGTCAAGCCCGACACGCACGATCACATCTCCACCGGCCAGCTCGATTCGAAGTTCGGTTTTTCGATCGAGTCAGGCGCGGCGCGCCGGGCCGTCGAGAAAGCCCTGCAGCATCCGCGACTCGATTTGATCGGCCTGCACTCGCATATCGGGTCGCAGATCTTCGGCCTGGGCGCATACGAGCACGCGATGAGCATGATGCTCGACCTCCTCGTCTCGCTGCGAGACGAGCTCGGCTTCGAGCCGATCAAGCTGGGTGCGGGAGGAGGGCTCGGCATCGCGTACACGAGTGACGACGACCCGCCCACTCCGCGGCATTTCGTCGAGGTGGTTCACCACGCGCTGGTGGCCGGCTGCATCGAGCGCGGGTTGAAGGTCCCGCAGCTTGTGGTCGAGCCGGGGCGGTCGATCGCCGGGCCGGCCGGCATGGCCCTGTACACGGTGGGTTCGATCAAAGACATCCCGGGCGTCCGGCGCTACGTCGCGGTCGACGGCGGAATGGGCGACAACATCAGGCCGAAGCTCTACGGCGCGCGCTATGAGGCGTACCTCGCTTCCGATCCGGATCGTGCCCACGACGGCAAGGTCACCATCGCGGGCAAGTACTGCGAATCCACCGACATCCTGATCACCGACATCGAGATGCCTCCGCTCCAGGCGGGAGACGTCATCGCGCTGCCCGCTGCCGGCGCTTACTGCCTTGCCATGGCGAGTAACTACAACGGCATGCCGCGGCCCGAGGTGCTGATGCTTGACGATGGCGAGGCGCGGGTGATGCGGCGGCGGGAAACCCTGGACGACCTGATCGCCGCCGAGGTCTTCTAGCCGGCTACAGCGCGACTCTGACCGTGACCGACCTCAGGCACGAGCCCCCGGTGTTGGGACAGACGATGACGTAAGCGTCCACCAGCGAGACGACCAGCGCCGGGGTTGAGTAGGACTGGGAGTACGGAGCGCCTCCGGGCACCGCGGCGCTGCCCGCGAGGTAGGACTTGCCGCTCTGGATCACATCGACAGTCCACGTGCCGACGAAAAGGAAGTTGTGGAAGGCGACGGTGAAGCCCTTCGTCTTGGAGATTGACGGCACCGAGATGTATGGCTGAAGCGACGAGGTCGGCCTCGGAGACTGGCTCGGCGTCGAGGCTGGAGTCGGTGAGGCGGTAGGGGACGCCGTTTCCGTGGGGGTTGGCGTGGCAAGGGCGACCGGCTCGAGGACTTGAAGGATCGCCGTCAGGTGGCAGACCGACGCCCAACAGACCTGGATGGTGTGGCCTCCAATGCCGGCGTTTCTCGGGATCGCGATGGACTGCCTCAGGTTTCCGTAGGAGTCGGTTTGGAATTGAAATACCCGGAGCTCGCTGTGCAGCCGGATCTCGCCGCTCTGGTTCGCCGGTAGATTGCTGGCCGTCAGCAGCACCGAGTCCCCCGCCGCAACCGTAGATGGCGTCAGCGACACGACCGGATTGGGACGTCCGGTCAGGTAACCGGCGATTCCGACGATGAGCAGCACGACGAGGGCGGCGGCGATGAGAATCGCGTTCCGGCCTCGGTGGGACCTGGGTTTGGGAATCGGGGGAGGCGATGGATAGGCCACAGCGATCGGATCGCTCGGCGTCTCCGTGTCGACGAACGTGGGGGCGGCGAACGTGGCCGGTGTATCGAGGGCGGAAGGCGGTGGCGGGGGTGGCTGGGGCGGCGCCATGACAACGGTCCGTGACACCGCAGGCTCCGCGGGGCGCGCCAACGCAGCGGCCAGCGCGTCGACCATCGCCGAACAGCTTTCCCAGCGCGCGGCCGGATCCTTGGCCAGCCCGCGCATGATCACCGCGTCGACGCGCGGTCCGAGCGCGTGGTTGCGGGCGCTGGGCGGCGACGGCTCGCGGTGCACGTGCGCATAAAGCAGCTCCATCAGGCCCTCGCCGTCGAACGGGATCACGCCGGTCAACATCTCGTACGCGATGGTGGCCAGCGCGTAACGATCGGCTGCGGGTCCGACCATGCTGCCGGTGACCTGTTCCGGCGCCATGTAAGCCGGCGTCCCGGTGGTCACGCCGGTCATCGACTTCAGCGACGAGCCCTGCAGCAGCTTGGCCAGCCCGAAATCCGCGAGGACCGGCGTGTCGTCTTTCTCGAGGAGCACGTTCGCCGGCTTGACATCCCGGTGGACGATCCCGAGCCCGTGCGCGTGGTCGAGACCGGCCGCGATTCCCCGGAGGTATTTCAACGCGGTGGCCGTATCGAGGGGGCCGTTGCTCAGCTTGTTGGCAAGGCTTCCGCCAGGGACGAACTCGATGATCATGTACGGCACGCCGTCGTGCTCCCCGAAGTCGTACACGTTGACGATGTTCGGGTGGCGCATCTGGGCGATCGCCTGCGCCTCGTGGCGGAATCGGGCCGTCGAGTCAGGGTCGGGAGCGATCCCCTGGAGGACCTTGACCGCACCCGTGCGCTGCAGCTGCACGTGGTACGCGCGATACACGAGGCCCATCGCTCCCTGGCCGATGAAGTCCTGGACCTCGTACTGCCCTAGCTTGGTTCCCGGAGCGATCGGCACGGCCCCAGATTATGAGGTTAGGTCTCGGCGTCCCAACTCGAGTTAACGGTTCGTTGACTTCCAGCCGCCGCTGCCGCGACGCCGTACGGCGACGAGGCCGGCCAGGATCGAGAGCGCGATCTCGCTCGGCGTCACCGCCCCGAGGTCGAGTCCGACCGGGCTCTGGATGCGCGCGATGACCTCGTCCGCCACCCCCTTGGCGCGAAGGGCTTCGAGGTGGTGCCCGGTGTGGCGCCGGCTGCCGACGAGCCCAATGAACCGGGGCCCGGCCGGCAGCAAAGTCTCGAGGGCTGCCACCAGGTCCTCGGCGTCGTGGTCCGTGTGCACTGCATAGATCTCGGAGCCCAGCGCGGATGCGAGGTCGTCGAGCGAGGTGACCGCCTCCGGCCAGGCCGCGCCGCTGAGGCGCTCCGGCCTGGTTTCGACGAGAACGGTTCGAAAGCCGACCTCGGGCGCGGAGCGCAGGAGTGCTGCCGCCACCGGCGTGGCCGCGAACACGACCAGCGTGGGAGCCGCTCCGTGCGGTTCGAGGTACACCTCGATCGAGCCCAGGTCGTGGCGATATGTGCGCAGGGCCGGTGTTCCGGCGGCCGCGATTTCGCCGGCGTCGGACAGCGCGGCGGAGTCGAATTCGCTGCAGCCAAGCGTTCCCGACAGCGTGGCCGTGCGGGAGAGAAGAAGCTTTGCCCCCGGGTGTGACGGCGGCTCGCCGTCGACTCTAATCACCGTCGCCAGCACCACCTCGTCGCCGCGGGCAAGCCGGGCGGCCAGGTCCTGCTCGACGCTAGGCACGAGCTGGTGTGCGCGCCAGCGCCGTGCGGATGATCGCCTCCGCGCGCGCGACCTCCTCGTCGGTGGTGGAGTAGCCGGTCGTCAGCCGCAGACTACCCATGGCAACATCCAGGCTCAGGCCCATCGCGAGCAGGACGTGGGACGGGTCGAGCGAGCCGGACGCACATGCGGATCCGCTCGACGCCGAAACCCCCGCCAGGTCGAGCGCCAGCAGCAGGTCCTCGCCGCGGCGATCGGCGAACGCACAGCTCGCAAAGTTGGGCAGGGTTGTGTCAGCGCCGGTGGAGACTCCGCCCAGCTCTGCGAGCATCGCCCGCAGGCGCGATGACTGACGCAAGGCCACCGCGCCGCGCTCCAATCGATCGCGGTGACATGTCCAGAGCGCCGTGGCAACGGCGGTCGCCGCACCGACGTCTTCTCGACCCGCTCGGCGGCCCCACTCCTGCGGACCTCCATAAAGAAGGGGTTCGATCCTCACACCGTCCCTGACGAAGAGGATTCCGCCCCGGCCGGCGCCCAGCTTGTGCCCGCTGAGCGAGATGACGTCAGCGCCCTCAGGGATGCCTATCCACCGCGGGCCGGCGCAGGCGTCGACGTGCACGAGGGCGCCGACCTCATGCGCTCGAGCGATGATCGCTGCGACGGGCTGGATCGTGCCGACCTCGTTGTTGGCCAGCCCAATCGAGACCAGGGCGGCCGACGAGGGGATGTCCGCTGGATCCGCCCGCGCGGAAGAATCGACCGGCGCCACATCCACAGAGTGGCCTTCCGACTGGAGGCGCCGCACCGCGCCGAGCACGGACTGATGCTCGGCGGCCCAGGTCACGATCGTTCCCCGCTTCGACTGCCGGCGCGCGAGGCCAAAGAGCGCGAGGTTGACGGCCTCCGTGCCGGAGCTGGTGAAGGTGATCTCGGTGCGGTCGGCGCCCAAGGCTTGCGCGGCCAGGTCGCGAGCCCGATCCAGGGCGGCCCGCGCGGCACGTCCTTCGGTGTGCGGGCTGGATGGGTTGCCCTCAGGTAGCTCGCGAAGCCCTATTGGAACCTCGGGGAGGACGGGCGCGAATCCCGCGTCGTCTAAATAGATGCGGCTCATGCCGCGCTCAGCCGCGGCTGTGATCCGGCTGGTGGAAGAGCTCTGTGAGCGTGCCCTGGAAGGTCTTCAGATAAAGGTGAAGATCGAGGATCTCGTCGACCGTGATCGGCTCTGCGGCCACGACCGGCTCCGGCTCGGGAATCGCCTTCTCGATCTCTTCGACTGCGCCGCCCGCGATCGCCAGCACGACGATGAACGTCACCTGGCACTGCGCGCACGTGACCTGCAGGTGAAACCGCTCCTCTTCGTGGCTGAGGACCTGGACGTCGCAGCCTTTGAGGCTGCGTCCGCAGACCGGGCAGTTGTAAAAGCGGGCTCGGTCGCGGATGAACTCGATGATGCCCATCCCGTGGCCATATTACGCCGCGCGAATTCCCAGACGCGCGCTTAGCGTTTGCCCTCGATGCATGTGCAGCCGGCGGGCCCGACCACCGCCGAGTGAATCGTACCGGTGGGAAGCACCATGCGATCTCCTGTCCGAAGCTCGATCCGCTTCCCGTCCTCCGCTTCGAGGATGAACGTGATCGATCCGTCGACGCAATAAAGAACCTTCTCGTACGAGTGGCTGTGCGGCGCATAACGATCCCCCGGCCCGTTCGACCACGAGTAACAGTCGGTTGCCTCTGCGCGCAGCCGGGCCATCAGCTCTTCAGGAGCTGCCATGCAACCGATTCTAAGATTGGTTCGGTGAAGCCACGGTTCCTCGCTGACTGCAACGTCGGGCGGCTTGCGCGCTGGCTGCGTGCGCTTGGATACGACGCGTCCTACCACGCTCGCATCGGCGACGCCGAACTGGTGCGCGAGGCGGCCGCCGAGAGCCGGGTGCTCCTCACGCGCGATCGCGACCTGACCAAGCGACGCGTGATTCAGACCGGCGTGGTGCGCGCCATCCTGATCCGCGACGACGACGTCAGCAACCAACTGCGACAGGTTTTCGCGGAGCTGGGACTGGAGCTCAAGGAAGCACTCACCCGATGCATCGAGTGCAACTCGGAGCTGCAGTCACGGATGCCGGCGATGGTCGCCGAACGGGTGCCGCCCTACGTGCGCCGCACGCAGTCGCACTACTCGGAGTGCCCCGACTGCGGCCGCATCTACTGGGCCGGGACCCATTGGCAGCGGATGCGCGAGGTGCTCGCCGGGTTATGAGGGACATCCTGAGGCGGTTGCTGGCCGGAGAGCTCACCGAGGAGGAGGCCATCTCCGAGCTGCGGCAGGTCCAGCTCGAAGAGCTTGGTGGAAGGGCCCTTCTAGACCTCGGGCGGTTCCTGCGCCGGGGCATACCAGAGGTCGTCCTGGCATCCGGGAAGACCCCGGCGGACGCCGCGCGGCTGGTCATTGCGATGGCCGAGCGGATGGGCCAGGGTTTGATCAGCCGGATGACTGCGGAGCATCGCGCCGCACTTCGCGAGCACGCAGCGAATGCCGGCATGCGGATCGTCGATTACGCCGCCTCGGCGCGAGTGCTGCGCCCGGGTTTCGAAGCCGAGAAGCTCGACGGGAGAGTGGGAATCCTGACCGCGGGTACCTCAGACCTGCCGGCGGCGGAGGAGGCGCAGATGGTGGTGGAGGCATGCGGCCTGGAGGTAAGGCTCGATGCCGACCTGGGTGTCGCGGGCCTGCATCGATTCGTCGGCCCACTGGCTTCGACTCTTGAATGGGGATGCGACGTCCTCATCGTCGCGGCCGGCATGGACGGGGTCCTGCCGGGCCTGGTCGCGGGCCTCATCGACGTGCCGGTAATTGGCCTCCCGGTCTCGACCGGTTATGGGCGCGGCGGCGCGGGCGAGGCGGCGTTGACGACCATGCTCCAGTCGTGCTCGACAGGACTTGTCGTGGTGAACATCGACAACGGCGTGGGCGCGGGCGCCGCCGCGGTGCTGATGGCTCAGCGCCGGCGGCGGGGACGCACTACGGCGAGCACCGCAAAGACCAGCGCGCCGACCACCAGGAGTACGAAAAGAGCGGCGGCTATGGTCCAGGACACCCCCGGGCCACCGGGAAGGGCGAACAGCAGCGCGAGGACCAGCACCGCGACCAAGACGCCAGCCAAGAGCCACGGGAAACCGCGTCGCGGGCGTCCGTAGAAGAACATCCACAACGCGCCCGGTCGCTTTTTCGGCGCGCTCATAGAAGGCTCGGGATCTCGCTGAGCGAGGCGATCGTCGGAACGCCTTCGGGGGGCGCTTCCTCGGCGTGTGCCGTGAAGATCACTGCGCGCATTCCTGCCGCGCGCGGCCCCTCGTAGTCCTCGCGCACCCGGTCGCCCACGAACAGAGCGTGCCGCGCGTCGACCCCGATCGCATCCAGCGCTGCGCGGTAGACCTCGGGCGCCGGCTTACGGCGGCCCAGCTCGCTCGAAAAAACGACGGCGTCGACCATCTCGCTGATCCCGTTCGCTTCCACCTGGCGCCGCATCATCTCCGGCGGGAAGGGTGCGTTCGAGCAGACTCCGCGCTTGATCCCGTGGGCGCCGAGCCAGGAAAGCACCTGCAGGGCGTCGGGGTCGAGCCTGACCGCGCGGTCCCAGCACTGCTGCTCCGCGTCGAGGATGTCGTGCAGAAGGCCATCCGGAAGCTCGAGCCCGGCTTCCGCCCAGCCGGCGCGATAGACGTCCATGTACTCCACTTCGTCCTCGCTCATGCTGCCGATGGTTTTCTCCAGGGGCAGGAGGACGTTTTCGAGGATGGCCTCGGCCTCCGGCGCCTGCACGCCGCGCGCGGCCTCGATGCGCGGGCGGAATCCCCGCATCACTTCGAGGAGGTCTTTGGTCGGGTATTCGAACGTGACGAGGGTGCGGCCGTAATCGAACAGCACACCTAGCGTTTCCGGCATCCGCATATCCTGATGCCCGTGGGGAAAGCGAAACGCCTGACGCACCTCGATGAGCGCGGTGCGGCGCGCATGGTCGACGTCGCGGCTAAAGCCTCCACCGTGCGCGAGGCGCTCGCCGAGTGCGTGGTGCGAATGGCGCCGGCCACGCTCCGAGCGGTCAAAGCAGGCACCGCCAAGGGCGACGCGATCCAGGTCGCCCGGGTGGCGGGCATCATGGCCGCGAAGCGAACGCCGGACCTGATTCCCCTCACCCATCCGCTTCCGCTCACGAGCGTGGCGGTCGACTTCGAGTTCGTCCGTGGCGGTGTGCGCGTGCTGGCGCGAGCGCGCGTTACAGGCCAGACAGGCGTCGAGATGGAGGCGCTCACGGCCGCGGCTGTCGCGGGCCTCACGCTGATCGACATGACCAAGGGCGTCGAAAAGGGTGTCTACCTCGAGACGGTCCGGCTGCTCGAGAAATCAGGCGGGCGATCCGGGATCTGGAAGCGCACAAGGTCCACCAAAAGAAATTGAGCAGCGCTCACGTCATCACCGTCAGCGACGGGGTTTCGGCCACGACGCGAGACGACGACAGCGGCCGCGCCCTCGTGCGGATCCTGAAAGATGCCGGCTTCGAGGTCATCGGACCGGTGGTCGTGCCCGATGAGGAACGGCGGATTGCTGAGGCCATCGTGGCGGCGGTTGATCAGCGAGCTGATGTCGTGGTCACGACCGGCGGGACTGGACTCGGCCCGCGTGACGTGACCCCTCAAGCGACTTCCACCGTGATCGACTTCGAGGTGCCCGGCATCGGCGAAGCGATGAGACGCGCGGGCGCGGCGAGCACGCCGATGGCGGCGCTCTCCCGCTCGATGGCCGGCGTGCGCGGGCAGACGCTGATCATCAACGTGCCAGGCAGCCCAAAGGGGGCAACCGAGTCGCTCGAGGCCGTACTGCCTACCCTGGCTCACGCGATCAAGCTCCTGCACGGCGACACCAACCACTCTTGAACCTCAACTCGGATCTCGGGGAAGGGGCGGGCGAGGACGAGGCGATCCTCGCGCATGTCGACAGCGCCTGCGTCGGCTGCGGTGTCCACGCCGGCTCGGCGTCGATCAGCATCCAGACCGTGGCTCGCTGCCACGCGCTCGGCGTCGAGGTGGGCGCACATCCGGGGTATGACGACCGCGCCAACTTCGGTCGCGTTGAGATGCCGATCTCAGTGGCGGAGATCGAAGCCCTTGTCGCGTTTCAGGTCGCGAGCCTCGCGGCGCTCGGTCCCCTCGCCTTCATCAAGCTTCACGGGGCCGTGTACCACCGCTGCCAGGTCGACCGCGCCGCCGCCGACGCGGTGGCTCGCATCGCGAGACGACACGGCGCCGGCCTCGTCGGCCAGCCCGGTTTCGAAATCATCGCTGCGGCGTCGCGCGCGGGCATACCTGCATACCGGGAAGGGTTTGCCGATCGCCGGATGCTTCCTGACGGAACCCTCGCGCCGCGCGGCGAGCCGGGTTCGGTGCTCGAACCTCAGCGCGCGGTCGAGCAAGCCTTGCAGCTCGCGCGCAGCGGGCGCTACGACACCATTTGCACCCACGGCGACACGCCGGGCGCAGCGCAGATCGTGGCGGCGGTGCGGCAGGCATTTGCGGCGGCCGGGATCACGACTGGCGGGCTCGCCGGGCGACGATGAATGCTTCCATCCGCGAGCTCTCGGACATACAGGAGCTCGGCGAGTTGGCGGAGTTGTTCGCCGTGGTGTGGGGGCGGCCCGGCGAGCATCCCGTCAACTCCGACATCCTGAAGGCGCTGGCTCATTCCGGCAACTACGTGTCCGGTGCTTACGCCGGCGACAAGCTCATCGGCGGCCTGGTGGGCTGGTTCGGGGGTCTCCCGCCGCACGAGCTGCATATGCATTCGCACATCCTGGGCGTGCTCGGCGGCAGCGACGCGCGCGGTGTCGGATTCGAGCTGAAGCAACACCAGCGCCGCTGGTGCCTGGCGCGAGACGTCACAGCCATGGAGTGGACGACCGACCCCCTGGTGCGGCGCAACGCCTACTTCAATCTCACCAAGCTGGGAGCGCAGGCGCCGGAGTACCTCGTCAACGTTTATGGGGAGATGAGCGACGAGATCAACGCAGGTGAGGAATCGGACCGCCTGTTGATCCGTTGGCGGCTCGATTCGGCCTCGGTGGAGGCCGCGGCATCGGGACACGCTCCGGAACCCAATGTCGATGAGCTTATGCGCGCCGGAGCTGATGTCGGCCTCTCGGTCGGTCCTGCTGGCGAACCCGTGGCGGCCGCCTCGTCCGCGCGCGTCATTCTTTGTCACGTCCCGGACGACATCGTCGCGTTGCGGCGCACGGATCCCTCGCTTGCCCGTTCGTGGCGGGTGGCGCTGCGCAAGACTTTCACCGATTCGATGGCCGCGGGCTACGCGGTGACCGGAGCGACACGCTCGGGCTGGTACGTGCTGCAAAAGGCGACTAACTAGACTTGCTTCGTGCTTCAGGTAGGCGACAAGGCGCCCGAGTTCAAGCTCCCGACCACCGGAGGTTCCGAGCTCTCACTTGCCGACGCGCTCGCGAAGCATAAGGCGCTCGTTTTTCTCTTTTACGTGCTGGACTTCACCGGTGGTTGAAGAATGGAGTTGACCGAGTTTCGGTCAAGGCACGAGGCGGCCGCGGCTGACGGTATCGGTATCTACGGCATCAGCGTCGATTCCGTGTTCTCGCACGAGGCATTCGCCAAAGAGTTGGGCGGCCTGCCCTACGAGCTGATCGCGGACTTCGAACGCAAGATGGTCACCGATTACGGTGTGCGCCGCGATGACGTCGAGGGCTACTCGGGGATCCCTCGCCGCACCGTTTTCGTCGTCGACGGGAAGGGCACCATCACGTATACCTGGATCACTTCCCGCGAAAAACCCCAGCCCGATTACGACCTCGTGATAGCAGAGGCGCGCAAAGCCGCCGGCCTGTGAACGCGAAGATGCAGCCGATCGACACCGGATGGGCGAGGCTTGTCGAGCTTGTGAATCAGGTTGAAGCGGCGGGCGGTGTGAGCCGGGCCGGGGCGGACGGATGGACCGTCAAGGATCACCTGACCCACATCGCAGCCTGGGAACATTCGCTGCTCGCGCTGATCGAAGGTCACGACCGGGAAAGGGCGATGGGCCTCTCCGAGGCGGTGGACGGAATCGACAACGAGAACGAGGCCATCAGGAAGCTGCATGAGAACGAGACCGAAGACGTGGCACTCGCGTACTTCCGAGACTCACACGCGCGGCTGGTGTCGGCGCTTGGAAAGTTGAGTGACGCCGATCTGCAAAAGCCATACAGCCACTACCAGCCCACTGATCCCAATGAGAAGCGGCCCGTGGTCGGATGGGTCGCGGGCAACACGTACGAGCACTACGCCGAGCACATCGAGTGGATCAATCAGCTCTTGAGGGAGTCAAGCGCCGCACGCTGAGTCGCGCGCAGCCGGAGGGCGCCCTCCACACTGACCTCCGAGAAGCTCAGCTCGTCGCCCGGCAGGAGCTGTGCGGCCAACGGCATGGCGGCGCTGGCGACGGTCGCGACGACCGGGTAACCGCCGGCGGTCCCGTGGTCAGCCATGAGGAGGATCGGCTGGCCGCTGCGCGGGACCTGCACCGCCCCGGCAACCAGTCCAAACGACAGCAATTCATCTCCTGTTACGTCGAGCGTCGGGCCCTCGAGCCGGTACCCCATCCGGTCGGCGTCGCGGCTCACCCTGAAACCGGATCCGAACAGCGCCTTACGACTCTTGGAATCCAGGCTCCTCACGTGCGGGCCCGCAATCGCGGGCAGGGTGTGCACGGCGTAGGAGGGCCTGTCGTCGGGACCGAGCTGACGGCCTGCGATCGTGGGACCCGCGGGCACACCGCTTGCAATGATCACGTCTCCCGCCGCCAGCGGCCGCCCGTGCATGCCGCCGCGCTCGGCGAGCAAGTTGGTCGACAACGACCCCAGCCATCTGTTCCCCGCGATGCCCCCCGCGACCGCAACGTAGGCGCGGGCGCCCCAGCGCCGGCCAGCGAAGCCGACCTGGTCGCCTTCGCTCAGGAACACACCGGTCCACATCGGCGCCGCCTCGCCGTTGACCTGCGGATCGAAATCGGCCCCCGTGATCGCCACGAGGCACGCTCGCAGAGCGACAAGGGTGGGCCCGTTGAGCGTGCACTCGAGCGTCGCGGCGCCTTCGTCGTTGCCCGCCAGCAGGTTGGCCGCTCGGTGCGCGAACCGGTCCATCGCGCCGCCTGTTGGGACGCCGGCCGACATCGCGCTGAGACGCCCCAGGTCTTGCAGCGTCGTGAAGAGACCTGGCTTTTCGACGCGCAGAACCTCGCTCACCCTGGTATCGCAAAGAACTTGACGCGATCGCCGGCCCGGAAAAGGCAGGGCGGATCCGAATCGGGCAGGAAGAGCTTGACCGAGGTCCTTCCGATCAGATGCCAGCCGCCTGGCGTGGCGAGCGGATAGATTCCCGTCTGGCGCCCGGCGATCGCGACCGAGCCGGCCGGCACCTTGGTCCGCGGCACCTGGCGCCGGGGCAGCTCCAGCTCTTCCGGCAGCGGCCCGAGATAACCCCAGCCTGGCACGAACCCGACCAGAAAGACACGGTAGATCGGCCTGGTGTGCAGCTCAACGATCTTCGCGGCGTCGAGGCCCAGCACCGCCGCAACCGCTTCCATGTCGGGCCCGTCGTAAACCACCGGTATCCGGTGGAGGCGGCCCGGCTCGGCCATGGGCGGCCGCTTGGACGCGAGCCGCTTGATCGCCGCCGCCAGCGCGTCGTGGGTCACCAGGTCCGGGTCGAAGTGGACGGTGACGCTGGCGTAGCCGGCAATCGCTTGCCGCACGTCGCGGCGCTTCTTCAGCGCAGCCGCAAGCGCGATTGCTCTCGTATTGAGCGCTGTGTCGAGCCGCGTCCCAAGTTCAGCCAGGAGGGCGGCATCACCGAGCGCGTAAGTCCGAACTCGGGTCGTGGAGCGCGGCGCTGGCATGTGCGCTCACTAGGATCGCGTAGAACACGCCCGGCACGACGCCGGCGCACAAAAGGCCGACGCAGGCCAATCCGATGGCCCACCCGGTGACCATCGCGGCAGCAGCGAGATTCCAGGTCGTGAAGTCGCGCCTCACCCCCTCGATCGATGCGGATAGATCGAAGAGGTCGGCCGCCCTTCCGGACTGCGCAAAGCGAGCGGTCGCGTGCGGCATGTGGATGAGCAGAAGCAATCCCCATGGAAGAGCGAGGACGAAGAGGGCAATCGTGTGCGCGTAAAGCTGCGAAACTGCTGAATCAGCCCCTCTGAAGAGGTGTGCGTCGAAGAGCGATGCGGCCAGGGGATTGATGAGCACCGCGAAGGGCGCCGTCAACAAGACCACCACCAGCGCTGTCCAGAAACCATCGGACAAGAGCCGCCCCGACAGATTCCACCCCGGCGGGCCTGTGGAGGGTTCCAGCTCCGCCTGTCGCGTCGCGGCGACGGCATAGCCGAGGAGTGGGATGAAGGCGATCGGCAGGAGCAGCACGGCGATGAGACCGATGACCCATTTCGATTTCCACTGACCCCGAAACGGCCAGGAGAAGGATTGGGCGACCACCTTCATGGTCGCAACCTTAAGGGCGGGGCTTAGATTAGAGAGTCGATCGCCTGCACGAGCTGGGGGTCTTCGGGGACCACCTTCGACCGGAAGCGGCGCACCACGTGACCGTCGCGGCCGACCAAAAACTTTTCGAAGTTCCACTTCACGTTGCCGGCCTTCCCGGAGTCGTCAGCCGCTTCGCTCAGGATTTCGTAGAGCGGGTGCTGGTGCGCGCCCTTGACGTCGAGCTTGCTGAACAAAGGGAACGTGACGCCGTAGTTCACGCTGCAGAACTCCTGGATCTTCTCGGCTGAGCCAGGCTCCTGGTTGAAGAACTGGTTGCAAGGAAAGCCGAGGACCACGAGTCCGCGATCTGCGTAGCGCTCGTAGAGGGCCTCGAGGCCCGCGTACTGCGGCGTGAAACCACAGCGGGACGCCACGTTGACCGCGAGCACGACCTTGCCCTCGTACTCGGAGAGGCGAGCCGGCCGCCCGTCGAGACGCGGCAATTCAATCTCGTAGATCGAGCGCGCCTGGGCTGTCGCCACACCAAACAAAGCCCGAGGGCAGCCAGGTTTATTCCCGGCCGGCCCAAGCCCGGTCCCTAACCCTTCTTGAGCTGGACCTCGTAACCGTCTTCGGTCGGGGTCACCTCGACGTCGCCAGCTTTCAGCCGCACGCCCTCGTCGATGCGCGTCGCGATGACCGCGCCCTCGAAGACAAGCTCTTCGAACAGCCACTCCTTGCCGCGCTTGCGCATCTTCACCACCACGCCGCCGGGGCTGCGCCAGACGCCTTCGCCGGAAGGCCTGAATCCCCTCGTGATGAGCTCCCCGAGCTGGTCGGGAATTATCTCGGCGGGCGGCTTTGCCGTCGGCCACACCACCGGCCGCTCGGGCGCTCCAGGCCTTGGCGGCGCATCGCCGCGCGTGGGTTTCCTGAACTTCGCCTGCTCGAGAGACAGCCGGAGCAGCTCCGACCCTTCGTCCTGCGCGAAGAAGGCCCCCGAGATGCGGCCCTGGTCCTGGGAGCGGCGGATGCAGTTGGTGCAATCGGCCGCCGTCTCGGCGGCCGCGAACGTGCCGGCGGCAAGGGTCTGGCCGCACAGGGTGGTGACCGGACCGGTTTTAGGAACTCTCGGAGTGAGGTGGATCCGCCCGCCAGTCTTGCGCCTGACCGACTCGAGCTTCAGCTGCTGGACGCCCATCCGCGTCAATCATGGGCGCCCGGCTGCTTTGGCGAACTGGATCAGCCGGTTCCGGACCGGCGGTTGGCCCCCGACAGGCGCAGGTTGGGCAGCGGCGTGAGGTTCGCCTCGACCTGGGCGCGAAGGTGCTCAAACGCGGGCGGTAGCGAAAGGCGTTCGCCCAGGTGCTCCTTCGGCTCGTCAGACGTGAACCCAGGGCCCCTGGTGGCGATCTCGAACAACACGCCGCTCGGCTCGCGGAAATAGATCGAGCGGAAGTAGAAGCGATCGATCACAGGGGTCGGGCTGCCGCCACCCGCCATCACCCGGTCGCGCCAGGCTTCGTGCTCCGCCATGCTCGAGGACCAAGCCACGTGGTGCACTGTGCCCGATCCGTTGAGCCCGCGCGCCACAGGAGCCGCGTCGTAAACGTAGTAGGACCCGCGCGAATCGCCGCGCGATTCGAACGAGAACACGTCCGAGCTGGTGAAGCCCAGAGTTTCGGTCAGGAACCGGTGGCTCGCGCCTTTCTGCCGCTCGTAGGCGCGCACGCCCGCAAATCCCTGCAGGGCGAACTGGCTTGGAATCTCAGGGTGCGCCGCCAGCAGAGGCTGGTCGGCGCTCGGCTGAGCGGTGAGCTCGAGGCCCAGGCCCTCGGGGTCCTCGAAACGAAGGCGATCCTCCTCGAGGGCGGATTCGATCCCGGCTGAAGCGAGCCTCCGCGCCCAGAACTCGAGCGCCTCATGCGAGCCCACCCGAATCCCGATCCGGTGGATCATGCCCGCTCCGGCCCGACCCCTCGCAAGGCCGGGATATTCAAAGAACGTCAGGTCGGCGCCGGGGCTGCCGTCCTCGTCCGCGTAGAACAGGTGGTAGACGGAGGGGTTGTCCTGGTTGACCGTCTTCTTGACCAGCCGGAGGCCCATCACGCCCTCGTAGAAGAGGAGGTTCTGGGTGGCGTCGGCCGTGATGGCGCTGATGTGGTGGATTCCGTCGAGCCTTTCCATGACCGTTCCAACCCTCTGCGCCGCGTCGTTTGTTCCGCGTAACCGTTGGCCCACCTCGTGCGTAGAACCAACATGAGGTATGCCCTGCTGGCGGGCTTTCTGTTGCTTCTGTCCGCGTGCACGCCGCGAGGCCCGCTCGTAGCGCATTCCAGCCCGTCGCCACCGCCCTCGGCGAGTGCGGCGCCGGTTCCAACGCCGTCACCCGGCCCATCGCCGATTGCGACTCCGCCCCTCATTCCGATGCCGACCACGGATCAGATGAGTGCGGCGCCAGGCGGGGTTGTGTGGGTGTTTTTCACCGAAGGATTTCTTTTTCGCTCGAACGATCGTGGCGACACCTGGGTGGAGCGTGCCCTGCCACCGCAGAGCGTTTCACCCAGAGGAAACGTCACATTCATCGATGGCCAGCGTGGTTGGCTGAACAGCAGCGGTTCGCCCGAGACCGAATGCAATGCGGAGGGGACGGCCATCTGGCAGACGACTGATGGGGCCGCTTCGTGGCAGCAGGTGGCGGTTGTCGACGGGGTCGCCCCGAGCACGAGCGGCATCGCGGACGCCCAGTGCAAGGAGAACCTCTCATTCGTTGACCCAACGCATGGCTTCCTTGCCGCGTGGGATGACAATCACCAGCCGACCATCTACCGAACGTCAGATGCTGGACACACGTGGAAAGGTGCCAACCTGCCTGATCCGCCAGGTTTTGTGACTCAGGGCGGCGGCTTCAGCCTTCGGGCCGGGGTGGTTCGCGGATTCGACACCACCCTGTTGGTTCCGGCGACGGGAATGAATGCGGCGAGCGGTCAGCTCAGCACCTATGTGTACCGGTCCGTGGACGGAGGCGCGACCTGGACGGATCTGGGAACGCTCCCGAATCCGGGAGGCTCGATCGGGTTTGTGACCGCAACGCGATGGCTCCAGATAGTCGAACCTGACCAGTCGTCAGAAACGACGGATGCAGGAAGCACCTGGCACTCGTATGCAACGGATTACTCCCAGGCGGCGCCGATCGCGCCCGAGGTCGTGTTCGGCGATCCTCTCGTCGGCTACGCGACCGTGCGCGGAGGGATCCAGCGCACCACCGACGGTGGTGCCAACTGGGCTTTCATCAACACGCCGGGAACGCTTCAGTCCGGATAATCGGCGGATGCCGATCACAGTGGTGGGGCTCGATGGCGACGACACGCTCTGGCACAACGAGACACGCTTCAACATCACGCAGGGCAAGTTTCGCGAGCTTCTGAATCGTCACGTGCCCGACGCGGACATCGACAAGCATCTTTTTCAGACCGAAATGCGAAACCTCGGCATTTATGGCTACGGCATCAAATCCTTCACGCTCTCGATGATCGAGACCGCGATCCAGCTGACCGAAGCGCGGATCCCGGCCACTGACCTTGATGTGATCCTCGGATGGGGCAGGCAGATGCTGATGCAGCCGACCGAGCTCCTCGAGGGAGTCGAGCCCGCCCTGCACGAGCTGACCCAGCGCTACGACCTCTTGCTGATCACCAAGGGAGATCTCTTCGACCAGGAGAGCAAGCTCTCGCGCTCTGGCCTCGCGGACCTGTTCCTCGGAGTCGAGATCGTGAGCGAGAAAAACGTCAACTCATACAAGGGCATCCTGAAGCGCCGTGCAATCAAGACAGACGACTTCGTGATGGTCGGGAACTCGCTGCGCTCCGACATCCTCCCGGTCCTCGAACTCGGCGCACGCGCCGTGCATATTCCCTACCACGTGACCTGGCACCACGAGCAGGTGCCGGAGGAATCGCTGCCGCGGTCGGGCTGGTACAGGTTGGAGAAGATCGCCGAGCTGAGTCCGCTGCTGGCTTCGCTTTAAGAAGCGGCCGAGCGGGTCGCGGCGCCACCGCCGGTCATCAGCAGCCCGAGGCGCTCCTCGGGCGCGTCTGCCGGCTCGATGCTGACGATCTTGCCTTCGTAGATCACCGCGATCCGGTCCGACAGCGAGCGGACCTCGTCGAGCTCCGCGGAGACGAGGAGGACTGAGGTGCCGGCGTCGCGCTCCGCGACGAGCCGGCGATGGATGAACTCGATCGCTCCTATGTCCACGCCGCGCGTGGGCTGGGCAGCCAAGAGCACTCGCGGCCGGCTCGCGATCTCGCGCGCCACGATGATCTTTTGCTGGTTGCCGCCCGACAGGTTGCGGGCGGCGGTATCGATTGTCGGCGTGCGGATGTCGAACTCCTTGACGAGCTTGCGGGCCCAGTCCCTGATTGCGATCAGGCGCAGCACGATCTCGTGCCATGAGAATGCGGCCGAGCGCTGGCGGCCGAGGATCATGTTGTCGGCGACCGAATAGCTCAGGACGAGACCCGCCCCGCGGCGGTCCTCGGGGATGTAGGCGATCCCGGCGTCGCGCTCGGTCCGCGCGTCAAAGGCGGTGACGTCTTTGTCGCCCAGCAGGATCCTTCCGCCGGTCGCCCGCCGCGTCCCGGCCAGCACCTCCATCAGCTCGCTCTGACCATTGCCCTCGACTCCCGCGATGCCGAGGATCTCACCCTGCCGGAGCTCGAACGACACGCCCTTCAGCGCCGGGACCCCCCCGTCCGCGTTGGCCGTGAGGTTCTCGACCTTGAACGTGACGTCCCCCGGCTGGGCCGGCTTCTTGTCGACGCGCAGCAGCACTGCGCGCCCCACCATCATGGTGGCGATCTCTTCCTCGTCCGTCTCGTTGGTGATGAGGTGGCCAACCACCTTTCCTCGGCGCATCACCGTGATGCGGTCCGAGATCTCGAGCACCTCCTTCAATTTGTGGCTGATGAAGATGATCGTCTTGCCCGTCTTGACCAGGCCCCTGAGGACCACGAAGAGCTCTTTGCTTTCCTGCGGGGTGAGCACGCCTGTCGGCTCATCGAGGATCAGGATGTTCGCGCCGCGGTACAGCACCTTGACTATCTCCGCCCGCTGCTGGAGACCCACCGGAAGGTTTCCGGTTCGCGCGTCAGGGTCGAGTGCGAGGCCGAAGCGTCGCGATAAGTCGGCGATCTCGGTCCGGGCGCGTGCTCGGTCGAAGAAGTCTGGGCCGGTCACAGGCTCGCGGCCGAGCATGATGTTCTCTCCGACCGAGAACACCGGGATCAGCATGAAGTGCTGGTGGACCATCCCGATGCCGTGAGAGATGGCGTCGCGCGGTCCTCCGATCCGGACCGTTTTGCCATCGATGAGGATTTCGCCCGAATCCGGATGGACGAGGCCGTAAAGGATGTTCATCAAAGTCGTCTTGCCCGCTCCGTTCTCGCCCACCAGCGCCTGGATCTCCCCAGGCCTGACCGTGAGGTCGACGTGGTCGTTGGCGACCACGCCGGGAAACGCCCTGGTGATGGCGCGCATCTCGACGGCCGGCGGTGATTGAGAGGCGCTCATTCCGACCCCGCAACGTATGGGATGCCGTCCGCGGCGGGTGGGCTGCTGCGACCCACGATGCCCGCGAGCACCACGAGCGTGATGATGTACGGCAGCATGCTGAGCAGGTACTGCGAGGCATGGATAGTCGAGTTGTTCGCGTAGATCGCCTCACCGAGACCAAAGATCAAGCACGCGACGAACGCCCCGAACGGCGTCCACTTGCCGAAGATCATCGCGGCCAGCGCGATGTACCCGCGGCCGTCGGTCATGTTGGGTACGAAGGTGTTCGACACCCCGATCGCGAGAAAGGCGCCCGCCAGCCCGGAGAGTAGGCCGCTCGTCACTACGGCGCCATAACGAATGGCGTAAACGTTGATGCCGGCGGTGTCCGCCGCCTGCGGGTGCTCCCCCACCGCACGGATCCGGAGCCCGAGCCTCGTCCTGAATAACACGACGTGAACCACGACCAGCAGGACCAGCGCCGCATAGACGACGACGTTCTGCTGGAAGACGACCTGTCCGAGAAATGGGATCTGATCAAGGCCAGGAACATTGAAATTCGGAAGGAGCTCGCTCTGGCCGACGTGCCCGACGTCCTGGAGCCCGTAGATCCTGTTGACGAGGAAGACGGTCAGCCCCGCGGCAAAGATGTTGATGGCGATCCCGCTGACGATCTGGTCGGCTCGGAACCGGATCGAGACCACGCCGTGGATCAGGGCCATCAGGCCGCCCGCGATGATGGCGACCAGCGTGGCGAGCCAAGGGTTGTGCCAGGCAAGGTCGGCCACCACCCCGAAGAAGGCACCCGTCAGCATCATGCCTTCCATCGCGATGTTCACGACACCACTCCGCTCCGAGATGACGCCGCCGAGGGCCGGCAGCAGCAACAGCACGGCCGCCGTCAGGGTTGCCTGCCACAGGTTTGCCGTGAAAAGAAGGTGGAAGATGTCCGAGAGTGCGGTCATATGCCTGTCGAGCCGGTGTCAGGTGCGCCGGCCTCCGTCATCAGAGCGGCGACCGGCGCCGCCGGCGGCGGCGCCATCGGGCGCCTGAACCACGGGATCTGCTGGCGGATGGCTCCAACGAAGTTGGCGGCGATGCTGAACAGGATCAGCGCCTGCAGCACGAGCACGAGGTTGCCGGAGATGCCGGCGTCCTGCTGCATCACCGATCCTCCGGCATGGAGTGCGCCGAACAGCAGCGCTGCAAGCACGATGCCGACCGCGCTGCCCAGCCCGAGGAGCGCGACGGCGATCGCGTCGAAGCCGGTGGTGTCGCTGAAGAACTTGTCGGTGAGGTTGTGGTCGACCCCGGCGATCTGTATCGCGCCGGCAAGACCTGAGAACGCGCCGGCGATGAGCATCGTGACGATGATCGTGCGGCGCACGCTCACGCCCGCGTAACGCGCCGCCTTCTGGCTCTGGCCGACCGCCCTTATCTCGTATCCGAGCGTGGTCCTCCACAGCAGGAATGCAAAAGCCGCCGCGGCAGCGAGCGCGAGAAACAGCCCGACGTGTACGCGATAGACGCTCGCCGGTAGGCCAAAGATGATGAGCGAGTTGGAGGCCGGCAAAAGGGTCGCGAGCTGCGCGCCGGGTCCGATCGGCGAGGACCGCGAGGTGCCGGCCGCCAGCTGCAGCGGTCCCCCGATGATGAGGTAGCGCAGGAACCACTGCGCGATGTAGTTCATCATGATCGTCGTCACCACCTCGTGGGCGCCGACGGTGGCTTTCAGGACGCCCGCCACGCCGGCCCACAGGGAGCCCGCCACGGCACCCCCGACAAGGACCATCGGCAGAAGGACGATCTCCGGCAGCGTCCTGAACTCGATGCCGATCGCCGTGCACGCGATCGATCCAGCGAGGAGCTGGCCCTCGGCGCCGATGTTGAAGAGGCCCGCCCTGAACGGCAGCGCCACCGCGACACCTGTCGTGATCAGGGGTATGGCGAAAACGATGGCGTTCGAAATCTGAAGGGCGGGGTTCTCACCCTGCGTGCACCCGATGCCGAGCCCACCGCACGCCAGGGCTGCATACGCGCTGAAGGGGTTCTCGCCGGTGGCGGCGACGATCAGTGCTCCTACGACGAATGCGAAGACGACAGATCCGATCGGCATCGCGAGCCCGCCGACAACACGGTTGACGACGCGGGACAGGCGGGGTGGTTGGGGACGGGCGACGATCGCGCCCGTCCCCACTGTTATCAGGCGGGAATGGTGTCGGGCGGAGTCAGCGCGCCCGACTTGATCTCACCCTGCACTTTGTCGAGCTCGGCCTGAACGTCGGCCGGCAGAGTCACGTTGTCCAGCGCGTAACCCGCTCCGCCATTGGCGATGTCGAAAGTCAACACGCCACTCTGGAACTGGTTGTTGACGACGTCCTGGATCGCAGTGAAGGTGGCCACGTCAACCTTCTTCAGGGCGCTGGCGATGACCGACGGGTCGGCGGTCTTCTGGTCGGCATCCACTCCGATGCTCGAGACGCCCGCCTGGCCCGCCGCCTGCAGTGCGCCGAGACCGCAGCCGCCCGCGACCTGGAACACGACGTCGGATCCCGCGCTGATCTGGCTCTGAGCCACCGACTTGCACTTGGACGGGTCGGTGAAGTCGTTGGAGTAGCCGACCTGGACCTTGATCCCAGGGTCCTCCATGGTGGCGGCCCACTTGTAGCCCGCGATGTAGTGGTTGACCGGCGGGATGCTCACGCCGCCGACCGCGCTGATCACACCCTGGTTCTTCTTGTTCTTGCCTTCCTTTTCGAGCATGCCCGCGATGACGCCGACCATCGCGCCCGCGTCCTGCTCCTTGAACAGCAGAGACACGACGTTGGTGTGCATCAGGTCATTGCCGTTGGCGTCGGTCCCGGCGCTGTCGATGATCGCGAAATGAACGTTCGGAAACTGCCCCGAAACGGTGCCGACCGCTGGCCCCATCAAGAAGCCAACTCCGATCACGAGGTCGTAGCCCTTAGAAGCGAAGTTGGTCAGGTTGGGGATGTAGTCGTCGCCCGTCTTGGACTCGACGACGTCGCCCTGGATGTGGAGCTTTGTCTTGGCCTGCTCAAGGCCGACGTCAGCCAGGTGGTTGAAGCTCATGTCGTTCAAGCCGCCGATGTCCGTCACCAGGCCGATCTTGTAAGTCTTGCCTGGAGAACTGCTGCCGCTGGTGTTCGTCCCACCGCAGGCCATCCCTATCATCAGCACCGCTGCTACCAGACCAAATAACCGAAGCCGCGTCTGCCCCATCCTAATTAGCTCCCTCTCAAAAACCTGGCCACAGCCGGGCGCCACACCGCTCGGTCGGGCCGGATTGTAGCACTCGGATATGAGCCTTCCCGGGCGGTGTGGAACGATAAGCGGCGGTGGTTCCGCTCGAGGTCATCGGCCGCAAGCGCGATGGGGGTGAGCACTCGCGCGAGGAGATCGAATTCCTCGTCTCCGGCTACGTGCGCGGCGAGATTCCCGACTACCAGATGGCGGCCTGGTTGATGGCCGTGTGCATCCGTGGCATGACCCGCGCCGAGACGCTCGCCCTGACCCAGGCGATGGTCGCCAGCGGCGAGGTCCTCGACCTCAGCGGCATCAAGGGAATCAAGGTCGACAAGCACTCGACGGGCGGGGTCGGCGACAAGGTCACCCTCGTGGCGGCGCCCCTGGCGGCCGCATGCGGGGTCAAGGTGCCAAAGCTCAGCGGTCGCGCCCTCGCACACACGGGAGGGACCCTCGACAAGCTTGAGTCCGTCCCGGGCCTGACCGTCGACCTGGAGCCCGAGCGCTTCATCAGGCAGGTCCAGGAGGTCGGCATCGCAGTCGCCGCCCAATCACCGCACATGGTGCCGGCGGACAAGCTCCTCTACGCGCTGCGCGACGTGACCGCGACGGTGCCGTCCTTACCTCTTATCGCCTCGAGCGTGATGTCGAAGAAGATCGCCGCCGGCGCGGACGCGATCGTCCTGGACGTCAAGTTCGGCCGTGGGGCGTTCATGCCGGACGTCGCGTCGGCGATCGAGCTGGCCTCCGAGATGGTGCAGTTGGGTGAAGGCGCCGGGCGCCGCACGGTCGCGCTGGTCACGGCGATGGACAATCCTCTCGGCCGCTCGGTGGGCAACGCCCTAGAGGTGCGCGAGGCCCTCGATGCGCTGGCCGGTCATGGAGACGAAGAGCTGGTCCAGGTCTCGCTCGTCGTCGCCCGCGAGATGTGCTGGCTGGCCGAGGTCAACGTCGACCCGGACGAAGCCTTGCGCTCGGGCGCCGGCCGCGCGACCTTCGAGCGGATGCTCGCGGCCCAGGGCGGTCGGTTGGCGGAGGGGCTGCCGGTGGCGCCAGTCCAGATTGCGATGCCTTCACCGGTCGACGGCCACGTACAGTCGATCGACGCGCTCGAGGTGGGCCTGGCGGGGCTCGAGCTCGGGGTCGGTCGCAAGAAGAAAGACGATCGGGTCGACCACGCGGCGGGCATCGTCATCGAGGCGGCGGTGGGCGTCCGGGTGCGAGCCGGCGAGCCGCTGGCCACGGTCCACGCGCGCACAGAGGAGCTTGCGCGGTCTGTGATGCCGCGCCTTCAGAAGGCGTGGCGCCTCAGCGACCAGGAGGTCCGGCGCCCGCCGCACGTTCTCGCCAGGGTCGACAAGGACGGCGTTACGAAGGCCCATTAGTATTCGCCGCAGTGGCAGGCGAGGGCGAAAAGAAGTACCACGTCGGGCTCGCCAAGGGCGAAGTCGGCGAGTACGTGTTGGTTCCCGGCGATCCCGGGCGCGTCCCGATGATCGCGAAATTCCTCGATGGCGCCACGGAGATCGCCTTCAGTCGCGAGTACCGCACCTTTACCGGATCGCTGGATGGCGTGTCCGTCTCTGCGATGTCGACCGGCATGGGGGGTCCATCGGTCGCCATCGGAGTGGAGGAGCTCAGTGAGCTCGGAGTGCACACCTTCCTGCGGGTTGGCACGTGCGGCGCCGCGCAGCCCCAGATCAAGATGGGCGACCTCGTGATCGCGCTCGGATCCGTCCGGAGCGAGGGCACGCCAAACGGGTACGTTCCGCTCGAATACCCAGCGGTTGCCTCACTGCACGTGGTCAACGCCCTCGTGGATGCCGCGAAGGCATCTGGCGCTCCGTACCACGTGGGAATCATCCGCAGCGTAGACGCGCTCTACTCCGACCTGCTGCCCGACACCATGCCCCGGCCCCACCTGCGTGACGAGCTCGAGATGTGGTCGCGGGCGGGCGTGCTGAGCAACGACATGGAGACCTCCACCCTTTTCGTGGTGGCGCGCCTGAGGAAGCTTCGCGCGGGCACGATCAACCTATGCGTGGACGAGCTGGGCGCCGGCGAGATCCACCACCTCGACCCGTCGTACATGGACCGCATGTTGAAGGTGGCGGTGGATGCGATCAGGCGCCTCATCGAGCACGACCGTGCCCCTGAAGGTAAGTAGTCACCCGCTCGTCGCGGACAGCTTGCGCGGGCTGCGCGACCGTTCGACCCCTCCCGAAGAGTTCAGGGTCCTCGCTCGGAACGTGATCACGATGCTGCTTTACGAAGCCACCTCGGATCTCGAGGTGCGCCACGGCGTTGTGCAAACCCCGCTGGCCGAGGCTGACGCCGTCACCATCGAACGCGAGGTCGTCGCGATCCCGGTGCTGCGCGCCGGCCTGGGACTGCTCGCCCCCGTGCTGGAGCTGCTGCCGCGCGTGAGCGTCGGCTACATCGGCCTCGAACGCGACGAGGAAACCGCGGTCGCGCGCATCTATTACAAGAAGCTTCCGCACCTGGTTGGCAAGGTCCCATTGTTGCTTGACCCGATGCTCGCGACCGGTGGGTCGGCGGCCCAGGCCCTCGACCTGATCAAAGAAGCAGGCGGGCGCAATCCCCGCATGATCTGCGTCGTGGCGGCGCCGGAAGGCGTGAAGGTGCTCGAAGAACGGCACCCGGAGGTGGACGTGTACACCGCGGCGCTCGACGAGAGGCTGAACGACAAGGCCTACATCGTGCCGGGGCTCGGGGACTTCGGCGACCGCCTCTTTGGAACCGGCAATTAGCCGAACTTCGCCTCGTATGCGACCGCGTTGCAGCGCAGCAGCTCTTCATCGCTCATACCCATCGCGCTCGCGAGCTCGAACTCGCGGCTGAGGGTCGTGTCCGCCACCGTCCGCGAATCGGTGCTGATGGTGCAGCGGACGCCGGCGCGGACCAACCGCGGGAGCGGGTGCTCGGCGAGACTCAGCACCGCTTTGCACTTCCAGTTCGCGGTCGGGCATAGATCCAGCACCACTCCTTCGGACCTGATGCGCTCGACGATCCGCGGGTCGTGGGCCCCGATCACACCGTGCGCGATCCGCTCAACACCCAGGTTGAGCGCCTCCTCGACGTTCGAGGGTTCGCCCGCCTCTCCCGCGTGGCATGTGAGCCGCAGGCTCGCGGCGCGCGCGGCCTCGAACGCGGGGCGTTGCGGGGCGGCCGGATAACGTATCTCATCGCCGGCGAGATCGAATCCGACCACGCCCCTTCCCGCGAAACGCCCTGCCTCGCGCGCGAGCGCGACGTTGTCCTCCGGCGTGTCCTGCCGCATGGCGCACACGATGGCGACCGCGCGTAGTGGCGCCGCGGCCAGTCCGGCCAGCACAGCACTGATCACCTGCGGAATCGAAAGCCCGCGGCGCAGGTGCAGCCTCGGCGCCCAGCGGACCTCGAGGTAGTCGATGTTCTCGGCGGCTGAATCGATACCGAGCTCGAGCGCGGCACGTTCGAGCGCAGCCTCGGTTTGAAGGATCGCGATCGCGGGATCGAAGTAGGCGATGTAGGCGGCTTGCGAGGGATTATCGGAAGGCGACACCATGCGCAAGGGCCGCGGCATGTCTAGGCCGAGCTCGGCGGCAAGCTCCTCGGCGGTGGAAGGCCGCACGGCGCCGTCGAGGTGGCAGTGCAACTCCGCCTTGCGCCACGCGAGGTACGGCGAGGCGGCCGTGTGCTCTACGTCAGCGAATAGATGTGGGGCAGCTCGCGGTACAGGCCCGCGTAGTCAAGGCCGTACCCGATGACGAAGCGGTCGGGGATCACGAAACCGCAGAAATCGATCTTCACTTCAACCACGCGTCTCGCCGGCCGGTCGAGCAGCGCGGCGATACGCAGCGACGCCGGGCCCATGCGGCGGATGCGCTTGGTTATGACGTTGACGGTGAGGCCGGAGTCCACGATGTCCTCGACCAGCAGCACATGGCGGCCAACGAGTGGACCATCGACCATGTGCGCGAGCTGGAGTCGGCCGCTGCTGGTCGTGCCGCCGTGATAGCTGGAAGCGCGCACGAACTCGAGCTCCGCGGGGATGCTCAGGCTGCGCAGCAGATCGGCCGCGAAAACCGTCGCGCCCTTGAGGATGACGACCATCACCAACGGAGTCTCGATGTCGGCGTAGGTCTCCGAGATCTGCTTCCCAAGCTGCCGGACACGGCGCGCGATCCGCGTCGCGCTGATCATGGGCTTGCCGGTGGTGGGGCCGTCCGCGCTCGATCCCAATGTCTTCACTGGGATCGGCCTGGTCAGCACCCCTGCCATGTAACTCTAGATTTTAGACCCCGATGGGATGCCACACGGTCTTCATCTCCATGAAGGCCGTGATCAGGTAAGGACTTGATTCGTCGGGTGCGACTTTTATCACGCGCTTGACGTTGTCCGCCGCGGCCGCCTCAACCGCTTTGACCTCGTCCGGGGTGCAACCGGCCACATCGATCGCGTTGACATCCATGTGCGCCGCGAGCCAGGGCATGAGCTCGCCGCGCTGTCCGCTCAGAACGTTGACCACACCGGCGGGAAAGTCGCTGGTCGCGAAGACTTCGGCGAGCGTCAACGCCGGCAGCGGCTGCGACTCTGGTGCGAGAGCAACCACCACGTTGCCTCCACAGAGGGCGGGCGCGAGGCGCCGCACCAGCCCCGCGAGGGCGGGCTCTTCAGGCGCGACTATCCCGACTACACCGGTCGGCTCCGGAAGGGTGAAGTTGAAGTACGGCCCGGAGACGGGGTTCACGGTCCCGGCCACCTGCGGCAGCTTGTCAGTCCAACCGGCGTACCAGACCAGCGTCTCGACCGCCTGTTCGAGTTCGCGACGGGCCTTCGCTCCGCCACCAAGCAGGTCGGTGAACTGGGCGCCCCGGCTGTCTAGCATTTCAGCCGCCCGATAGAGGATCTGGCCGCGGTTCATCGCGGTGCGCGCGGCCCAGGCCGGAAACGCATTGCGGGCTGCCCGCACCGCGTCGCGCAGATCCTTGCGCGAACCGCGCGGAACATTCACGTTTCCATCGGGCCTGTACGCGCGCCCGGACTCGGAGCGCACGAACTCGCCGTTGACGTAGAGCTTGTAGGTTTTGCGGACTTCCATCAGGTGAGATCCAGGTAGGCGGCAAGCCCGTGGATGCCGCCTTCGCGCCCGAAGCCCGACTCTTTGTAGCCGCCGAAGGGAGAGGTAGGGTCGAACCGGTTGAACGTATTTGCCCAGACGACGCCCGCGCGCAGGCGCTCGGCCATCCAGAGGATTCGCGATCCCTTATCGGTCCACACCCCGGCCGACAGTCCGTAAGGCGTGTTGTTCGCTTTCTCCACCGCTTCGGCCGGAGTGCGGAACGTCAGCACCGACAGCACCGGGCCGAAGATCTCCTCGCGCGCGATGCGGTACGACTGCGACACGTTGGTGAACAGCGTGGGCGGGAACCAGAATCCGCGCTCCGGAAGCTGGCACTCGGGCTGGTAGAGCTCAGCACCCTCTTCAATTCCAGACTCGACCAGGCCCTGGATCTTCTCCAGCTGAGCTCGCGAGTTGATGGCGCCAATGTCCGTGTTCTTGTCGAGTGGGTCGCCCAAGCGTAGCGTCGAAAGCCGCCGCTTGAGCTTCTCCATCAAGGGCTCGGCGATCGATTCCTGGACCAAAAGGCGGCTGCCCGCGCAGCACACGTGGCCCTGGTTGAAATAGATCCCGTTGACGATCCCCTCGACCGCCTGGTCGAGAGGCGCGTCCTCGAACACGATGTTGGCCGCCTTGCCGCCGAGCTCCAGGGTGAGCTTCTTGCCCGTGCCTGCCAGCGCACGCTGGATCAGCTTCCCGACCTCCGTCGAGCCCGTGAACGCGACCTTTTTGACGCCCGGATGCTCGACCAGGAGCGAGCCTGTCTTGCCAGCGCCTGTAACGATGTTCACGACCCCCGGGGGCAGCTCGGCCTGCATGCAGATCTCGGCGAAGACCATCGCTGACAGAGGCGTCGTCTCTGCGGGCTTGAGGACGACGGTGTTGCCCGCGGCCAGTGCCGGCGCGATCTTCCAGGCGAGCATGAGCAGTGGGAAGTTCCACGGGATGACCTGGCCCGCGACGCCGAGGGGCCGTGGCTTGCGGTTGGGGAAAGCCCATTCCAGCTTGTCGGCCCAGCCCGCGTAATAGAAGAAGTGAGCAGCGCTGAGGGGGATGTCGACGTCGCGCGACTCCTTGATCGGCTTGCCCCCGTCCATCGTCTCGACCACCGCGAGCTCGCGAGCGCGCTCCTGGATCAGGCGTGAGATGCGGAACAGGTAGCGCGCGCGTTTCGATGGCGCGAGGTGCGACCAGGATTCGAATGCGCGAGCGGCGGACTTGACCGCCTTGTCGACATCGACCGCGTCGGCTTCGGAAACCTCGGCGAGCTTTTTCTCGGTCGCCGGGTTGATGGTCGGGAACCGCTTCTTGCTGTGCGGTTCGACCATCTTTCCGCCGATGAAAAGCCCGTACCCCGGGTCGACATGGACGTGGTCGATCGCTTCGGGCGCGGGCGCGTACTCGAAGACCTGCTTGGCCAACGCGGCAGATTGCTTCTTGGCGATCGCCATTAGTCGATCGTGAAGTAATCGCCGGACTGGTACACGCCGGTGCGTTCCTTGTCGATCTGCATGAGCACGTCGTTGAGCAGCGTGGAAGCGCCCAGCCGGAAAAGCTCCGGGGTCATCCAGTCGGAGCCGAGGGTTTCGTAGAGCAGGACGCAGTACGCGATCGCTTGCTTGGAGGTGCGGATCCCTCCCGCTGCCTTGAAGCCCACAGGCCGCCCGGTCTCCCTGACGAAATCGCGGATCGCCTCCATCATGACCAGGCTCACCGGCAGGGTCGCCGCGGGCTGCACCTTGCCTGTCGAAGTCTTTATGAAGTCGGCGCCGGCTGCCATCGCGAGGATGCTGGCGCGACGCACCGCGTCGTATGAGCCGAGCTCGCCGGTTTCGAGGATGACCTTCAGGTGGGCCTTGCCGCACGCCTCCTTGACGGAGACGATCTCGTCGTACACGCGCTGGTAATCGCCTGACAGGAACGCGCCGCGGTCGATCACCATATCGATCTCATCAGCGCCGGCGCGAACCGCGTCCTCGGTTTCTGCGACCTTGATCGACAAGAAGCTCTGGCCCGATGGAAACGCTGTGGCCACAGAGGCCACGTGCACCTTGCTGCCGCGCAGGTGCTCGACAGCATCCGCCACGCGTGCCGGGTAGACGCAGATCGCCGCGACGGAAGGGATGGTCGGATCGCCAGGTTTCGGCCGGATCGCCTTGGCGCACAGGGCGGTCACCTTGCCTGGCGTGTCCGAGCCCTCGAGAGTCGTGAGATCCATGCAGCGCACCGCCAGGTCGAGCGCCCAGAGCTTGGACGCCTTTTTGATCGAGCGCTTGGCGAGCGAAGCCGCCCGCTCATCAGCGCCGACCTCGTCCACGCTGCGCACCCCGCGCATCAGGGATCCAAGGTGAGTAAGTGAGAGAGCCGTGGCCACCAATGGGATTATGCGACGGCGCCTGGAGGACGATCGGCTCCTATCCTCTCCTGTGTGAGGGTCGCAGAGCTCAACTGGATGCAGCTCGAGGCTTACCTGAAGGGCGACGACCGCATCGTGCTGCCGCTCGGCTCGACCGAGCAGCACGCGTACCTTTCATTGGCTGCGGATGCGATCCTCGCCGAACGCGTTGCCGTCGAGGCCGCCGAGCCGCTCGGCGTGCCCGTGCTGCCTGCTCTCGCGTATGGGCTGACGCCGTACTTCGCGGCTTTCCCGGGCAGCCCGTCGGTTCAGCTCGAGACCTACCTCTCTTTCGTCGGCGAGCTGCTCAACTCCCTGCGGGGACAGGGCTTCAAGCGGTTTCTTCTCGTGAACGGGCACGGCGGGAACGCTCCGGTGGAGGCGCTGGCAGTGGATGGAGTGGTGGTCCACGACTGGTGGAAGGCGCCGAAAACGTTCGCCGTCGTGAGGCAAATCGACCCGGAAGCGTCCCACGCATCGTGGATGGAAAACTTCCCCTGGACGCGACTTCCCGGCGTCGTGCTGCCGCCCGGAAAAAAGCTGCCAACCCCTCGCCTTTCGGACGACCCGGTGGCGGTGCGCGCCGCGCTCGGCGAAGGCTCGATGGGCGGTTACTGGGAGCGCTCAGAGGAAGAGGTGATGCGCGTTTGGTGTGCCGGGGTCGAGGAGACGCGCGAGGTCCTTGCCGGACTACGCGCACGGGGGATCGAAGCGGCCGACTAGATCTGCTCGAGACGCGACTTGGCTGGACAGGTCCTAGCTGATCAGCTCGTCTGCGAGCAGGTCCATCAAGAGTCCGTCGTGCCAGGTGCCGTCCACTCCGCGCTCGTACCTTCGCATCACGCCGACAGGGCGGAAACCCACCTTCTCGTAGCACCGGATCGCGGCGGCATTATCGGCGGCGGGATCAATCACCAGGCGGTGGTGGCCGCGATCGGCGATCAGGTGTCGCGCGAGCGTGCGGACCGCATCCGTGCCCAGTCCACGGCCGTGCAACGCGGGGTCTAGATATATATCGATGCCGGCGTGTCTGTAATCCGGTTCGTCCTCGGCGCTCCACTGGATTGCGCCCACGATCCGTCCCTCGTGCTCGATCACGAAAGTCTCGGTCCCCACCTCGTCAAGGTCCTCGGCCACCGCCGCCTTCATGTCGTCACCACCGCGCCACCAACGCAAGACCTCGGGCGTGGCGCGGATTCTGGCCAGGTCGGGGATGTCTTCTGGGCCGGCCGGCCGCAGCCGCACGTGCTTGCCCTGGAGCGTCGTCGCGAGTCCCACGATCGAGATAGGTTCTCACAGCCCATTGGCGCCTGGGTTAGGCCCTCGGCTGCTCGGGGCCTTGCCGACGACCTTCAGTGTGCCGCAGGCAGCCGTGTAGGTTTCGCTGTCAGCTCGTTGAGCTTTCTTATCGTGTTCGCGCTGCGGATGGTGATCTTCTTGTACAGGGGCGTGCCGACCAGTCTGTTTATCTGGCTTCTGCCCACGTTCTCGCGATCGACGCGCCAGACGACCGCCCCCGGCGTGTACAGGAGCTCATCGACGCCGGGCTTGATTGGGAGACGGGCGAGGATCCCACGATCGTCGATCTCCTTCCATAGCAAAAGAACATAGGTCCGCATCGTCTTGCCGTCGACCCAGTCAGGCGGAATCGCCTCGACCATCTTCTTCAGAGCCTGGTGGTCCATCACGAGCACCTTGATCGCGATGCCCGAGTGCTGCTGGAGCGCCTTCTCGATCCCGGCCGTGAGTCGCCCAGCGTCTGCTGCTCGGGTCGAGAAGATGACGTTGCCCGAGTTGATGTAGGTCCGGACACCTGACAGACCGAGGGCGACGAGGGCCTCCCTGATCGCCGCCATCGAGACGATGCCCTTGCCCCCGACGTTCACGGCCCTCAGAAAGGCGATATAGGTCATCGGCTCGATGGGTGACTTCAATCAAGCACGTGGGCAAGCCGAGCCCGAATCAACTCGCTGGCGTTCATCCCCCGCCGAACCCTCTGGTTCGGGACGCCCCTCATCCGGACAGAAAATCGAGGATCTCCCAGCCCATTTCGCTGAGGCTGAACCGGGCTGGCTCTTTGAGATCCACCTGGTGGGGACGCAACTCGATTTCTCGTGCCCGCTCGAGTTCAACAATCACGTCCCCCGTGGGGGTAAGTCCGACAAGCCGACCCACTCTGCGATAGGAAGCGACGACTTCGTCGATCACCACCACCTGATCAAACTTTCTCATCGTCGCTCCAGCTCGGTCGCTATTTCCCGATCATCACCTCGGTGGACTTGATGATCACAGTCACCCTGTCCCCAATCTTCAGCTTCAGCCGCTTGAGAGATGCGTCGGTGATCGCCGCAACGACCTTGCCTGCCTTGACCTTGACCTCAACCTCGGCCATGACGGCGCCTGACTTGGTGCGAACGACCTGACCCTTGAGCTGATTGCGAGCGCTTAATTGCACAGTGACTCCTCCTGATTGATGGGCGGACTGCATGCACAGGGGGCGAAATAGTGCGGTTGCGGCTGAGCGCCAACTGTAAGGTCAAGCCGGGTAAACCATCACGTCGGTCGCTTTGAAGGAGAGCCAGACTTCTCCCCCCTCTATCAGTTCCAGGTCCTTCAGAGCAGCGGGCGTTACCTCCGCCACCATCGGGACCTCGCCGTCGATCCGTACGCGGACCCGGTTGCCCATCAGCTCTATGTTGGTGGCGCGCCCCGGCCAAACGTTGCGAGGGCTGCCCTCCGGGCGCCTTCTGTAAAGAGCCACCGCCCGCGGATGGATCACCGCGAAAACTTCGCCTGACTCGGCGCCTGCTACGGCGATCGCCGTCCCGCCAGTCAGCCGCACGGAACCGTGATCGGCCGCACCCCGCACGAGGTTGACCCCGACCAGGTCGGCGACGTACTGGGACCGTGGTCGTTCGGTGACCTCCGCCGACGTACCCGTTTGCATCAGGCGCCCGCCTTCCATGACGATCAGGCGGTCCGCGAGGGCCACCGCTTCAAGCGGGTCGTGCGTCACCAGCAGCCGGATGCCTTGAAAAGATCCGAGGTGGTGCTTCAGATCGCGACGCACCTCAGCCCGGGTGGTGACGTCCAGAGCAGAGAGTGGCTCATCGAGAAGCAGCAGGCGCGGGTCCGGCGCCAGGGCGCGGGCCAGCGCAACCCGCTGGCGCTGACCTCCCGAGAGCTCGGACGGCTTCGCGCGGGCATAGCCCTTCAGGCCAACCCGATCCAACCATTCGACTGCTTTGTCGGCCGCCGCCCGACGGGGTGTACCGCGCGCGCGAAGGCCGAACGCGACGTTGTCCAGAACGCTGAGATGAGGAAACAAGAGGTAGTCCTGGAAGACGAAACCGATCGGCCGCCGCTCTGTCGGGATGTACTGGCGTGTGGCGGTGTCCTCCAGAACTTTGCCATCCAGGACGACGTGGCCTGAGCGAAACGGCACCAGGCCCGCAATTGCCCGAAGAAGGGTGGTCTTTCCTGCCCCGTTCGGACCAAGCAGGGCGACCACCTCGTCCTCATCGATTGTGAGCTCCATTTCGAGGTCGAGTGGGCCGAGCGCGAGCCGGATGGACGCTTCAAGGGTCACGCCGAGCCGAGCCAGCGGTCCCTGAGTCCAACCAACACCACCAGCGAGATCAACAGCAGCACCAGGCTGAGGATGAACGAAGCGTTCTGGTTTGTTTCAAGCAATAAGTAGACGGCCAATGGCATCGTCTGGGTGACGCCCGGAAAGTTGCCCGCAAAAGTGATCGTGGCACCGAACTCTCCGAGCGCCCTCGCCCAGCACAGGACTGCTCCCGCAAATAGCGACGGTCCGATGAGAGGCAGCGTGACTCGTGTGAACACCCGCCATCGGCTGGCGCCAAGGGCGCGTGCCGCCTCTTCGTATCGGCGATCCATCGTTCGCAGCCCGGCTTCGACTGTGAGAATCAGGAACGGCATGGCCACGAATGTCTCCGCCATGACGACGCCGGCCGTGGTGAACGGGAGGGTGATCCCAAAGGTGCTGTCGAGCCACGACCCGAACAGGCCCCGCCTGCCGAAGGCGAGCAGCAGGGCGATGCCACCCACGACTGGGGGAAGCACCATCGGCAGCGTGGTCAACGCACGAAGTAAATCGCGGCCTGGAAACTCCACTCGGGCATACATCCAGGCCAGCGGCACCCCCAGGACAAGTCCGAGAGCGGTCGCGGACAGCGACGCGAACAAAGAGAGTTTGAGCGCCTCGACTGTTTCTGGTGCGGTGAGGGCTGTGATCGCGTCGCGCCAAGGGGATCGGACAATGAGCCCGAGCAGCGGCAGGATGAAGAAGGCCGCCCCGATCGCCGCCGGCACGAGGACGACGATCGGGACGCGTTCTCGCCTCACTTGGTTCAGGCGGCTGAGAGAAAGCCGAAGGTCGCCAGCGTCGATTGGCCGGTGGCAGACACGACGTAGTCGATGAAGGCCGTCGCAACGTCCGGGTACTTGGTGCCCTTGACCGAAACGATTGGATAGGTCGCGATCACGTTGTCGGCAGCTGGGATCTGGACGCCCTGCACCTTGTTGCCCGCCGCCTGGATGTCGGTGGTGTAAACGATGCCGGCGTCAGCCTCGCCGAGCTCGATCTTGCTAATCACCGCGGTGACGCTGGTCTCGAGACTCTTCGGCGTCACCTTTACCCCCGCAGTCGCGAGGGCTTGAAGCGAATACGTCCCGGCCGGCACCGTCGGTCCCTCCGAGATGTAGATCAGCCCAGGTTTCGCGAGATCTGCCAATCCTGTAATGCCCTTGGGGTTACCCGGCGCGACCACAATCTCCAGCTGATTGCGGGCAAAGATCTGCGATGCACCCGACGTGAAGCCGTCCGTGGTCAGCTTGGTCATATTGGCGGTGTCGGCGGAGGCGAAGACATCAGCCGGCGCTCCCTGCTCGATTTGGGTGACAAGCGTGGGTGTGCCGGCGAAGTTGAAATTCACCCCGACTCCGGGATGAGCCTGATGAAACGAAATCCCGAGAGCGTTGAACGAGGCCGTCAACGATGCCGCCGCAAAGACATTGATATACCCACTAAGCGAGCTCGATGACGGTGAACCCGACGCCGTGCCTCCGGTGCCTCCGCACGCGGCAAGCAAGATGGCGGAGACGAACAAAACAAAGCGATTACGCATCGACCCCTCCCTCAGCCGCGCGGCAGCTCAATCCCGACATTGGTTGCTTTCACCGATGCGACGGCTACGACCCCTGGTTGGAGTCCAAGCTCGTCAACAGATTCCCGTGTGATGAGCGACACGATCCGATACGGACCGGCCTGCATTTCCACCTGAGCGGCGACGCCGTCCTTGATAACTCGGGTGATGATGCCGACGAAGCGGTTGCGGGCTGATTCGCTTGCCGCCGCCGGAGGGTCTTGACGCGGCAGAGCGGCCATGTACCGAGCGAGGGCGGCTCCGTCGATCTGTCGCTGACCTCCCGCTGACCGGCCGGTCTTGATATGCCCGGAATCGATCAGGCGCCTCACCGTATCCGGGCTCACGCGTAGAAGCTCGGCCGCCTGTCCGATCCTAAGGTGAGTTCGCACCACCGAACAATAGCAAATGCAGTATTTGGAGGCGGTGAAAGGCCTTTAGCGAGGTGTTACGGCCGCTACCTTGTATCTGCGAGACTTCGTGCTTATCGCGCTAGGGACCAAAGCCGCCCGGCAGCCCCTTTCAACGTCGGATACTCGTCAGGACGGCCGGCTTTTCTTCACCGCCGGCTTCAGATCGCCCTTAAGCGCGTCCTCATATGCGGCCCAGAGCACCCCGTACGCCGCCAGTAGGCCGTCGGGGCGGGCCTGGCTCAATGCCACTTCGAAGCGCCTGGTGTACGCATGGTCGCCCAGCTCATCTCGCAGCAACGCCTGAGTTTGCGCCTCCCATTTGGACGCCGACGCGAGGTCCTCGCGCTTCTCAATCATCAGTCGTCCGCGGTTCATCAACTCCTCGAGGCGCGTCACGAATCCGTGACGGTCAAATCCCTTCGGCGCGCGCGTCGGGCCCTCGCGGCTCACCGTCGTCCATTGGACCGCGCGGCTATATGACGGGACCGAGGCGGAGGGTCGCCAGCCAACGGCGGCCCGCTGTCGGTCGTATGCCGCGCGCTTAGCGCTGTTGGTCAGAACGTCGTGCGCCAAGTTGATCAACTTCGCGTGCTCGAGCGCGTCCGGATGGTTGCCGCGGTCAGGGTGCCAGTACCTGAGCTGCCGCCTCCAGGCGGCGTGCAATTCCGTCTCCGTGGCGTCAGGCGGGACGCCGAGTACGAAGTAGTAGTCGGCTAAGGGACGGCGGTCGTTCGGCGAGGCCTTGCCTCCTTGGTCTCACGCGCAGTGCAGGGGTGTGGAAGCGCAGTCTCGCATGGCGGCCAGGGCTTGTGGCAAGCCCGACGCCACTGGGTTAGTGGTTATGTGCGGAGTCGTTTCGGCCGCCATTGCCTTCGAGGTTGCCCCCATTCGATCAAGCGGCCACTGTTGTCGCTAGGTGTTCGCGCATCCATACCATTCGGAAACCTTTGAGCCGGTTCTCGGCACAATCAGCGGCTTCCCCAGGCAGCCAATCGTGGTCGCTGGTGGATCGGATCAGTCGCGCCTGAGCGAGAGTGCCAGGCTAGGAACGACGAAGGACAAGAGAAAGACCGGCAAGATGCTTTTTCCGCTGCATCGGAAGCTGGCGATCTCGCCATCGGCGACGTCGAAGGCCTTGGTTCCGCTGGAGTTTCGGCCGCTGCGGACTTGCACGGTGTGACGTCCGGGTTCGACCGGTATGTCGACGGTCTCGTTCAGTTCGACGGACCCGGCACGCTTGCCGTCGACCACGACGTCGTATGTGCCGCGGCGGACTTCAACTCCGATGGTTTTGTGCGTCAACCTCAACGTTGCGGACATTGCTTACCGCCTCCTGGTCGGTAGGGCGTCTTCTCTGGGTGCCCGGCGGCGGCCGGCGACGATCACCCGCGTGTCCCGGTCACGAGCCGTTCGCGGTCGAACATCGCGGCCACGATGCGCCATGCGAGCAAATAGACGGCCAGCAGCCCGGCGGCGAGACCGAGCGCGAAGGCGGTCGACAACGTGATCATAGTCAGCGACATGCTCAACTCAGGGTTCAAATATCACTGTCCAACGAATGTTTCATTACTTGGACTTGGCTGGCCGAACCGCGGGACAACTGAACCGTAGCGCAAGCTGCGATTTAGTCTGATTGTCGTGGATCGCTCCTTCGTGGCGGCGAACGGGCGCGAGCTCGCGCGGATGCGGGCGCTGGTTTTGCGTTTGAGCGACCGGCAGCTCGGCGCGATGGTCAACGAGTACTGGAGCGTGGCCGGAGTGCTGGGCCATATCGCGTTCTGGGACGGCCGCGCGCTCTACTTCGCCGGCAAGCTCAAACGCCGCGAGCCGTTGACGGCGTCCGAAAACGAGCCCGAGGACGTGGACTGGATTAACGACTCCTCACGTCCTCTCATCCACGCGATTGCTCCACGCGCTCTTGCCGAACTGGCGGTAATCATTGCGGAAGAGACCGACGAGCTCGTGGCCTCGCTGCCGGATGAACTTCTTGCGGGCCTGGATGAGACCAGCCCGCTCAACCCTGTGCGCGCCGACCACCGGGGCGAGCATCTGGACGAGATCGAGGCGGCTATTCGACCACGGACTTGATCCGGATCGTCTCCGATTAATCGCCAAAACACACCGAGGGTCACGCCATGGCCGCGCGGGAGTCTCATGGCCAAACTGTCAAATAGGGTGTGAAGCAGAGTTGGGAGCCAAACTTTCGACGCATCCACACTCGTCGGGATCGGTGAGCGTGCCGAGCCAGCTCACATCAAGCAGCCATCGCTTCACTCATTTGCGGACAAGCTCTCTGACCGTGCGGGCTGGGGGAAGATCCGTCACTGAAGCTGGAGTTCGGGCGCGCACTGAAGCCGGAAATCGGAAACGGATGATGTACTCGACGACCGCCAGGTTGATGCCCCAACCTGCGCCCAGCATGAGGGCGGTGGTGAGGTCGCTGGTGCCAAAGATGGCCTTCCCGACGCCTAGCGTGACCACCTGGGTGCCGGCCCCGAGCGCCAGAGCGTAGGCGCGTGCCATCCATGCTCGGTGGCGGGCGATGTCGCGGCGGCGGATCGCGATGAACCCGAGCATGATGCTGGCGGCCATACCGGTCCCGAACCCGAGCCGAAATACAGTGGCCAGCGCCCCGCCCGGTATGCGGGGGTAAAACGCCGTCATCCACAGGGCGGAGAACGCCACAGCCATGCCCAGCCCCACCACGACCCGACCGGCAACGCGGTGCCAGTTGGGCCAGCGCCGCCGCAGCCCGTTAGAGAATTGGAATGCGCCGAGAACGGAGTAGAGCACAGCGCTGACGATGTGCACGATTACGGGCAATGGCGAAGCGGTGATGCGCGGGTTGGCGGGCAGCATATGGGGACCGCCGGCGAGTTCGACTAGGCGCAGAGTGCCGGCGATGGCCGGAACCACGACGATGGCGATAAGGGGGTACGGCACCCACCCGATCGAGCGATTCGACCGGGTGGGGCGTACTGCGGCGTGGACGGTCACTTGGCGCCGACCGCGTCGAGTCGCGAGCTGACAGGGTTGAGGACGGACTGAGCGGCCGGTCCGCGCTGGTCGCGCCACAGCGAGTAGCCGAGAGCGACGAGAGCCAGACCCGTCGGAAACGCGAACAGCCTTTCGTACTGGGGCACCAAGCCGACTGCAATGGTTGCCAGTGTGCCAAGCCCGAGGAGTACTGCAGCCCACCGGGCGAGGACGTTGGCGCGGAAGAGGGCAATGGCGAAGATGAAGCCGCCAGCCACGTAGGTGACGCCGGTGAACAGAATGGCGGTGTGCATCAGCCCGATGTCGCCGGTCGTTGGGCGATTGACGGCAAAGGCGATGACGTTATTGGTGTAGGCGTTTGCAGTGTGGGCGATCGATGGGAGGACAAGGGCAGCGACGAATTCGGTTCCGAACATGCTGAGATAGCCGGCGGCGAACAGGACATACCCGAGCAGGCCGAGCACGCCGACCTTCGTCACCTGGCGCAGGTAGATGCCGGTGAGGCCGACGAGGGCCAAGGCGGCCATGAACATCTTCAAGGAACCACGGGTCATCGCGTCTGTAGTGGTGATCGAGGTCGCATCCAGGTAGGGGTGATTGATCTGGACGCCGATGAAGATCAGCCCCGCTAAGGCTGCGGCAGCGGCGGCGGCTCGGAAGAGTGTGGTCGAGGTGACAGTCATGTCGTTCTCCTTGTGTGGATTGATGAGGTATGGAAGGTTGGGTCAGCCGAAAAGACTCACGCCGCGGCCATCAACCACCTCCCTGGGTCGGAATTGACGTGATGCTCATGACCTCATAGCCATGCAATGCCTCGAGGAGCGGTTGAAAGCTGCCGCAGATGACGCAGCGCAACTCGTGGCCATCGACTTCGACCCCGGCGACTCCTGACGCCAGCGCTACTTGTCGCGCCGGCGGCGGACCCACGAAGGTCACAACGACTCGGTGGTTTGACATCTCCTGAGGCATGCGTTTGAGCCTGAGGCTGCAGCGGCACCGCCCGAATCCTCTGAATTGATGATTCGATCCGTAGTCGACCGGCTTCGGCAAGCGTGGTAACTTGCGGCTAACGTGGCCAGGCCGAAGCTCCGGTCGGGCAATCTACCCCTTGAGGCAACGAGCTTCATAGGTCGCCGGCGTGAGCTGGCCGAACTCAAAAGGAAGCTCACAACGGCCCGATTGGTCAGTCTCGTCGGGCCGGGCGGCGTTGGCAAAACCCGACTAGCAATACGGATCGGAACCGACCTGGGACGAGGCTTCGCGGCAGGCGCGTGGCTGATCGCGCTCGCCGACATTCGCGATGCGAGCCTGGTTGCTAATGCCGCGGTTGCGGCCCTTGACCTTCGAGACCAGGCTGCGATGGAGCCATTACAGATCCTGGTTTCCTACCTGCAGGACAAGCAACTGTTGCTCGTCCTCGACAACTGTGAGCACCTGCTCGAAGCGTCAGCTGGGCTGGTGGCTGAAGTGCTTCGCTCCTCTCCAGGTGTCCGGGTGATTACAACCAGTCGGGAGCCGCTCCAGGTACCTGGGGAGCACGTGATTCAGGTCGCGCCACTGGAACTACCTCCAGGCGATGGGACGGTGACGGTCGGTCAACTGGGACAGAACGAAGCGGTGATGCTGTTTGTAGAGCGAGCGGCGGCGGCATCCGGCTCGTTCAAGTTGACCAGGTCGAATCACACCGCGGTGGCACAGCTTTGCCGGCGGCTCGACGGGCTTCCGCTGGCGATCGAGCTCGCCGCTGTCAGGACCAGGATCCTCACTGCTGAACAGATCCTCGAGCGCTTGACCGACCGTTTCGCTCTGCTCACTGGAGGTGGTCGCGCTGCGCTGCCGCGTCATCAAACCCTCCGAACCACGATTGACTGGAGTTACGACTTGCTCAGCGCGGGCGAACAAGCTTTGTTGCGACGCCTATGCGTGTTCGCCGGTCGGTTCATCCTTGACGATGTCGAGTCGGTTTGCACGTCCGACGACCTGTCGGCACCACAGGTGCTGGACACGCTGATCTCCCTGGTCGACAAATCGCTCGTGACCAAAGAGGACCTCAGGAGTGTTGCCTGCTATCGACTCCACGAGACGATGCGCGAATACGCCACCCTCAAGTTGCGGGCCGGGCATGAGCAAGAAGCTCTCAACGAAAGGTGCCTCGAGTACTACCGGACGACGTGCCTGCGATTTGCAAACCGAGCCCGATACTCGCTTCTCGAGTTTCTCAACTGGGCCGACCTGGAAATCGACAACATCCGAACGGTCCTTCACCTATGCCTGGTGCGTGGAGACTTTGCTCGCGGGCTGGATATCGCCGCCTCCATGGGTTACTACTGGATCACGCACGGAACCACTGAGAGTGTGCGTTGGCTCGACCAGTTGCTTGCAGGTGGCGAGGGGTCTCCATCCACGTTGGTGCGGGCCTACTACCTTCGTGGATGGCTGAGCTTGATTCAGG
>DATMKM010000117.1:0-5467 GCA_035571315.1 Candidatus Acidiferrum sp.
CAGGTACTGCGGGTTCTGCGGGCACGAGATGGTGCAGGGCGTGGCGCGTCCGCTGTGGTGGCGCCTGTGGTTCCTCGCGGCGTTGGTTCCGCTGGTGGCGGGGCTGATCTACGGCGTCGCACAGGCGCAGGTCCACCACTAACGTCTTGGGATAGAGCGCTTAAGTCGTCAGAATGGACGACTTAAGACGAAAGAAGGCCCTAATAAGTCACAGCTGACGACTTATAGGCCCTCTGAATCACCAGTGCCCCTGAACTGGGTCGGGGAGCACGGAAATGAGTGCTATCGATTCAAGCGCTGGCCGCACTCCACGCAGAAGCTGTGGCGGCCAAGGTTGTGGTGTCCGCATGACGGGCAGACCAGGCGCCGCGGCGGATCCGCCTGCAGCCATCGCTCGTTTTCCCGGCGGTACCAGATGCCGTCTTCCGGCCCCAGCATCCAGCGGCGTCCTTCGCTGTCGAGCACGGCCAGGTCGCGCACTGCGAGCCTGAAGGCTCGGGCCTGCAGGCCGCCTGAGCGGCGCTCATCGACGAGAAACTTGTAGCGGATCTCGGCTTCGGCGAATGGATCGACTGCCACGCGCAGAGTATCGCGCGCTGCGCCGGCCCGAATCCGGAGGGCCGCGGGGCGGGGTGTAGAATTCGCGCACGGCTCTAGGGCCCGCAGCATGCGTCGCACCACATCCCGAGGCTCACGTCACTCCGCCAACGGCGCTCGCCGCACCTCGCGCGCGGCGCGTTCCCGGTCAACCCGGACCAAACGGGCGACCCGGCCACATCTGACGCAGCGCCAGGGCCGCGAGATCACGGGCGTTCTGCTGATCCTCATCGCGTTGCTTGGCCTGCTTGCCCTCGCGAGCAACGCAGGCTCGATCCTCACCGGCCTCCGCGAGTGGCTGACCACAACGTTTGACCGCGCGTGGTTCGTTCCGGTCGGCGCGGCGCTCGGCCTTGGCGCATACCTGCTCTGGCCTCGAGCCCCGCGTCCTCGCCCTGTAGACATCGTCTCGGGAGCCGTCGCGGTGATCGCGCTGGTCGGGATCTTTGGGCTGCTCGGACGTGGTGGCTCGGTGGGCCTCGGGATCGGTGACTCAGTGACCCAGGTCGTCGGCCACGTCGGCGCGTGGGCGGTGCTCATCGCGCTGCTCGTGATCGGACTCATCGTGACCGTCCACTTCAGCCCCGGCGCGCTGCTCGCGACCGCCGTCGCGACGTTTCAAGGCGCATATGCCGAGCGCGCGCGGCTGGAGAACCTCGTCTCTCCGCCGGCTCCGGCCAAGGCCAAGGAGAGCAAGGAGCCGAAAACCGCGCCCGCGACGCGCGACGAGTTGGCCAAGTCCGCCGCCAGCTTTGCCGCCTCACCGCCGGCCCTAGAGGCGGCGAGACCGTGGGAGATCGAGGAAGCCGCCGGCGAGCCGGCCTCGAAGGGCGCGAGCAAGGTGGAGAAGGAAGCTTCCGACGATGAGCCCGCGCCGCCCTCGGTGCGCGTGGTCGCTGAGCTCGAAGACGACCTGCCCGAGATCGACTGGAAGCTTCCCTCGATCACGCTCCTCGACACGGTGACGGCGCGCCGAGAGCGCATGGCGGACGAGATTAAGCGCAACGTCAAGATCATCGAGAGCACGCTCGAGACGTTCGGTGTTGCGTGCAAGGTGGTCGGGGTCAACCCCGGTCCGGCCGTCACCCAGTACGAGCTTCAGCCCGGCGCGGGTGTTCAGGTCAAACGGATCACCGCCCTGCAAAACGACCTCTCGCTGGCGCTTGCCGCGGCGCCCCTGCGCATCGAAGCCCCGATTCCCGGCAAGGCCGCGGTCGGCATCGAGGTCCCCAACAAGTCGGCGAGCCTCGTCACGATCCGCGAGGTCCTCGAGACCGCTGCATTTCGCGAGGGCACGAACAAGCTCGCACTTGGTCTCGGCAACGACGTCTCCGGCCAGTCGATCATCGCCGACCTCACGCGCATGCCCCACCTGCTCATCGCCGGCGCGACCGGACAGGGCAAGAGCGTGTGCATCAACGCTCTGATCACGAGCCTCTTGTTCCAGGTCACGCCGGAGCACATGCGGCTTTTGCTGATCGACCCCAAGCGCGTCGAGCTGACCGGGTACAACGGGCTGCCTCACCTCGCCCTGCCGGTGCTCGTCGAATCGCACCAGGCCGCGGCGGCGCTGCGGTGGGCCGTGGCGGAGATGGACCGACGCTACAAGATGTTCTCCGCCGAGGGCGTGCGCAACATCGCCGCCTACAACGACAAGGCGACGCAGAAGCTCGCGCGGCAGCTGCCTTATATCGTGATCGTCATCGACGAGCTGGCCGACCTGATGATGGTCGCGGCCGGCGAGATCGAGGAGCTCATCTGCCGCATCGCGCAGCTCGCGCGCGCGGTGGGTATCCACCTGATCATCGCGACGCAGCGGCCGTCGACCGACATCATCACCGGATTGATCAAAGCGAACATCCCGTCGCGCATCGCGTTCGCCGTGGGATCGCAGGTCGACAGCCGGGTCATTCTCGACTCGGGTGGGGCGGAGAAGCTGCTCGGTCGAGGCGACATGCTCTACCAGCCCGTGGACGCGGGCAAGCCGACACGCATCCAGGGGGCCTTCGTCAGCGACCCCGAGGTGGAGGGAGTCGTGAACTTCTGGAAGTCGCAGGGCGGCCCGCGCTACATGGAGGAGATCCTCGAAGAGGGCGCCGGCACGGAGTGGGAGAGAGGCGAGACCACCGAGCGCAAGCTCGACCCGCTGTTCCCCCGTTCCGCGCGGGCGGTGGCCGCCGAAGGATCCGCCTCGGTCTCGCTGGTGCAGCGCAAGTTCAACGTCGGCTATTCACGCGCGGGACGGATCGTCGACCAACTCGCCGAACACCACGTGGTCGGGAGCTACCAGGGTTCCAAATCGCGCGAGGTCCTGATGACTTTGCCCGACGTGGATGACCTCCTGGAGCGTTTAGGCCTCGAATGACTCTGGGTGAGACCCTTGCTGCCCAGCGCGGCGAGCGTGGACTCACCATCGAGCAGGCAGGGTCGGCGACCAGGATCCGCGCGCATTACCTGAGCGCCTTCTGCGCATGACCTGGATCCGGCTGGCTGCGGCGGTCTATGCCCAAGGCCACCTGCGGACCTACGCGCTGTTCCTGGGCCGGATCCGGACCCTGTGGTCGCGATGTTGAATCCGGCGCCGCACGACATATGGCGCCTCCCGACCGGAAAAGCCGCATCGCTTTGTTGCCGGCTCGTGACCACGAATACGGAATTGGCCAACCTTTCCTCGAGTCACGCTGAAAAGCCGACAGTCACCCGGGTCGCCCCCGTCCGAACGCAAAGACTTGACTGTGTAGCGGATACATTGTATCGTGACTACGTTAAGGGACATCAGTTAGGATGGATCTACGTGACATTGCCACGGCAGCCGAAGACCAAGGGTTCCGCCTCGAGCGCACCAAGCGGGGACATCTAGTCATTTATCCGCCGGACAAACGTTTTCCGCCGGTGATCTTTTCAGGAACCCCGGGCGATCAGCGATCTATAAAGAATGGTTTGGCGAGACTGCGCCAGGCTGGATTCATTTGGCCGTGGGCCGGAAGGAGACAGAAGAAACAGTGAAGACGGATTGGACGGTCACGATTGAGGGTCGACCGGCGAAGGTAGTTGATCCGGAGGACATTTTGGACGAACTCGCCGAGTTCAGTCCTGCAGTGCAGTTTGGGAACGGGCTGCTTTCCACGACCGCAACAAGACGCGCGAACAGCCCAATCGAGGCGTACGACTATATCTATGAGGCTCTGAACCCTCTGACTGGCAAGCTGGAGATTGAGCTTGTCGAGATCAAGACGACTGAGCGGCAGGACCGCGACCTCGAAGTCTCGAATTTGCCTGAACTAGTTGGCCTTGCCGAGATTGCTGATATGGCGGGCACCACGCGACAGCGAGTGTTTCAGATGACGGCGAACCGCGGCTTCCCGTTTCCCGTCATGGAGCTCCGCTCTGGACGACTCTGGAACAAGGCGGCGATTGAGAGTTATCTCGGAAACCGGCGGCGCGGAATCTTGCCGGTGCCGGGGATCGTCGCAAAAGCTCCGGCCGAGGAAAATCACCGACGTGTTCAGCGGGCTGCCCGTCGCGCGCGCTAGGGGTACATTCATCACCATCGGTCGGCGCGATCGGCGCGGCAGTGGCGACGCGCGACTTCTCGTCGCAAACTTGAGAGAGAACACGGCGTGAACATCCCCAATGCACTGACGGTAAGCCGGCTGGCTGCGATCCCCTTGTTGATGGCTCTGCTCCTGGTGCGGTTTACCGGGCATGACCAGGTCGCGGCCGCCCTGTTCATCGTCTTCTCGTTGACCGACACGCTCGACGGCCAGATCGCACGGCGGCGCGGCACGGTCAGTGACCTCGGGAAGTTCCTCGATCCTCTCGCCGACAAGCTCTTCGTCCTGTCCGTGCTAATCGTGCTGGTGCAGGAAGGGCTCGTCGCGGCCTGGGTGGTCGTGGTGATCTTCTCGCGGGAGCTTCTGATCACGCTGCTCCGCTCGATCGGGGCAAGCAAGGGACGGATTATCGCGGCAGCGCCGCTGGGCAAGACCAAAACGGTGATGCAGATGTCGGCCGTGACCTTGCTCATCCTTCAGAGGCCTTATCCCGTCATCGTTCCGCTCACCACTGTCGTTGTGGCGGTGGCGGTGATCTTCACCGTCGTGAGCGGCATTGACTACCTGGTCAGGTTTCGCGATGTGCTGGGTTTTGGAGAGGCCGCCCCCGAACCAGATTCCCCGCTCCGCCGGCGTGCCGCCGAGCTTGGCGATCTGCTGCGCGCCAGGCGGCTCACCGTATCCGTAGCCGAATCCTGCACCGGCGGTCTGCTCGGCTCGGCCTTCACGGATCAACCGGGCAGCTCGGCCTACTTCGTCGGCGGCGTCATCGCCTACGCGAACGAGGTCAAGACCGATCAGCTTGGCGTGCCGTCAGAGCTGCTGTCACGTCATGGCGCGGTCAGTTGCGAGGTGGCGATCGCCATGGCGGACGGAGTCCGCTCGCGCTTGGGCTCAGACCTGGCGGCTTCGATCACGTGCATCGCCGGGCCCGACGCGGACGGCACGAGCAAACCGGTCGGCCTGACGTACATCGGGATCGCAGGTCCGGGCGGAACGCGTTGCCACGACTATGTGCTTGGCGGGGACAGGTGGTCCAATCGCCGCGAGGCCGCCGCCAGGGCGATCCAGCTCCTGGCTGAGGAGACCAATAAGCTCATGCCGGTGGCGAAGGCCGCTATCAATCAGGAGGGAGTGTGAAGGGAACCTATTGAGTCCTTCATGTAGAAAATCTTACTTGACCGCCGAACACTTGTTCGCTACACTTCCCCGACGGCCGGCTGTTAACGACGTTGATCTCAACCCCACGACGTAGAACACTCGCCGCAACCACCTAGGAGGCAATCAAGACGTTGGAAAAAGAGAAAGAGAAATCC
>DATMKM010000118.1:0-72617 GCA_035571315.1 Candidatus Acidiferrum sp.
GGCGCGATAGACCGAAGTCGTTGAACTCGCCGGTGTAACGCGGCGATGACGACCAGATCATCAACAGCTCCACATCCTCGAGCGTCGCTGCCCGCAGGCGAATGTCAAGGTCCGGTTCGATGGTCCCAGCCTCCACCACCAGTGAATTGTGGTCTCGATCATTGAGCGAGACTCGGTTACTCTCTCGGGCGCAATGGCTCCACGCGCTGCACGCCGGGCTCTGCGCGATCGCAGCATCGAGTCCGAGCTCAAGTTCCAGGTGTCGGGACCTGTCGATCACTCCAAGCTGCGCGCCATGCTGCGCAAGCGAGGCGCCCACCTCGAAGGTCGGTATCGCGAGGAGAACTACCGGTTCAACGGCCCCGGCAAGTCAACGCGAACGACGACGCTGAGACTCCGAGTGCTGGACGGCGGGCCGCGCGGCGTGCTGACCGCGAAGGGGCCGGCTAAGTTCGAGGGTCGGGTCAAGATTCGCGAAGAGACGGAGATCGGGGTCTCGGACGCGCACGCGGCGATGGACCTGCTGATGCAGCTCGGGTTTCAGGTCGCGTGGTCCTACCCCAAGCACCGCACCATGTGGAACCTAGACGGCGTCGCCATCACGCTCGACGTGCTCGAATTTGGTTGGTTCGTCGAGCTCGAAGGCCCCGTTGCAATCCTGCCCGAGATGGCGCGCAGCCTGGGCCTGGATCCCGACGGCGCGCTGCGTGAGAGCTACTCGGTGCTGGCCCGCAAACACCTGGCCGCCAGCAAGAAGAAGGCGTCGAAGGCGGCGGCCCATGTGGAACCGGCGATCGCTTAGCTACTCGGACCGCGGCGGGGGCGCTGCTTCTGACTTGGCCGGGCCCACCCACACGGTCTGGATGTTCACGAACTCTTTGATCCCGTACGACCCCAGCTCGCGGCCGAAACCCGATCGTTTGACACCCCCGAACGGGAGGCGCGCATCCGAGGCGACCATCCCGTTGATGAAGACAAGTCCAGCTTCCACCCGCTCCGCCAGCTCCTTGGCGCGCTCGACGTCGGCGGACCAGATCGCCGATCCAAGGCCGAAGTCGGTGTCGTTGGCGACGCGCAGCGCATCCTCCGAGTCTTTGACACGGATCACCGAGGCGACCGGGCCGAAGGTCTCCTCGTGGTACGCCGGCATTCCAGGACGGACGTTCGCCAGGACCGTCGGCTGAAAGTAGTAACCGCCCCCGTCGAGGCGCTTGCCGCCCGTCAGCGTGCGGGCGCCCAGGCGAACCGAATCGGTGACCTGACGCTCGAGCTCCTCGACGAGGTCCTCCCGCGCCAGGGGCCCGACGTGGTTGCCGCGGTCCATGGGGTTCCCGACCTTCAGCGCGCCCACCGCCTTGGCCAGAAGGTCCTCGAACTCATCCGCCGCGGGCTCTTCGACGATGAAGCGCTTGGCGGCGATGCAGCTCTGGCCGTTGTTCTGGTTGCGCGCGCGGCAGGCGACAGTGGCCGCGGTGGCGAGGTCGGCGTCCTTCAGCACGATGAACGGGTCCGAGCCGCCGAGCTCGAGGACCGACTTCTTCAGAGCCTTTCCGGCGGCGGTGGCCACGAGTGAGCCCGCCGCCTCGGAGCCGGTCAGCGTGACGCCGGCCACCCGGCGGTCGGCAATGATCGCCTCGACTGCGCCAGGGCCGATCAGCAGGGTCTGGAAAACACCCTGGGGCAGACCCGCCTCGCGGAAGACCTCCTCGATGGCGAGAGCCGACTGCGGAACGTTCGAGGAGTGCTTGAGGAGCATCACATTGCCGGCGGCCAGCGCAGGGAGCCCGGCCCGGAACGCCTGCCAGAAGGGGAAGTTCCAGGGCATCACCGCGAGCACGACGCCGAGCGGTTGGAACCGCACATAGCTCTTTGACCCGGTGCTGTCGACCGGCTCGTCAGCTAGCAGGCGGGCGGCGTTGTCGGCGATCCAGGAGGCGGTCCAGGCGCACTTTTCCACCTCCCCCTCCGCCTCGACGATGGGCTTGCCCATCTCCGAGGTGAGCAGGGCGGCGTACCTCGCCTTGTCCGCCCTCAGGACGCCTGCAACGGAGCGAAGCATGCGGGACCGCATCTCCACGCCCGCGTCGCGCCAGGAGTGGCGGGTGGCCCAGGCTCGCGCGATGGCCGCCTCGATCCCGGAGTCGTCCAGCTCGGGGAATGTTGCCAGCTCCCGGCCCGTTGCCGGATCGATGGATTTCAGCACCCTGTCGAATCATGGCACGATTTGACATGTGGCCCGTGCACCGGTGAAGCGGAGACTCGAGCGCCCGACCGTGCTGCCCTCGATCACGCCGGAGCGTGCGGGCGACGGGCGGCGCCGCGTGGTGATCGAGGGAGTCACGCCCGAGATCGACGCAGGAGGCTTTCCGGCCAAGCGGGCGGTGGGCGAGCGGCTGACCGTTGAGGCGGACGTGTTCGCCGACGGCCACGACGCCCTGGCCTGCGTGCTGCGCTGGCGCCACGAGTCGTCCGAGCTCTGGAACGACGTGCCGATGGTGCCCGTGGTCAACGACCGCTGGAGGGGCGAGTTCATGGTCGGGGAGCTCGGGCGGTACTTCTACACGGTCCAGGGGTGGGTGGACGCCTTCGAGACCTGGAGCCGGCAGTTCGCGAAGCGGGTCGAGGCAGGGCAGGACATCACCCAGGAACTCGAGGTTGCGGCCCGCATGATCGACGCGACCGCCACTCGCGCCGACGGCTCGGACTCGAACCGGCTGCGGGCTTACGCGGCCGCCATGCGAAAGGGGCGCGCCAGCGCATCCTCGGCGCTGGGCGGCGAGCTCGCGCAGCTGATGGACCGATACGCCGACAAGAGCCTGGCCGTGACGTACTCGAGGGAGCTCTCGGTCACCGTCGACCCCGAGCGGGCGCGTTTTTCGGCGTGGTATGAGCTCTTTCCCCGGTCCGCCGGGAATCCAGGCGCCCACGGGACGTTCGCCGATGTCGAGCGGCGCCTGCCGGAGATTGCCGGCATGGGGTTCGACGTGCTCTACCTGCCGCCCATTCACCCGATCGGCCACTCCAATCGAAAAGGGGCGAACAATGCGACGGCGGCCGGTCCAGATGAGCCCGGCAGCCCGTGGGCGATCGGTTCCGAGGAGGGCGGGCACAAGTCGATCAACCCGCTGCTCGGCACGCTCGAAGACTTTCGCCACCTGGTCGCGGCCGCTCGCGCGCACGGAATCGAGGTCGCGCTCGACATAGCGTTCCAGTGCTCGCCCGACCACCCGTACGCTCGCGAGCATCCCGAATGGTTCAAGCACCGGCCCGACGGCACGATCCAGTACGCCGAGAACCCGCCGAAGAAGTACGAGGACATCATTCCGTTCGACTTCGAGACCGCGAGCTGGCGCGAGCTCTGGGACGAGCTGCTGTCGATCGTCCTCTACTGGGTCGACCAGGGCGTGACCGTGCTCCGCGTCGACAACCCTCACACGAAACCTTTCGCCTTCTGGGAGTGGTTGATCGCGGAGGTGAAGCGCCGGCATCCCGACGTGATCCTTCTCGCCGAGGCATTCACCCGGCCCAAGGTCATGTTCCGGCTGGCCAAAGTCGGGTTCACCCAGTCGTACACGTACTTCGCCTGGCGGAACACTCCATCTGAGCTGGCGCAGTATTTCGCCGAGCTCTCGCAGCCGCCGGTGAGTGAGTACTTTCGGGCCAACCTGTGGCCCAACACACCCGACATCCTCACCGAGTACCTCCAGACCGGTGGACGCCCCGCCTTCGCTGCGCGGTTCCTCCTGGCCGCCACGCTCGGCGCGAACTACGGCATCTACGGCCCCGCCTTCGAGCTCTGCGAGAGCCGCGCCCGGGAATCGGGGTCCGAGGAATACCTCGACTCGGAGAAATACCAGGTTCGCAATTGGGATCGGAACAGCCCGGACAGCCTGCGCGAGCTGATCACGCTGGTCAACAAGGTCCGGCATGAGAACCCGGCACTGCAGAGCGATCGCGGCCTACGCTTTCACCCGACCGAGAATGACCAACTCATCGCATACACGAAAAGCACTCCGGATTTGGCCGACGTCGTGCTGACGGTGGTCAACGTCGACCCTCACCACACGCAGGCCGGCATGATCAACCTGCCGATCGAGGAGCTTGGCATCAGGCGAGACCGCGGCTACCAGGCGCACGAGCTGTTGAGCGGCGCCCGCTACCTGTGGAACGGGCCTCGCAACTATGTCGAGATCAACCCGCACTCGATTCCGGCCCAGATCTTCCGCTTCCGCCGGCGCCTGCGCAGCGAGCACGACTTCGAGTACTTCCTGTGATCCAAGCGAACCACAAACGTCGCAAGGTCGAAACCCTCCGCCTCGACGACGACCCGCTCTGGTACAAGGACGCGCTCATCTACGAGGTCCACGTGCGCGCGTTCCAGGACAGCGACGGTGACGGCAGCGGCGACTTTCGCGGGCTGATCGACAAGCTGCCGTACCTGCAAGACCTGGGCGTAAACGCGATCTGGCTCTTGCCCTTCTATCCCTCGCCTGGGCGCGACGACGGCTACGACATCGCGGACTACACCGACGTCAACCCGATGTACGGCACGCTCGCGGATGCACATGCCTTCGTACGAGAGGCGCACGACCGCGGGATCAGGGTGATCAACGAGCTCGTCTGCAATCACACCTCAGACCAGCACCCGTGGTTCCAGCGCGCCCGCCGGGCCAGGCCCGGAAGCGCGGCGCGCGAATTTTACGTCTGGAGCGAGACCAACCAGAAATATCAGGACGCGCGAATCATCTTCAAGGACTTCGAGACGTCTAACTGGACCTGGGACCACGTGGCCGGCGCCTACTTCTGGCACCGTTTCTATTCGCACCAGCCCGACCTGAACTTCGACAACCCGAAGGTGAAGGAGGCGCTGTTGAAGGCGCTCGACTTCTGGCTCGACATGGGCATCGACGGGGTGCGCCTGGACGCCATCCCGTATCTCGTCGAGCGCGAGGGCACGAACGGCGAGAACCTGCCGGAGACGCACCAGTTCCTCAAGGAGATGCGCCGGCACGTCGACGCGAGCTACCCCAACCGCATGCTGCTGGCCGAGGCCAACCAGTGGCCCGAGGATGCCGTCACCTACTTCGGCCAGGGCGACGAGTGCCATATGTCGTTCCACTTTCCTCTCATGCCGCGCCTGTTCATGTCGATCCGTATGGAGGACCGATTCCCGATCATCGACATCCTGGCTCAGACGCCGCCCATCCCCGACACCGCGCAGTGGGCGTTGTTCCTGCGCAACCACGACGAGCTGACGCTCGAGATGGTGACCGACGAGGAACGCGACTACATGTATCGCGCTTACACGCAGGACAGGCTGGCCAGGTTGAACCTCGGCATCCGCCGGCGCCTGGCGCCGCTGCTCGGCAACGACCGCAAGCGCATCGAGCTCATGAACGGCCTTCTCTTCTCGTTGCCGGGGACACCGGTTCTGTACTACGGCGACGAGATCGGCATGGGTGACAACATCTTCCTCGGCGACCGCAACGGCGTCCGCACCCCGATGCAGTGGAGCGCCGACCGCAACGCCGGCTTCTCGCGCGCCAATCGCCAGCGCCTTTATTTACCCGTGATCACCGATCCCGAGTACCACTACGAGACGGTCAACGTCGAAGCTCAGGGCCAGAACCCCCACTCCCTGCTCTCTTGGATGAAGCGGCTGATCGCGCTGCGCAAGCGCCATCGGGCGTTCGGCCGCGGCACGCTCGAGCTGCTGCGACCCGAGAACCGCAAGGTCCTCGCCTACGTACGGCGTTACGAGTCGGAGCAGATCCTGTGCGTCGCGAACCTTTCCCGGTTCCTCCAGGCAGTCGAGCTGGACCTGAGCAAGTGGAAAGGCCTTGTTCCGGTGGAGCTCTTCAGCAGCAACGAGATGCCCATCGTCGGCGACGCGCCGTACTTCCTGACCCTCGGTCCGCATGCCTTCTACTGGTTCTCTCTTCAACCGCGCGCGACGCCGAACATCCAGAGCGACGGCACGCAAGCCATCGCCGCACTGCCGGAGATCCGGGTCGCGGGCGACTGGGAATCCGTGCTCACAGGCGTCCCCAAAGAGCGTCTCGAGAGCGTGCTGGTCGGCTACGTGCGGAATCGCAGATGGTTCGCGGGCAAGGCCAGGCGCCTCAAGTCGGCCTTCATCACAGACCTCCTGCCGGTGCCAGGGGCCGTTGGCGGCGCCTACCTGGCGGCCGTCGTGATCTCTTACGCGGAGGGCGATCCGGACACCTACCAGCTGCCACTGGCCTTCGCGAACCAGGCGGAGGCCGCGCACATCCTCGAACGCTGGCCGCATTCCGCGATCGCCTGGATTCGCGTCCAGGGCGAGGAGGGGCGCGGGCTGCTCTACGACGCCCTCGGCCCGCCGGCCTTTGCCGAGGCGGTGCTCGGGGCGATCGCCAGGCGCCGCCGGGCATCGGGCGGCAAGGGAACATTGATCGGCTCCACGACGCGGGCGTTCGCCCGACTGCGAGGGCCCGAGACCGTCCGGCTCGAGGCTGCCCTTTCCGTTGCCGAGCAAAGCAACAACTCGATCGTGTTCGGCGAGCGGCTCATCCTCAAGGTTTTTCGGCGGCTCGAAGAGGGGGTCAACCCCGAGCTCGAGGTCGGCCGCTTCCTCACTGAGAAGACGAACTTCGGGCAGATCGCGCCGCTGGCGGGAAGCCTCGAATACCGGAGGGAGACCGGCGAGCCCGAGAGCCTCGCGGTCCTCCAAGGATATGTTCCCAACCAGGGCGACGCCTGGCAGTACACGACGAACACGCTCTCCCACTTCTTCCAGGGTCCCGAGCTGCTTGAGACGGAACCGCCCGTGTTTGTGCGCAACCTCGTCCAGGCGGCCGCCGGGGAGCTGCCCGAGGCGGCGGCCCGGACCATCGGGGCCTACCTGGAATCCGCGCGGCTCCTCGGCCGGCGGACCGCCGAGCTGCACACGGCGCTGGCGTCCGACCCGGCCGACCCCGCGTTCGCGCCCGAGCGGATCACTGCCCAGGACCAACGGTCGATCTATCAATCGCTCAGCGGCCTGTCGATGCGCTCGACCGAGCTCTTGCGCAGCCAGCTCAACAAGCTTCCGCAGGACGCTCGCGAGGAGGCGAAGCAGGTGCTCGAGCTCGAACCGCGGATCGCGAGCATCCTCAAGTCGTTCCTGAGCCGGCGCCTGACGTCGACCAGGATCCGCGTCCACGGCGACTATCACCTCGGGCAGGTGCTGTACACGGGACACGACTTCGTGATCATCGATTTCGAAGGTGAGCCCACGCGCACCCTCTACGAGCGACGCCTGAAGCGACTCGCGCTGCGCGATGTCGCCGGGATGCTGCGGTCCTTCGACTACGCGAGCCAGGCGACTTTGCGCTCGGATCAGATCGCGCCTGCGACCCTTCCAGCGCTGCGGAATTGGGGTCGGTTCTGGGTGCAGTGCGTGTCGGCCGCGTTCCTGAAGAGCTATCTCGCCACGGCCGGCCCTGCGTCGTTCGTGCCCCACACGGCCGACGACCTCGAGCTTCAACTGAATACGATGCTCCTGGAGAAAGCGCTGTACGAGCTGAGATATGAGCTGAACATGCGGCCGGAGTGGGTGCGCATCCCGCTGCGCGGCATCCTCGAGGTCGTGACGCCTCCGTGATCGCTCGCTCTCTGCTCAGCCCGTTCGACCTTCACCTCTTCAACGAGGGCACGCACAGCCACCTCTTCGACAAACTGGGCGCGCACCCGTCAGCCGATCCCGAGGGGACCTCGTTCGGCGTCTGGGCGCCGAACGCCGACTCGGTGAGCGTGATCGGCGACTTCAACGGCTGGGACAAGACGGCCAACGGCCTGTTTCCGCGCGAGCAATCCGGGATCTGGGAAGGGTTCATTCCCGGTGTGAAGCACGGCGCGCTGTACAAGTACCACGTCCATTCCAAGGTCACCCGGCAGGGCGCCGACAAGGCCGACCCGTTCGCCGTCTACTCCGAGCAGCCGCCGCGACAGGCCTCGATCGTGTGGGACCTCGACTACCGATGGGGCGATGAACGCTGGATGTCCAACCGCCAGGCCAGTAACGGGCGGGGTGCTCCATGGTCGGTCTACGAGGTGCACCTGGGGTCGTGGATGCGCGTGCCGGAGGAGGAGAACCGGTGGTTGACCTACCGCGAGCTCGGGCCTCGCCTGGCCGAGTACGTCAGCCAGATGGGGTTCACGCACGTGGAGTTCATGCCTGTGATGGAGCACCCGTTCTACGGCTCGTGGGGATACCAGGTCGAGGGCTATTTCGCGCCGACGAGCCGGTACGGCACGCCACAGGACTTCATGTTCTTGGTCGACTACCTGCACCAGAACGGGATCGGCGTGATCCTCGACTGGGTCCCCTCACACTTTCCGGCCGACGAGTTCGGGCTGCAGAACTTCGACGGGACACACCTTTACGAACACGCTGATCCTCGGCTCGGCGTTCACCCCGACTGGGGGAGCTCGATCTTCAACTACGGCCGCAACGAGGTGCGCGGGTTCCTGTTGAGCAGCGCCCTCTGCTGGCTCAACCGCTACCACGCAGACGGGCTGCGCGTGGACGCCGTCGCCTCGATGCTCTACCTCGACTACTCGCGTAAGGCTGGGGAATGGATCCCGAACAAGTTCGGAGGCAACGAGAACCTCGAGGCGGTCGACTTCCTGCGCCGATTCAACATCGAGGTCTACAAGGAACAGCCCGCGGTTCAGACCATCGCCGAGGAGTCCACTTCGTTTCCGCTCGTCTCACGACCCACCTATCTCGGTGGCCTCGGATTCGGCATGAAGTGGGATATGGGTTGGATGCACGACACGCTGTCCTACATGTCTCAGGAGCCGATTCACCGCAAGTTCCATCACAACAACCTCACGTTCCGGATGCTCTACGCATTCGGCGAGAACTTCATGCTGCCCCTGTCGCATGACGAGGTCGTGCACGGCAAGGGATCGCTCCTGTCGAAGATGCCAGGTGACGACTGGCAGAAGTTCGCCAACCTGCGCTTGCTGTTCGCCTACATGTACGCGCAGCCCGGCAAGAAGCTCATGTTCATGGGCGACGAGTTCGGCCAGTGGCGCGAATGGGACCACGACCAGAGCCTCGACTGGCACCTGCTCGAACAGCCGATGCACTCCGGGATGCGCCTGTGGGTCGGAGACCTGAACCGGATCCTGCGCGACGAGAAGGCGATGCACGAGCTGGACTTCGACCCGGCCGGATTCTCGTGGATCGACGTCACCGACGCAGACCAGAGCATCGTCAGCCTGATCCGGCGTGGGCGCGCGCCCGAGGACATCATCGTCGGCGTGTTCAACTTCACGCCGGTCCCACGCCAGAACTACCAGATTGGCATCCCGCAGGCGGGCCGCTGGCTGGAGCTGCTGAACAGCGACGCGCCTCTATATGGAGGCAGCGGCCAGGGCAACCTTGGCGGCGTCGAGGCGGTCCCGATCAGCGTCCACGGCCACCGGCACAGCCTCACCCTGACCTTGCCGCCGCTGGGGGCCCTGTTCCTGAAGCCGGCGCCGTCGAACGGAGGCGGCAAGTAAGCAGCGCGGAGCCCTACCTCATCCTCCTCTTCGACGGGACTTGAGGTGTTTGAACCAGGATGGCGCGCTGGGTCCGCCGGCGCGACCGGGCCGGCCGTGTGCTGGCCATCGCCAATCAAAAGCCTGGCGTTCTCGCGCGGTACGGTATCACGCGCGAAGAGGCCGGCCGCGCGGCGTGGACGATCGACGGGGAAGGCCGACTGGAGGGCGTGGCGGCGGTAAATCGGGTATGGCGCGAGCTGGGGGGCGGCTGGGCGCCGCTGGCCCGCGCGTACCGGCTTCGGCCGGTGGCGATTGTCGAGGAAGCGGCCTACCGCTGGTTCGCGCGAAACCGGTCGTCGTTCCATCGACTCGGTGTTCGTCCCGAGTGCGACGAGCCTGGCTCGGACTGCGAATAGTCGAGCCGCATCAACCGGCGCCGTGCGCCGACCTCACCACTGAGTGGGCAGGTAAACCTCCCTAGCGGCGCGATGCAGGGATGATGTCGAATGGTTCGCGACCACGGTATCGATACACCCTGAAATCGGTATTCAGGGTAAACACCCGTTTGAGGCCGCGCGTCTCAGCCAGCGCTACAAGAGTCGCATCTGTAATCCCCATGGGTGTGTCCCAGTATTTTTCCATCAGCGCGCGCACTCGCGAAACGTCAACTGGCTGGAGCTCCAAGACCTCCAGTGCATTTCCCTCGATCATTTGCCAGAGCGCGCGCTGAGCGCTCCATCCGGCAGCATCGCCCAGCAGATACATGGCTTCGGTCAGGACCGGCCACGTTGTGACCATCGGTGGCTCAAGCTGTTTCAAAGCTTCACGGCATCGCGCATGATCCGGTTCGTCGGCATCGATGAGCGCCACAAGTGGGCCGGTATCCGTCAGGGTTGCGACTTTCGGATCCTGGCTTTATCAGCCTTGAGAATCTCGCCGTAGCGTTCGTGAGCCTGACGAGCGCGACCTCCTTTCGAACGGACGGCGCCCACGCCCTCGCACCCGTAATACGCTCCCTTCTTATGCGATCGGAGGCTGGTGCAGCGTCAGGCGGTAGCCCTTTCCCTTCTCGTTGACCAGCTCGCAGACGTTCTTGAACGGGGCCAGCTTTTGCCGCAGGCGTGTCACGTACGTTCGGAATTGCTCGATCGAGGAGTCCGGACCCCAGGCCGGCAGGGCCACGTCCTCAGCGGCGAAGAGCTGGTTCGGATTCGCCAGAAAGAAAGACAGAAGCTGCCACTCGCGCTTCGTCACGGAGACGGTGACATCGGCGCTCTTCACGGTGCGGTGCGTGGCGTCAAAGACGAGACCCCCCATCTCGATCTTGGTCGCGATCGAGACAACGGATCCGATATCAGGGCCGCGCAGCTCCGCTTTGATCGCGCCGATCAGTGCGTCCGGCACGAAAGGCTTGGGAAGGACCTGGCTCGCACCCGCTTCGTAGTGTTCGAGGGTGTCCGCGGCGTCTCCCGACGACTCATCAAGCAGGATAAATGGTGAGCCCGCCGCCGTCCGAAGCTCGCTCAGCTGCTTGGGGTTCACGCGGGACTCGGCGCTCATGCCGAGGAGGACCAGGTCGAACCGGGTGGACCTCTCCAGCAGCCTCCTGGCTGCATCGAAGTCAGCCACGCTCTCGAACTCCCCTCCGGCCAGCTCGACTACATGGGAGATCACCGACCTGTAGCCGGCGTTGGCGTCGACGACCAGGATGCGAGGCAGCCTGGTGCGTGGTCCAGATCGAGACTGATGCTTGCTCTTTCCCATTACGGACAAATTATCCTGGCTGCTCGGCGGCACGGAACTCGAGCGAGTAGCCGCGCCCCGGGCGGTTGACGATCTCGCACGGGATCTCGAGCGCGATGAAGATCGCGCGGAGTCTCGCCACGTAGCTGCGAGCCTGTTCGGGAAACAGGTTCGGCTGCGCCCAAGCCTCATCCAGGATCTGGGACACGGTGAAGTACCTGTACGGATGACCGAGTAAGAGTTCGAGGAGCTGATATTCGCGGACCGTGAGCGGTGCCTCAGCGCCCCTGAAACGGATCATGCGAGTTTGTGGATCGAGCTCCGGACCGTTCAGGTCCGAAAGGCGCCTGTGCCAGAGCTCAAGCCGTTGCTGATACCCATGCATCTGGCTCTCGATGATCAGAACGTCCGCCTCCGCCGCCCTTCGGGCGACCGGCGGCAGCTTACTCACATCGCGCCGGACCCGATCGAGGATTCCCAGCTTGAACTCGATCAGGTCGGCATAGATGCCCATCCAGTGCCGGGCGTCCTCCCAATGTGAGGTCGCGATGTCCTCGCCCTCTAGCGGACCTGATTCTTCTTCACCCACCCCCGACGGGAAAATGTGGCACCCGCATTGGTGCCATGTCTGCAAAATTCAGCGTTTTGCTGCATTACAAATGTTGCATCGGCGCTAGGCGCAATCAACCATGGTCGAGGCGTCATGATCGAGAAGCTCGAGCTGCTGGGCCCTGACCAGCACCTCAAGCTGGCTGTGCGCCGCAAGCTTTACGGACAGGCTGCGCACGTGGCAGCGGACGGTGACGTAGCTGATCCCCAACTTCGCAGCGATGTTGCGATTGGACGTGCCACTGGACATCAAACTCAGAACCGCCGTCTCACGGCGGGTGAGCGAATCGCGCAACGCTTCGCTTTTGCGACGGCCGCTGAGCAGAGTCGAAATTGTGCGCGGAGAGATCAGGCTTCCCCCATCGGCCACGGCGCGGATGGTCTGAATCATCTCGATCGTGGTCGACGACAGGTACACCACCGCGCTAGCGCCGGCGTCAATCGCGGCCAGGATCACCTGGTCGCCCTCGTCGCTCGTCAGGAAGATCAGCTTGGCCGTCGGGCCCGCCTGCAATATCGCCCTCAACGCGTCCGCCGCAAATTCGTCGCCGTGGCGAAACTCGAGGATGACGATGTCTGCCGCCACCCGAGCGCTGTTGTCAGTCATCGAGGCCACATTGCCCACGACCACCATGCCTGGCTGGCGGCTCAACACCGCCTCCACCGCATCAGCGACCGCCCTGAGGTCGTCGATGATCAGGATCCGAATCGGGTAAACGGTGATCTGGGGGTCGATCGTCGGCGTCCAACCAAGGCGGGCCCCCGAGTCAACGGCCTCGTACAGCGGCGCGCCTACGCTAGACACGCTGAGGAGTGACCGTAGATGTTGTGCCGGCGAGAGCGAGAATCCGGTCCGCCAGCACGTGGGGATCGAACGGCTTGATGACCACGGCATCCACGAGGTCCGATGCCTCGAGCGCCCGTGCGGCGTCGGGGCTGGCCGTAACCACGACGATTGGGATCGAGGCGGTTCGCGGCTCGGATCGGAGCCGGGCGATCAGCCCCTCGCCATTCAGGATCGGCATGCACAGGTCGGTCGTGATCACAGCAGGCAACGAGTTTGGTTTGATGAAGTTCAGAGCGGCCTCACCGTCGCCGGCCTCGACGACCTCGTGGCCAGCCGGCTCCAGCAGCAACCTCAGCATGAATCGAGTGTCCGCGTCGTCGTCGACGACGAGGATCGTGCTCAACCCCGACCACGCAAAACACTCCGAGCAGGGGTCACGCCTGGAAGGATGCGCGGAGCTCCATAACAGTGTCAGTAAATGGGGAGGCTAGGGTTGGGGTGAGGCGGCTCCCGTGTTGAATTTGTTCGGCACGCCCAGCTCGGCATGGATGACGTGCATCACCGCGTTGATCAGCGCCAGGTGTGAGAAGGCCTGCGGGAAGTTGCCCAGGTGCCGACCACTTCGCGGGTCGATCTCTTCCGCGTACAGCTGGAGCGGGCTCGCGTAGGACAGCAGCTTCTCGCACAGCTCGCGCGCGCGGTCCAGTTCACCGATCTCGCACAGCGCTGAGACAAGCCAGAACGAGCAGATCGTGAACGTGCCCTCTTCACCCGAAAGGCCGTCGTCAGTCTGATCCGTTCGGTAGCGAAGCACCATACCGTCGACCGTCAGCTCGTCGGCGATGGCGAGCACCGTGGCCCGTACACGTGGATCCTCGGGCGGCAGGAAACGGACGAGCGGGATCAGGAGCACCGACGCGTCCAGCGCCTTCGTCCCGTAGTGCTGCACAAAGACGCCGCGGCTGTCGACGCCCTTGGAGCACAGGTCCGACTTGATCTCGTCCGCCATCGCCTGCCAGCTCGTGGCCAGCCCAAAGTCGCCGTGCAACTCTGCGAGACGCGCGCCACGGTCGCACGCGACCCAGCACATGAGCTTCGACGACGTGAAGTGCTGGGGCTCGCCACGCACCTCCCAGATCCCACGGTCGGGCTTCCTCCAGTTCTCGATCGCGCATTCCACCGCGCGCTTGAGGATCGGCCACACCACCTCGGGCAGGTAGTCGCGCGACTTCGTGTGCAAGTACACCGAGTCGAGCACCGCTCCCCAGACGTCGTGCTGCACCTGCTGGTAGGCGGCGTTTCCGACACGCACCGGCCTCGAGCCGTCGTAGCCGCTGAGATGATCGATCGTCTTCTCGGTCAGCTCCGGCTCGCCGCCGATGCCGTACATGATCTGCAGGTCCTTCTTCCCCTTCGCCACGTCGGCGATGAAGTAGAAGAAGTCGTTCGCCTCGCGGTCGAAGCCCAGCGTGTAGAGACCCCACAGCATGAAGGTGCCGTCGCGAATCCACGTGTAGCGATAGTCCCAGTTGCGCTCGCCGCCGATCGTCTCGGGCAGCGAGGTGGTGGCCGCCGCAAGAAGCGCGCCGGTGGGACTGTACGTGAGCCCTTTCAGCGTCAACGCGCTGCGCTGGAGGTAGCTCTGCCACGGGTGCTCTGGAAACTCCCCGCGGTTGATCCACTCGCGCCAGTAATCGGCGGTCCGTTCGACCCGCATGAACGCCTCGTCGGCGGTGGCCGGAGCAGGGTGCTCCTCCCAGTACTCCTTGGCCGTAGAGTGGCGCGATCTCGGCCAGACCATCGCCACGTAGGCCTTCTCTCCCTGGCGCAGCGTCTGCGACGCGTGCGCGCCCGGTCCTTCGAAACCCATCCGCAAGTCGGTGACCAGGCGCAGCGGCACGTCCATCTCGCCGCCGCTCGCGATCGCTTCGCTGTAGCCCTGTCCGGCGTACTCCCATTTGGCCGCGGTGCGCCCGTAGTCGAAGACGGGCTGGCAGTCGAGGCTGATCTCGACCTCGCCCACCACGCACCGCGCGGTGCGCAGCAGGATGTGCTCCGCCTCGTAGTCAGTCGGCGGCCGGCGGTTGGTCCCAGAGCGGCGCTGGTTGTGATACCAGGGCCCGATGCAAAGGGCGTCACGGACGATCATCCAGCCCGTCCTGGTCCTCCACGTCGTCTCCAGGACCAGGGTGCCGGGCAGGTAGCGCCGGCCGGCCGGGACCTGGACGCCGGTGGGGCCGAACCGGAAGCTGCCCGCCGCGCGGTCCAGCATGGCCGCGAAGACGCTCGGGCTGTCGGGCCGTGGGAGGCACATCCACTCCAGGCGCCCGCTCGGGGCGATCAGGCAGTTGACCTCACAGTCGGAGAGAAACGCGTAGTCGGCGATCGGCGGGAACGCGCTCGCGATACGCGGACGCGCAACGTCCATCTCGGTCTCGCGCTCACCGTCGAGGTGCGCTCGATCACCGTTCACGGTCGGTTTCATGGAGGGGCCCAGGTCGGACTCCCTTGCTTTCCTTGCCACTTCTACCCAGCTATCGAGAGGATATTCCGACGGCCCGCCGGACGCGCCGAAATACGTCATCCACGTCGCCCGTACCGTCGACCACCTCCACCCTGACCCCCTGCTTGCGGTAGTGGTCGAGCACGGCGTGGGTAAACGTGTGGTACTCGTGCATCCGCTCCGCGATCGCCTCCCTTACGTCGTCGGCGCGGCCCTCGACGGCGGCACGGTGCAGGATCCGCTCGACCAGCTCGCTCTCGGGCACGTCGAGGGCGAGCACGAAGTCCACGCGATGGCCCTCCTGGGCCAGCATTCCATCCAGGGCGCGCGCCTGCTCGAGCGTGCGAGGAAACCCGTCCAGCAGCAGGTCGGAACTCACGTCCGGATCGCGCAGGATGCCCTGGACGATGCGGATGATCACGTCGTCCGGCACGAGGTCGCCGGCGGCCATGATGCGGGCGACCTCCTTGCCGATCGCGGTGCCGCGCGCGACCTCCTCGCGCAGGATGTCGCCCGTGGAGAGATGCAACAGCTTGAACTCGCGCTCGATGTGAGCCGCCTGGGTGCCCTTGCCGCTGCCCGGCGGCCCAAAGATCAGGCCGATCATTCCGCGTCCAGCTTCAGCATCCGGCGCCGCTCCCAGAAGCTTCGCGACTCCTCGTCCAGCAGCGAGTGCAAGGCGGGGTCGGGACCGGACGGCGCACCCTCCCGGCTCAGCTGGAGCCAGCGCCTCGTGATCTCGACGTAAAGGTCGGTCTCCGTCCAACCCGGCATCATCTCGAGCACTCGATATTTACGGATGAGCTTGATGATGGGCGTGTACACCTTGTCGTACCAGCTTGCCGCAGCCTCGGCAAGGGGAACCTCGCGCTGCCGTTCCAGGCCGAGAAAGTAACGATGCCCGAGGATGTGTTTGAAGATCTCGTCGTACCGTCCGAGCCGGCTGCACTCGAGCCGCGCCTCCGGTCTAGTGCGATGAAGCTGTGTGGAGTCAAGGAACGCAGAGTACTCGGCCGCTCTCAAGAGCGCCGCCCCGTCGACGTGGGAGCCGACCGGGGCTCGTGTCCTGACCTCGACCACCCGCGCGTTGATGTCTTGGCGACCCAGGGATCGTGCCACCGAGACCCGATGGTGGCCGTCGATCACGTAGTAGTAGTCGTCGAGCTTGTACACGTCGATCGGCGGCAACTCGTCGCCCTCGACCATCGCCCTGTAGATCCGTGTCCACCGGTCGCGGAGCCTCCGGTTGATAGGGAGGAACCCGGGGTCGAAGTCCTCCGATTTGACCTCGGCCGCCGCGGACCCCACCACCCTGTCGAGCGGGATCTCCCGCACCCCTCCGAACGACTTGCCTTCGAGCCCGGCCGCCGCCAACACGCTGTCCAGCGAGAGCAGGCGTGGCTTTCGCCGCGTGAGCGCCGCCCGGATCGCGCGGCGAAACGCCTTGGCGCGCGCACTGTCGAAATCCTCGCGCGCGCGGATAGTCTCCACGTGAAGACCTAGCCGGACACGGATCTAGAGCAGGGCGAGCTCGGTCTCGGAGTCGAAGAAGTGCAGGGTGCGGGTGTCGAGGCCGAGCTTGATCGAGTCCCCGGGTTCGACCTTGATTCGGGGATCGATCCTGGCGGTAACCGAGTCGCCACCCACCTTGCCGTAGAGGAACTGGTCGGAGCCGAGGCGCTCGACAACTTCGACGTTCATCTCCATGGAGCTGTCTGGATCGGGGATGCGATCGGTGACGGTCTCGGGCCGAAAACCAAGGGTGCCCTTGCCTGCAGGCAGCGCCTTGGGCAGCTTGACGTGGAAGCCCGACGCCGTCGCAACCCCGTCCTGAACTGTGGCAGGAACGAAGTTCATCGTCGGGGTGCCGACGAACCCGGCCACGAAGATGTTCGCCGGGTGGTCATAGATCTCACCTGGTGTGCCGACCTGCTGCAGGATGCCCGCGTTCATGATCGCGATCCGGTCCCCCATCGTCATCGCCTCCACCTGGTCGTGGGTGACGTAGATGAACGTCGTTCCGAGTTCCCGGTGCAGCTTCTGCAGCTCAATGCGGGTCTGGCCGCGCAGCTTGGCGTCCAGGTTGGAGAGCGGTTCGTCGAGGAGGAAGACCTGCGGATTGCGCACGATCGCCCTGCCGAGTGCAACGCGCTGGCGCTGACCACCCGAGAGAGCGCGCGGCTTGCGGTCGAGGAAGTTAGCCAGCCCGAGGCTCGCCGAGGCCGACTTGACCCGCTTTTCGATGTCCTCCTTCTTCATGTGCTGCATCTGGAGAGGAAACGCCATGTTGTCGTAGACGCTCATGTGCGGATAGAGGGCGTACGACTGGAACACCATGGCGATGTCGCGGTCCTTGGCGGCGATGTTGTTGACCTCGCGATCACCGATGCGGATCGAGCCTTCCGAGATCGATTCGAGGCCGGCGAGCATTCGTAGCGCCGTCGACTTGCCGCAACCGGATGGGCCGACCAGGACCATGAACTCTTTGTCCGCGACCTCCACGTTGAAGTCCTTGACCACGGTCACATCAGACGTGTAGCGCTTCACAACGTGGTCGAAAGTGACGGATGCCATGTGCTCTGTTACTCCTTCAGATTCCGCTCGTACGAGACAACCAGGCTCACTTCACAGCCCCGGCAAGGACGCCGCGGACAAAGTAGCGCTGGAAAGAGAAGAAGACGATCAACGGGATGAATATGGAAATCATCGCTCCGGTCGAGATGATCCAGTAGTTGGCGGCCAGGGTGCGGGTCTGGTTGAACAGGAAGATGGTCAGCGTGTAATGCGGGTTGCTGGCCAAGAAGATCAGGGCGACCAGCAGGTCATTCCACACCCAGATGAACTGAAAGATCATCAGGGATGCGGCCGCCGGCAGGCCGAGCGGGAGGGCCACCCTTTGAAACAGCTGCCACTCTCCGGCGCCATCGATGCGACCGGCTTCGAGCATCTCCTTGGGGATGCCGGAGTAAAAGTTGTACATCAGGAAGATGCCGAACGGCAGGCCGAAGGCGACGTGGAAGATGACGACGCCCGGGATCGTGCCGAATGGGTTGTAGCCGGTCAGCGATCCGAAGGCTCGGTACTCCTGCACGACAGGGATCAGCGCCACCTGGACCGGAACCACCAGCAGGCCGACGATGACGAGGAAGACGACGCTCCGCCCGGGCCAGCGTCCGAAGACCAGCGAGTAGGCGGTCAGGCTCGAGATTACGGTGACGAGCAGTGTCGCCGGTACGGTGATCTCGAGCGACGTGACGAGGGAATCGAGGACGCCGCCAGTCACCAGTCCTTGCGAGAACAGCGTCTTGTAGTTCGTCAGCGTCAGCTGCGCGGGCGCACTCAGAGCGGTCCACCAGCCGGATTGCTGGAAGAGCGACTCGGGGCGCAGCGAGATGATCGCCAGGCCGATTGTCGGCACGAGCCAGAAGACCGCGGAGACGATGAGGACGATGTTCAGGATCGCCCGGGAGGGGCGGATGGCGCTCAGGGGCGAGCGGCGCTTCAGGGTGACCGGCTTGGTGGCTGGTGCGAGTGGCTTGGCGGCTGGGCTCACCGCGCTCATCCCCTGATCCGCCTTAGGTTGAGCACGATCGCGGGGATCACGAGGATGAACAGGATCACGGCCAATGCGCTGGCCAGGCCCCAGTTGCCGAGGCCCGTAAAGCCGAAGTTGTACATCGCCAGCGCCAGGGTGTTCGCTTCGCCCTGGGATGAGCCCGGGGCCATATTCAGGATGATGTCAAAGATCTTGAGCACGTTGATGAGCATCGTCACGATGACCACGATCAGGACTGGCGCCAGCATCGGCATGGTCATCCGCCGGAATGTCTGCCATTCACCCGCGCCGTCCATGCGCGCCGCCTCCAGCACCTCGCGATCGAGCGAGGCCAGGCCGGCTCCAATAATGACCATCGCGAATCCCGCCCAGATCCACAGGTACGCGAGGATCATCGAGATATCGACCAACGGGACGCTGAGGAGCGCCTGGGCGGTCTGGTTGAGACTGCTCGTCGGGGTCAGCGATTGGGCGCCCAGCCAGAAGATGCCTGTAAATCCGGAGCTGAAGTTGCTCGCGTCGATCTGGACCGTGTAATTGCCACTGCCCACGCCGTCGAACTTGAAGTCCCCGTGGGCATCGGTGACCGCCGTCCCGGCGCTGCTGCCGTTGCTTTGTAACAGCGTCAGCTTGAGTCCCGCAAAACCGAGCTCGTCGGGCAGCACCTGGCCCTTTGCAGTTGGGTTAGTCGGAGAGAAGTCACGCCAGACCAGGCCGGTCACCGACCCAGGCGTTTGCGTAGGCTCGACCGCGGTCTGAGACCCCGTCAGCTGGAGGGTGGCTGGGGCGACGCCGATCAGCCCGAGCTCGACTGAGTTACCCGAGGTGACAGTCGATGAGCTCTGCAAGGTGTTCTGCGGACCGGGACTGACCCCTGTCGAGGCGAGGGCTGCCACCGTCTGGCCAGTAGATGTGTCGATCGGATAGAAGCCGGGTGGGTTGACCCAGTCGCTCGCCGTCTGGATCGCGGCGTTGACGATTCCAACATGGGGGTCGAGGTCGAAGATGGTTCTCCAGACCAAAGCCGACGCTGTGGCGCTGAATACGATCGGCATGAAGATGATGGTCTTGAAGGCCGTGGACCAACGGATGCGCTCGGAGAGCACCCCGTAGACCAGGCCGATGAACGTCACCACAAACGGAAAGACCAAGACCCAGATCACGTTGTTTCGGAAGGTGACCAGGATGCTCGAAGTCGAGAAGATCTCTTTGTAGTTGGCCAGGCCGACGTAATTGGTGGCGGTCCCGTCGTAAAAGCTGTTCCGGGCGGTGGCCACCAGCGGATAAACCGTGATGGCCAGGAGAATTATGGCGCCGGGAGCCAGGAAGGCCAGCGAGCCCAGATGGTCCCGCCAACCACCACCGGGATTGCCGGCGGCGCTGACGGGCGCGGCTTTCGGCTTCGTGATTGCTGATTGGGCAGTCACGGTCGATGACGCATGGACTCGACGTCCGAGCCGGCCGCGGACGCGCGCCCATGCGTCGGTGTTGGCCGCTGCCCAGTAATTCAGCGCGATTCTCGCTTTTGTGGGTTAAAAGTCGGTCTTAATCCAGCGCGCCTAGTGGCCCAACCCTGCTGTCGCTTGCGTATCCATGGTGGCCTGGATCGTGGAGAGGCTGGACGGGTTCTTTAGGAAGTTGAGCATGTCCGTCCACATCATCGGTTCCCATGTCCCCTGGAGGTCGTCAAGGCTGAATACGAAACCCGTCGCGCCCACGAGCGCGGCGGCGTCCTTCTGCGCAACCGGGTCGGGGTAGGCGCTCGTCGGCACGGTCTTGTTGGGCGAGGTGAAGCCGCCGGCGGTGGCCCAGATCGATGCGCCCGTTGGACCGGCGAGGTACTTGATCAAAGCCTCTGATTGTGGCGTGTCCTTGAGCATGATGGCCACGTCGCCACCACCTTGCACCGCGCCCTGGTTGGCGGCGTCGGCGGCCGGTGCCGGAAAGTCGAAGAAGTTGTAGCACGGAGTCTTGCTGGGATCCGCGGTGCAGGTGGCGCCGCCGGTTCCGCTCGTGCCTGGCGCGTAGTTGGCAGAGTTGCCCGTGATCTCACCGGAAACGAAGTCGCCTTCGAAGACCATCGCTGCCTGCGGCTGCGATCCGGGCTTGGGGAAGACCTTGTCGACGCAAGCCGGGTAGGGGTTGGAAAGCGATCCGTTAAGGCCGCCAAGAAGGTTTGAGGGCTGCCCCACCAGTTGCCCGAAGGTGTTGAAGGCCGTGGTCACCGTCGAGTCGGTCCACTTCGTGGCGTGGGTCGCCAGGGAGTCGTAAGCGGACGCGCCAGCGGTCTTGAGGTAGATGTTCTGCCAGAAGTCCGCGACCGGCCAACCGATGTCAGTGCAGAGCGAGAACGGAGCGACGCCTGACGCCTTGATCGTGGCCGCATCCGAGATGACCTGCTCCCAGGTCGTGGGCGGCGTGGTTATGCCGGCCGCCGCAAACTCGGCGGGGTTGTACCAGATGGTGTTCTTGTTGGAGCCCTTGAACCACACGCCGTACAGCTTGCCGTTGGCGGTCACCAGCTGGTTCCAGGCGCTTCCGTAGTTGGCAGAAAGGCTGCCGACGATGCTGGTCAGATCCTTGATGGTGCCTTGCTTGGCGAGGGTCTGGACGGTGCCGGGGTCCGGCACGAGCGCGACATCAGGCGGAGCGCCACCCTGGATCGCCGAGCCCAACGCGGTGCTGATGGTGCTGCCCTTCGACGTGTAGTTGACAGTCACTCCGGTCTGGGTCTCGAACGGCACCAACGACGCCTTGAAAGCCTGCTCCTCCCCGCTCGACCATTCGGCCCACAGGTTGATCGACCCGCCGATGTTCTGCCCGGCGGCCGGGGAGTTCGATGCTGTAGTGCCGCCGCCACAAGCTACGACGGCCAAGAGCGTGCCCAGAGCGAGGGTGAGAGTGGTGGCTTTACGACCGATCATTAGGTGACCCCCCAAATACGCCCAATTTGTACTCGATCCGTTAACCCCCGGATTCTAGCGCGCGAGTCGCATCGTGTCGATCCCCGTGTTCAGGGTCGGTCCGACGGCCCGATTGGGGGTGCTAGATTGGCCGGCTATGTCCAACACCTTCCCCGAGGGTTTTCTCTTTGGCGCGGCGGTTAGCGCGCACCAGGTCGAGGGCGGCAACGCGAACAGCGACTGGTGGTGGTGGGAGCACCTCGAGGCAACGCCGGTCCGCGAGGTGTCCGGCGACGCGTGTGACTTCTACCATCGCTACGGCGAGGACATTGCGATGCTGGCCGGGGCGGGCCTGAACGCTTTCCGGTTCGGCATCGAGTGGGCGCGCATCGAGCCCGCCGAGGGCGAGTTCTCGCGCGCGGCGCTCGACCACTACCGGAGGGTGCTGCAGGCATGCCGCGCCAGCGGCGTGCTGCCGATCGTGACGTTCCACCACTTCACCCTGCCCAGGTGGCTGCAGGACGCGGGCGGCTTCGCCGCAGAACGATTTCCAACGCTGTTCGAGCGCTACTGCGACCGCGCCGCGGCGGCCCTCGGCGACCTGATGGGAGTTGCCTGCACCATCAACGAGCCCCAAGGCCTCGGCTCGAGCGGCTACCTGCTCGGCGTCAACCCGCCCGGCCACACGGACGATCGCGAAGGCGCCCAGAAGGCGGTCGACAACCTGCTCGAAGCGCACCGGAGAAGCGCCGCTGCGATCCGGTCGCGAGTCAGCATCCCGGTCGGGGTCACGCTGGCCATGCCCGACATCCAGTACGAGGACGGCGCGCAGCCCGGGAGCTCATCGCTGGAGGTCGAGTCGCGGGTCATCGACTGGTTCCTGGAGGCGGCGCGCACGGACGACTTCGTCGGCGTCCAGACGTACACGCGGTTTCGGATCGGGCCCGACGGGTCGCGCAGCCCGGGGCACGACTGGAGCGATCTCACCCGCGAGTTGGATGAGACGGAGACCACGACCCAGATGGGTTACGAGGACTACCCCCAGGCCCTCGGAGGCGCGATCCGCCGGGCGGCGAAGAGCTGCCCGGGCATCCCGGTCCTCGTCACCGAGAACGGCATCGCGACAGCGCACGACGAACGGCGCATCGCATACATGCACGCGGCCTTGCGAGAGGTGCAGGGATGCCTGGCCGAGGGGATCGACGTGCGCAGTTATCTCTACTGGTCGTGGCTGGACAATTTCGAGTGGGCCTTCGGCTACGCGCCGACGTTCGGCCTTGTGGCGGTTGACCGCCAGACATTCGCCCGGTCGCCCAAGCCGAGCGCGGAGTGGCTGGGCCAGGTCGCTAAGTCCCGCGCTCTGCCATCTGGGTGATCGGACGCAGGAGGTTTGGGTCGTCGACGGCGCCGAAATGAAGCAGGAGAGGCTCCGCTTCCGGGGCGTCAAAGCGGCGGTACCAGATCGCGTCGCCAGGCGACGGGTCGCCGATACCCGAGAGCAATGACTGCGGCAGAACGGCATGAGGACTTTCGGCCGAGGTCTCGGTCTCGCACGCACCTAATTCCCCACTCGCCGCCGAGGCTCACCCAGCGAGACCGCCGGAAGTTTGGGCGCGGATAATCCATGCTTAGCCGCCCGGAGGTGAGATGCGCCCGCCCATAGAGACCAACTCTGGTTTGTCAGCCGTGCTCCGCGGTGTCGTCGCCGACCTGCAGCACGCTTCTGGCGCTGACATCGTGTCCATCTTCCTTTACGAGGAAGCGACGCACACCTACTACGCGCCTTTCGCGACCGGGCAGCCGCAGGAGAGCCTCCTCGATTCATTGACGGACATGCGAGAGCAGCTGGCCCGGTACCTGTCCGACGCCGAGCACGGCAAGGTGCCCGACGAGCTCGGGGTCCACCAGTACGGCTCGACCGCCTGGATAACGGTGACCCGGCAGCGGCTCATCGCGCGAGACGCCCCGTCGGAAATCGACAGCACATTCATCCGGCGCTACCAGGTCCAGTCGACCATCGGGCTGCCGCTTTTGGCGGGTGACCGCCTCCTGGGGCTCGTCTACCTCAACTACCGCTCCCGCGACAAGGCGCCCGACGACGCGAAGCTGGTGGAGCTCGAGCGCCGGGCGTCCGCCGCGGCCGCGGTCGTGCAGACAGTCCTCGAAGGTGCGGAGCGAACGGCGCTCGAAGGCCTCGCGCGCCTGACCGGCCTGCTGACCACGCCGGTGGGTGACTCGACCACCAACGTCAAAGAGCTGCGCCGTCTGCTGTCGATCGCGCTCGCGGACCTCCTGATGGCCAGCAACCTGGACGGCGCCGCGATCTATCAATTCGGCTCTCAGCGCACGAGCCTGGAGCTGGTCACGGCGCACCTGCGCGTGGCGGCGCCGGTGCGCATTGAGAGGCCCGACCACTCCGCGACGTGGGAGGAGGCGCTGAGCTCGACCATGGCGGCTGTCACCAGCGAGGCCGAGCTTCACCCGGTCGCTACGTACGCGCTGGGCACCGCTCACGAGCCGCACGGCTACCTCGTGGTCCTCAGCCGCGACCGGCTCGCCACCGTGCGCCGCGCGCCTCCGACAGACCTGATGCTCAAAGCGGGAGCTGAACTGATCGGCGGGGCGCTCGCGAGCCAGCGCCTCATCGCGGACCTGGAAAACAGCAACCGCCTGCTCGGTGCGCTCGGCGACATGACCAGCGCGATGTTGAAACCCGGCTCGACGCGTCATGAGGTGATCGACGCGGTGGCGGGCCACCTCACGGACGCCGACGTGCCCGAGTTCGACTTCAACTTCGCCACCGTCTACCTGCTCGACGAATCCGAGGACGGCGGCCTGGTCGTGAAGATGGCAGCCGGGGCCGCGACCATGGCCGCCATCGACGCCGCCGAGACGTCCCGGCCGGCAGGCGGTTCGCGGCAGGCGCACACGCGGGTCCCCCGCTGGGCGCTGGAGGAGGACCGGCCGCTCTCGGGTGACGACGTGCTGGTGCACGTGGCGCACACGTGGCAGCCGGTGATCGTCGGGCCGTTCCCGGCCGGCGATCGCTCCGCGGTCATCACGGGCGGCATACCGGTACCCGCGACCTGGGCCGAGGTGCCCGTGGTGAGAGCCGACGGCACGATCCTGGGCCACGTGCTCGCGTGCCTGATTGGCGAGAAGGAGCGCGCGCGCGCCGACGAAGCCCCCCCATTCACCCTCGCGGGCGAAGTTTTCGAAAAGGGCGGACACCGAGACCTGATCCGGATCTTCCTGCCCTTCGGCACCGACCAGAGCAGGCGCGCGAGCGGCGTGCTGGAGGTGGGCTACCACCGCTCCTTCGAGCGCCGGCCGGACTGGGGCCAGGTCGAGGCGCTGCGCGCGGCCGCGGCGCAGATCGCGGCGGCCGTCGAAACGGCGCGGCTCTATGAAGACGCTCAGCGACACGCCGACCAGCTCGAGCTTGCCGCCGAGATCAGCAAGGCGATCGCAAGCTCGATCGACCTCGACCAGACGCTGCGGCTCGTCGCTCAGAACCTCGCGCGGCTCGTGAACGCGTCGCTCTGTCAGATCGCGTTGCTCGAGGAGGACCGCGAGGGTTGGTACGGCGCCGCCGCCTCAGACCTGGAGGAGCCGTGGAGACGGCAGCACGCCGAGCGCACGCAGCCGTCGTTCATCTTCGACGTGCTCGACACCGGCCAACCGGTGGTCATCGGCGACACCGCGGCCTCGAGCCAGGTCGACCCGGCTTACGCGAAGGCCTTCGGCGTGCGATCGCTGATGGCGCTGCCGCTCGTCGCGGACGACCAGCCGATCGGGGCGGCAATCCTCGCGGAGCGAGAGCGCAATCGCACGTTCACGCCCGAAGAGGTGCAGCGCGCGCAATCGCTTGCGCTGCAGGCGGCGGTCGCGATCAAGAACGCGCGGCTGCACGCCATGGCGGAAGAGGAGCGACACCTACAGAAGGATTTCGTCCTCATTGGATTCGGCCAGTGGGGACAGAAGGCTTACCAGCATCTGCTCACGCTGAAGCAGTTCTTCAACTTCCGCACACATGTCGTGGAGCAGGACTCGCCGGGCGCGCGCGATCGGCTCGGCGTCAAAGAAGAGGAGGTGCGCTCGCACGGCGACTCCTTCTACTGGGACAGCCACGGATTGCCGGCCCACGACCAGCTCGAGCGCGAGCTCGAGTCGAGCTCTTACGTGATCACGTACATCGCGACGCCGGCGGCGACGCACCTGCCGACGCTCAAGCTCTACTACGACCTCAGCGACGTGGTCTTGATCGAAAAACCGCTGGGCGCGCCGCCAGAGGAGTATCGCGAGTTCCTGGAGACCGCGACTGGCGGGGTCGAGATCGTGGCCGCGGATCACTACTACTTCAAACTCGAGGTGCGATTGCTGCAGCTGCTGTTGACGGAAGAGCGGACGCTGCGCAACTTCCTGGACAGCGTCGAAGAGATACGGATCGAGATCCTCGAAGAGCAGCCTCTGGTAGGCGCGGCGGCCGACATAGGTGTCATCGCGGACCTCATCCCGCACGCGTTCGCGATCATCTCTCTATTGACCGCGATCGACCGCATCAAGCTCGACGATGAGTCGCCGCTGCTCGTCGGCCGGCACGAAGGACTCACTGGCCAGCGCGAGAGCTACGCGCGCATGAATGCGAGCTTCCACCACCAGGGCAGGCCGGTGAAGCTGGTGATCGATGTCGGCAAGGGGGCGGATAACGCCAAGTGGATCAAGCTGAGCGGTGAGCGACGGGCCGCCGGGCGGAGTCCCAGCTACAAGTTCGACTTCGGAAAGGGCGAGGCGATCGATGCCACACAGGCGACCGTGCGCGCGGCGGTCAGGAGGATTCGCGAGCCCGGGGTGCCCGACAATGCGCACCTGAACATGCTTCGGCACGTGATCGAGAAGCGCCACCCGGCGGTGGGCATTCTTTCGATTCGCGAGGCGATCCGGGCCAACCAGCGCGTGCGCGAGCTGGAGGCGATGGCGGTCGAGCTGCTGGGGCGCGGCGAGTGGACCAGCTACGCGGTGGGAACGCGACCCGCTTTCGAGGCAGGGGTCAAGCAGGCTGCGCTTCCCACCTCCCTCACCTAACTACATCTTCTCTCGGTAGTACGACTCGTCGATGGCTCTTTCGTACACCGATTCGTAGCCGTCCGCCATCTGGGCTGGGCCGAAGCGACGGCTGGCGCGCTCAACGCAGCGCTCCAGGTCGATGTCGCCGATTCGGGAGTAAGCCTCCACCAGGCCGTCGGCGTCGGTGGCCAGAAAGCCGGTGACGCCCGTCTCGACGATCTCGGTGGCGGCGCCGCGCGCTATCGCAAGCACTGGCGTGCCGCTGATCATCGCCTCGATCATCGCGATGCCGAAAGGCTCCTCCCACTGGATGGGAAAGAGCATCGCGCGCGCATGTCCCAGGAGGTTCTGCTTCTCCTCGCCCTCGACGTTCTCGTGCCAGGTCACGCCGTTGCCTAGATGAGGCTTGATCTCGTGCTCGAAATACTCCTGCGCACCCGGGTCCACCTTGCCGGCCAGGACGAGGGGAACGCCGAGCCGGCGCGCGACCTCGACGGCGAGGTGCTGCCCTTTCGTAGGAGAGATACGCGCCAGCTGGAAGAGAAAGTTGTGTTTCTCATCTGGATTGGTGACAGGGCGGTAATCGGCGGGATCCACCGCGTTGTAGACGACGCGCCGCCACTCGACCCCGGCGACGAGCGCCTGCTGCGCGCGGCTGATGGCGACGAGGTGTACGCGGTGGTCGACCGCGCTGAGGAACTCGGCTTCGGCCTCGGTGAGGTCGCCGTGGAGCGTAGCGACCACGGGTGTTTGCAGTCGCGTGCTCGCGGCCACCAGGATTCCACTCAATCCCGAGTGGTCGTGCACCACGTCGAACGCGCGCTTGCGGACCAGGTCGTAGGCGCGGTATAGGAACAGGTTCTCGCGCGGCAGCTGGTCCCGCGTCCCGAGCTGGCTCGACCAGCTCTCAGGCGCGATCGCGATCGTCTCGAACGGGCCCTTGGAGCCCTGCTGGCCGATGACGCTGACCTCGTGCCCACGCAGCTGCAGCTCACGCGCTAGGTGATACGCCATCAGCTCGATGCCCCCGTATCCGATCGGCGGTACGGGATACCACGGGCTGACGATCATGGCTACCCGCCTCCGGGGTGTGCCTTGCGGACCGCGGCGGTCGGGTGGGGCTATGCCGATTTCCACACCCTTAGAACCCCCGGTTGGCGGATGTCACCCTAAGTCCAGCCAGGGGGCCACCCCGCGAACGATCTCGAGACCCGGTGTCGCATCGGCGTCCACCGAGCACGTGCCGTCCTCGCGGCGCTGCACGCTCAGACGCAGCTCGTGGCCGCCCAGCCGCAGCCCGCTGAGCTCGAAGGTGGGGCACCACGGGGGGAGCGCGGGCTCGACGTAGACGCGCCCGGCGGGCAGGTCCGGCTCGACGCCAAGCAGGATTCGCACCATCTGCACCACGCAGCCGGCCGACCAGGCCTGCGGCACGTTGGCCATCCGGTAAGGCACCGGCACCGCGAACTCCCGCTTGGGCAGGCCCGCGAACAGCTCCGGCATCTGGATGTCCTCAAAGCACATCACGGCCGACAGCACACCGTCGAGCAAGGTCCAGGCCTCCTCGACCAGGCCGTAGCGGCGGAGGCCCGCGGCGGCGATCACGGTGTCGTGCGGCCACACCGAGCCGCGCTGATAGGAGTGCGGGTCGTAAGAGGGGTGCTGGTCGGAGAGCACGCGCAGGCCCCAGCCAGTGAAGAGGTCAGGCTCCAGCAGGCGCCGGCCCGCGATGCGGCCTCGCTCGGCGTCGAGGATTCCCATCCAGAGGCAGTGGCCTGGGTTGGAGACTACGGTGCTGACCGGCTTCTTCTGTCCGTCGAGCAGGAACGCGAGCTCTCCCCCATTCGACTCGACCCAGAAGGATTTCCGGAACTTCTCGCGCAGCTCCGCCGCCTCCCGCAGGAGTTGCTCCGCGCGCTTCGGGTCGCCCCAGGCTTCGAACAAAGCCGCGACGTTGCGTTTCGCGCCGTAGACGTAGGCCTGGAGCTCGACCATGGCGATGGGCAGCTCGGGAAACGCGCCGGTCTCGTCGAGCACGCCGTCATGCGCGTCGCGCCAGGACTGGTTGCGATAACCGCGCGGGGTGCGCGGACCGTATTCCTGGAAACCGTCGCCGTCGCGGTCTCCATGGTTGTCGATCCACTCCAGGCAGCGCTCCGCAACCTGTTTGAACGGCATGAGCGCCGCGGCGTCGCCGACCCACCGATATTGCTCGGCCAGCAGCAGAAGATATAACGGAGTGGCGTCGGCCGTGCCGTAGTACGGACGGTGGGGCACGATCCCAAAATGCGCCCACTCGCCGACGCGAAGCTCGTGCGGGATCTTGCCGGGCTCGGCATCTCGCTCCGGGTCGTCCTCGTCCGCCTGCCACTTCGCGAGGTTCTCGAGGGTCCCGATGGCCACCGCGGGCTGCGCGATCATCGCCTGCATCGAGGCGATCTCCGAGTCGCGGCCGAAGAGCGCCATGAACCAGGGAAGGCCGGCGGCGGGCATCCAGTGGTCATTGGAGGCGGAGTCCTGCTCGTGCAGCCGGAGCGCGGCCAGGTCCTCGATCGCCCGGTCGTAGGCGAACCTGAGCCGAAGGTCGGCGGGCTCGATGCGGGAGACCGAGACCTGCCAGCTCCGCGCCTCGAGCAGGGGGTCAGCCTCGGCGCCGTCGAGCGCGCACCGCTCGGCCAGCGGAGGCAGCTGGTTGTCGTCTGTCAAGAGGTCGTACTGGAGGCAGATGCGCCACTCCTGGCCGGGCGCAAGGTCGACCGGGATCCGCAAAGACCCGTTGGCGTAGGTGATCCCGGCCCCGTCGGTCAGCGCGCGGACGAGACAACGGCGGACGAAATCCTTGTTCTGGTAGCGCGCCTCGAGGCTGTTGGGCCCGACCCACCAGGTATTCAAGTCCGCCCGGCGCTGCCACTGCCGCTGCCGCACCTCGAAGAGGTCGGCGAAATCGCTCTCGAGCGCGATCTCGAGCAGCACGGTGAGCGACGTCCGGCCGTACGTGTGAAGGGCGAGGTCCTCGTGCAGCTGATGGCTCCCTACGAGGCGGTCGAGGGTGATCGCGACGCGGGCGTCGCGCATGTCGCCGCCGAAGCCGGCCACGTTGTCGGCGATCATGTGCCAGCGCGCGTGCCTGAAGGAAAGTCGGACGGAGGCGACGGACTCCGGTCGCCTGCCGTTCAGGCGGAGCTCGTGACGCGAGAGGAAGCGGGTGTCAGAGGCATACAGGCCGTAGTCCTGGGCGTCCAGCGGGATCGACCCCTGCTCGTCGGTGACCAGGAAGGTGGCCCCGTGATTGATCTTGACCGACGGGTGCGCGTGGACCGCTGAGATCAGAGTCCGCCAGGGTGACCAGCTGGTCTGGGCTTCCTTCATACAGACACGGCTTACGTTAGCCACCCGCCGGGCGGAGCCGCAAATCTCCATTTCGCTGAAAAGCGCGTGAAGTTCTCAGCAGGCGTGAAAGTCGTTCCCTTATTGGCTTGATTTCCCATCCGGCGTTTGACACAGTAGTCACGCTTTCGCGAGGCGTGGGTAACCCGCCTCCATTTGGGTGCTTTTTTCAGTGGAGAGGGAAATGGGGAAGGGATTGGTGCGCCGATTCGGCTGTAACCGCGTACTCGTTTTGGCGGCGATCGGCGCCGTCGCCGCCAGCGCATTCGCGATGGGGACGGCGGCTGCCGCGAGCGGGCCAGCCGGACCCCACATGTCGCCGAACCTCACAGCCGTCCGAGGACCGGCGGTCTCGACCCTCGCTCTCGACGCCACCCATAAGGCTTGCCTCTTCTCACCGCCTTATACCTGCTACGGACCGTATGACATGGCCAAGGTCTACAACTTCCCCGCCCATCTCGACGGGCGCGGCCAAACGATCATCATCGTCGACGCGTATGGCAGCCCGACGCTCATGGCTGATCTCGCCACTTTCGATCACTACTTCGGCGTTCCAGCGCCGCGGTCATTCACCGTAATCAACGTTCCCGGTACCGGCGTAACCGGATCGGGGGCTCTGACGAGCTGGCAGGTCGAGACATCCCTGGACGTCGAATACGCGCACGCCATGGCGCCCGGGGCAAACATCGTTCTGGCGGTTGCGGCCACCGACAACAACTTCGACCTGAATGCCGCCGAAGCGAAGGTCTTGCCGCTCTACCCGGGGGCGATCGTGTCCCAGAGCTTTGGCGATTGGGAGACCGACGCTACGGCGGGAACCTCGTTCGCCGAGCAGCACAAGATCTTGCAGGCTGCGACCCGGCTGGGCGACACCATCCTGGCGTCGGCGGGCGACGCGGGCGCCACGTGGACCCAGTACACCAATACCACCTCACCAGCTCTCGCCTCGTATCCGGCCTCTGACCCCTTGGTCACCAGCGTCGGCGGGACGCAGGGGAACCCGTACCCGGCCGGACTCGAAGTCGCGGGCGCCTACGGTGGTGAGGCAGCGTGGAACGAGCCGGCGTTCGGCGCCGCGACAGGTGGAGCACCAAGCGTGCTCTTCAGTGCTCCTTCCTGGCAGCGCGGTGACACAGGGTATAAGACCCGCACCATCCCCGATGTCGCGTACAGCGCTGCGATAAACGGTGGTCTGGAGGTCGTTGCGTCACCGTTCATCTACCTCGTGGGCGGCACCAGTTGCGGGTCGCCCCAATGGGCCGCGATCTTTGCCCTGGCAAACCAGGCCCGCGCATCGGTTGGGCACGGCTCCCTGGGGTTTGCGAACGCAACGCTGTACAAGCTCGCCGAGCAGCAAAACCGGTCCGGTCAGGGTTCGCAGCACGATGACAAGTCCTCTGTGACCGATTTCCATGACATCACGACAGGCAACAACGCCCTGTTCTCGACGATTGGGTTTTCAGCTGGGCCCGGCTATGACCTGGCAACCGGATGGGGAACGCCAAATGTCGCCAACCTCATTCGCGACCTCGTCGGACCGAGTTCCGATCGCAATCCTGAAGCCAGTGACCCGGCTTCGATTCACGGGTCGTCCTCGACCGCCGGGCCTCACGCACCGGACACGATGGCCCCAGGCCTTTAGACGCACTCCAGGAAGGGGCCTACGGGCCCCTTCCTGGATCCATTCAATCCACTCAGCCGCCGATCGGAACGGTAGCGCCAATCACACACATCGGGTGCATGGTCGCGGTCCCGTTGGTGTCGCACCCGTTCGGGACAGACACCTTTGGAGGCACCGGAGGTGTCGGCGCGACCGGTTTCGGCGCGACCGGTTTCGGAGCGCTGATGGTTCTCTGTGACGCGATGGTCGAGATCGAAGCTGGGCTGGGGGCGGACGTGACCGCGGCAGACGTCGATTGCCGTAGGGTCAGTGAAGGAGCGACCACCGGCCGGGCCTGCGCAAGCAGGGCGACCAGGACGGCCGCCGCCACCAGGAGCAGCCACAAGGGCGCCGCCGCCAGGTTCCTCGTACTGACCATCGCTTCAATTTAAACGCTTCAACCGCCCGATTCCAGCAGCCCGGGTATTGCCACCGCGGCGCGGGTTGTAACGGGTATGAACGTGTCGAGGCAATTCGCCGTGCCCGGGGAGGGGGAGGCAGCGTTCGTGCGGCGGGGAGATCCAGCGGACGACCACGATCGAAACAAGCCCAGCTCAGACCCGATCCGGGTTCTCATCATCGAAGACCACCGGGTCGTCGCCGAAGGGCTGGCCGCCCTGATCAACCACGAGTCCGACATGAAGGTCGTCGCCGAGGCGAGCACGGTGGCCGATTGCATCCCCGCGGCAGCCGAACTGCAGCCTGACGTCGTGCTGGTTGACTTCCGCCTGCCCGACGGCACCGGCGCGGAGGCGGCGGCCGCGATCCGCCGGATCCGACCGGAGGCGAAGATGATCTTCCTGACACGCGAGGACAGCGACGAGGCCCGTTTCGCCGCCGTCCAGTCCGGGGCGAGTGCCTTCATACACAAATCGAAGGCTGCCTCTGAGGTTGTGATCGCGATCCGCGACGTCGCTCGCGGCCGGATGCTGATCACTCCGCGCACCATCGCGACGCTGCTCGCGAAGCGCAAAGCGGTGGATGCCCAGCTCGAGAGCCTGACCGTGCGCGAGAAGGAAGTGCTCCAGTTAATGGCGGAAGGGCTGCCTAGCCGTGGCGTCGCCCTCAAACTTGGAATCAGCTACACGACGGTTCGCACCCACATACGCAGCCTGGGCGGCAAGCTCGGGGTCCACTCGAAATTGGAAGCGATCGTCAAGGCGCGCGAGCTCGGACTCATCAACTAGACGAAGTTCTCGCGGCCGCCGCTTTGCGTGACCGTGAGCGGGGGGCTCTTTTGGCCCGATGCGGAATGTACGAGCGGTCACCGATCCACTCCGCGGGCGGAACCACGAGCCAGTGCGCCATCTGGTTGAGCGGGCTCGCGTATTTCGAACGGAGCTCCGCAAACTGCTTCCAGCCGGCCTCCGTGTCCCGCACGCGATATCCCACCTTGATCAGCCGGTCCACCGCGACCTGGTATTCGTCGCGTTCCACGATCCCGTCCGTCGCGGTCTTGAGCCCGAAGACCCAGCTCATGTCCTCGACCAGGTGGTTTCCGATTCTCAACATCAGCCGCGCCGGGCCCTCCGAGTCGTCGTCGACCGTGCTGATGATGAGGACTGCCGCATCCATCACGGCGCCGAAGGAATTGATCCACGCTTCGTTGTCGTGGCTGGACCGGAAGTAGACGAGCAGCGGGTACGCGAGGTGGCTTTCCAGGACCATGGCCGACCATCCGCGCCATTCGTCAAACGTCTGTTTGAGCTCCGGGCGCATGCCGTGCTTGGCGGCGGTCTCGAGAATCTGAACGCCCGACGGTGGCGCCCCCGCCATCGCGTCTAACGAGACGACCAGCTCCTCCCGCGCTCGGAACGACTCATAGAGCGAGAAGAGGAGCGTGATCACGAGGGCGGCGATGGCGACGCCGGTCGCGCTCTCGGCGATGATCACCGCGCGCGCCAGACCTCCCTCCGGCACGAAGTCGCCATAGCTCAGCGGCACCAAAGTGGTCGCGGAGATGTAGATCGAGGTCGCGAGATCCTGAGGCGAGGGACGAAACTGGTCGGCCAGGCCATCGATGACAAGGCCATAACCGAGGACGAGCGCGACCGCCCATTCGATGAACAGCGAGATCAGCGCAATCGGTGCGAATGCAGCGAGGCGCGATTCGCTGCGGTCGATGCGCGAGCTGCGCTGGCTCACCCAACGCCAAATCCGCCACATCGGCCGCACAAGGCGCCGGGCCAGCTGCACCTTGTTCACGGCCGGGCGCGGGAGCACCACCGTCTGGAACATGTCGTAAAACACGATGAGGATCAGGACAAGCCCGACGAGGGCCCCCACTTGCGCCACAGTCACATTGGCGATCGTAGGAGAATCAGAGAAATGAGCAACCCCGAGTTTGAGGCAGTGCGCACCGTTCTCGCCGTCCGCGAATACCAGGACAAGCCCATCCCTCATGATGTTTTGGGCCGCATCGTCGAAGCGGGCCGCCTCTCCGCAAGCGCGAGCAATGTCCAGCCCTGGCACTTCGTGGTCGTGACCGACCGCGCAGGTCTGCGGGAGCTGGGGGCACTCGTCGCGCATGGCCCGTACATCGCGGGCGCGGCGGCCGCAATCGTAGTCGCCACTGAAAAGGCGAACCACCTGGCGATCTCGGACGCCAGCCGCGCCATCCAGTCGATGATCCTGGTCGCATGGGGCGACGGGGTCGGCTCCAACTGGACGGGCTTCCGCGAGCTGGAAGGCGTGCGCCAAAAGGTGGGCCTTCCCGACAAGTACGAAGTACTCGCCGTCGTGCCGTTCGGCTATCCGAAGCGAAAGATCGGAATGGGCAGGAAGAAGCGCAAGCCGCTGGCCGAGGTCGCGTCGGCTGAGCGATTCGGCAATCCATTCAAGGTGTGAGGGGAGACTGAATGCAGGAACGGAGCGAGGAGCAGATCATCAGCCGCCTGTTCGAGCTGGAGAACAGCGGCCAGGCGGAGCGGCGGGCGGAACTCAGCGACGAGCGATTTCTCTCGCTGATCCACGATCCCGACCGGGCCCGCGCCTACGTCTTCCAGCACGGCACGGATGAGACGGAAGGCGCAGAAGTGCCACCCGGCACCGAGTTCTGGGAGTACCCCACGCTGGATGAGGCCACTCGCGCATACGACCAGCTGGTCGCGGAGTCTGGGCGGGCGGGCGAGCTAGTCGAGGTGGATTCAGAGGAAGAGGTCGGGGATTCGGAGACCGACGGGGCCGAGGTGCGCGACAGGTACTCGGCTAGCGACGAGGACCTGCTGATCGACACTGAAGAGGTCGAGGATTCGGGCGAGATCTCCTGACGCCTAGCGCCAGCGCCCTCGGCCGCGCTGGAGCAGCATCAGAACGCCGAGCAGGATCAAGAGACTGGGCCACAGCACGTCGCCCCTCAACCAATCGAGGAGGCCAAGGTTTTGGAGGAGGAAGTAGGCCCCGATGAGAACCAGTGCAGTCCCCCAGAACCACGGCCACACACCGCCGCCGCCCCAAGCCCACGGACCGTACCAGCCACCGGACCATGGACCGTTCATGCGCTGCTGGTGACGCCAGGCCCGCCACTCCTCCCGTGAGGCTCCCGGACCAGGCGGGCTCTGCGGCTGCGGACCCGGCGGAGGGGGCGGATTGGCCGGCGGCTCGACTGCCATCAGGCCGATGCTACGCCTAGATGTGAGGCGCGATGCCTGAGGGAGACACGATCTGGCGCACCGCGGACCAGCTGCGGCCGCGGCTAGCCGGTAAGCGGCTTACGCGTGCTGCCCCGGAGAAGTTCCAGCGGCTGGTTGGTTCGACGGTCACCGACGTGACGCCCAACGGCAAGCACCTGCTGGTCCATTTCGACAACGGCCTCGTCCTGCACAGCCACATGCGGATGACCGGCTCCTGGCATGTCTACCGGCCAGGCGAACCGTGGCGCAGACCGGCGAACCTGGCGAAGGTCGTATTGGAGAACGAGGACACCGTGGCGGTTCTCTTCAACGCCCCGGTCGTCGAGCTGCGACGAGAGAAGGTGGTCGAGCACGACCTTGCGCACCTTGGCCCGGATATCCTCGCTGCAGCGCTGGATCTGGACGAGATCTTGAAGCGGGCGCGGAAAGCTGAGCGGCAGGCACTCGGCGAGCTGCTGCTCAATCAGAGAGTGGCCGCGGGCATCGGGAACATCTACAAGTGCGAGTCGCTGTGGCGGCTCAAGCTGGATCCGTGGATGCGGGCGAGCGCAATCGATGACGCGGCGCTTGGCAAGCTGTACCTGACAGCGCGGACCCTGATGCTGGGCGCTCTCAAGAAGCGCCCGCCGATCGTGGTGCACGGCAAGGCGGGCCGCTCGTGCCCCCGCTGCTGGTCGCGGATCGCATGCCGCTACCAGGGCGATCCGGCACGCTTCACGTACTACTGCCCGAAGTGCCAGCAGTCCCACGGTGGCCCTGCCAGAGGTTAGCTTTTCTTATGAGGTGGAGCGACCGTTGGATCCCGTTCGTCTGCGCCAGTGCCTGAGAGAACGCTTGAAGGTGGCGCTGACCGCGCGCGACAGCATCGCGGTTGGTGCTTTTCGATCAGCCTTGGGCGCGATCGACAACGCCGAAGCTGTGGATGCCCCGGCACCGGCCCGCTCCCCAGCGCATGTCCGTCTTGGGGTGGGAGCTACAGAAACTGCTCGGCGGGTGCTGTCAGCACAAGATGTCTTTGACGTGATAGAGGCCGAGATCAGAGAGCGCGCGGCCGCAGCGGCCGAATACCAACGACTTGACCGCGCTGAGCAGGCGAGCATGTTGAAAGCCGAGGCGGCCGCTCTTCAGACGTTCCTCGAGACTGTCCTCAAGGAGCTCTAGTACCGCTTAGAGACCACAGCTGGAACGTGTTCTGCTGAATACCATTTCCACCCCTATGAAATCCAGCTCCCCCAGAGCGACCGCCGGTAGGTAAGCGACTCGCACGCACGGGCTGACGCCGGTCATCAAGGCGCCAACGACTTGCTCCGACGGAAAGCCGAAAGTTCCTGCGCGAACTCGCGAGCCCAGCCGCCGTCGCGCATGGGGTGGACTTTTACCCAGACCTTTCCCTGCCACTCGTTAAGCTCCAGAGTCCCCGGACGACCCGGAATCCGGAGGTGCCAGTGCCTGCTGCCGGGACGCCCTGCAAGCTGGCGTTTGCTTTGAACGACGAGCCCGTGGCGGCGGCACGCGTCTAAGGCTTGCTCGGCGGTGAGTCCGACGTCGAGGACGAGCATCGATTTGTACGATCGCAGAGTCGCTCGGGCCGTTGTGCATCGGGAACTCAGGGGCCCCGGCCGGAGAATTCCGGCCGGGGCCCCGTTGTGATTGATCGGCTAGAAGCTGATTCTCCAGACTCCGCGGCCGTGTGTCGCCGCGTAGATGAAGCCGTCGGGTCCCGTGGTCACATCGTTGACCGATGCGTTGGGCAGCCCTGTGCCCAGCACTGACCAGGTCGTAGCCGTTCCTTGACCTACGGCCGCGGTGAACATTCCGGCGTCAGTCGCCAGCGCCATCTTGCCGTGGTCCAGGACGAGGGCGTCGGATGCGATGTCCGGCAGGTTGCCGGAAATGTCGGTCCAGGATGCGCCGCCATTCAACGTTTCGAATACGTGGCCGACTCCCCCTCCCGGGACAAATCGCCTCGAGTACCCGTTAAAGATGGCGTACGCGTGCGCGGGATTTGTGTTGTCGACCGTGATGCCTGCGATGTACCGGCTCGGCAGGCCGGCGGTGCTGACCTGGTGCCAGGTGCCGCCGTAGTTGGTGGCGATGCCGGACGCAAACGCAGGGCCCGGGTTGCCGCCAGCGTGAACCCAGGCGGCGTACATGATCGCTCCGCCGTTGGCGGACGACAGAGCAGTGACGGCGTTACCGGACCCAGTGTTGTAAACGTTCTGCCACGAGCAGGCTGAATTTGTGCAGCTGGTCTGCCAGCCGGCTGTCGTGACCCAAACGGAGTTGCCCCCGATCAGCCATACGTTCTTGTTCTGCTGATCCTGGATCAGCGGTGTCACGAACCGGGCGGACGGATCGCAGTCCGCGCGCGGCCCTCCAGGCAGCCCGGTGATCGACTGCGCTGCGCAGGTCGGGCTTACGAAGTCGGCGAATGAGTGGCCGCCGTCGGTCGAGGAGTACATCGTTCCGTCGACGTACTCGCCGGCCATCTTGTTGGCGTTTTGTGGATCGACGATTATGTCGAACCCGTCGCCGCCGGCGGGAGCGGCCATCAGGTTGCTCGCGCTGCTCAGTACGGAGGTCCCGTTGTCTTGCAGACCGCCCCACACGGCGACGGCCTGACCCCCGAGCTTTCCGGCCCGAGCGTCGTAGTACTGCCACGAGCGCAGGGTCGCGTTGAGGTCGGACCACTGTCCGTCAGGCTGCGTGTCGGAAAGCGGGCGGGAGTAAACCCCACCGTCGTTCCCGATCACGATCTGGCCGCTTGTGATCATCATCGCGTGCTGGTCCGGGTGCGTCGTCTTCGGGCAGCCGACACCATTGAAATCACACGCAAAGTTGTAGTTCCAGTAGGGGCTGGCGGTGATCCACGTGGCGCCGCCGTCTGTGGACTCGTAGACCTCCTCGAGGCCCGCGTACACATGGTTGGGATTGGACGGGTCGACCGCGAGGTCCTGGTTGTACCAGGCCTGCACGCCCGGGGAGCCGAATGTCGGGGCGGCGGATCCGGAGCTGGTGAGCTTGGCCGCGTCGGCGATCTTGGTCCACGGGCCTGCAACGCTGGCGGGGCTGCCGGTCGAGGAGAAGATGCCTTGCAGGACGGAGGCGGCGCCGGCGGTCAATGCCGCCGGTGACTGCACGATGGCGTAGAGCTTGCTTCCGTCGGCTGAGTAGCTGAACGTGGTGCGGCCGATGTCCGCCACGTTGATGGCGCCCGTCGGCGTCACCGGGTGGAACGTAAGCCCGCCGTCAGTCGACTGGTAGAACCCGTTGTTCTGCGTGTTGCCTGGGCCGTGCCAGCCGATCGCTGCGATGACGTTCTTGCCGGCGGAACCAGGCACGATGGCGACATCGGTCACCTGGTTGTCATAGGGCGGGTTGGTCCCTTCGACGGTCGGGGCCAGTACCTCAGCCCACGTCGAGCCCCCTGCCTGCAGCCGGAACAACCCGTTGTCGGTTGCAGCGTAGGCATCCCCAGCCTGATCGAACGCAAGACGGAACGTGGTATGTGACGTCAGGGCGTCGCCGCCGACCAGCTGGAAGCTGGCGCCGCTGTCGGCGGAGCGGTACACGCCGACGCCTGCGTAGCTGTCCTGAGACACGTTCGCCTCGCCGGTGCCGACCCAGAGGGAGCCGTCAACTGGGTTGACCGCGAGAGCGCCGATCGAGAGGCTGGGCATGGAATCGAACACCGGGGTCCAGTTCTGCCCCTGGTTGGAGGAGCGCCAGACACCGCCGTCCGCTGCCCCGGCGAACCAGGTGCCGTCGGGCGTCACGGCCAGGGCAGTATCGCGACCCCCGACCAGGCCGAAGCCGGCGCCGATGTTCGACCAGAACGGGTCGGTGTAGTTGGCCGGTTCGATGGTGTACGGCTGGTTGGTGAACTGCTGCCATGCACCACCGCTGACTGGCATTGCCGCCGCCTGCTGGGTCGCGCTGAGGAGGGCGTCACCGGAGACGGTGAGGGCGGGGGCGGTGCGCTCGCTGGCGTACTGCGCCTGCTGGTCGGCGAGGTCGCCGTCGGCCTCTCCGCCCTGGCCGCGTACGACGCTGTTGTGGGCCTGCTGTCGAGCCCCTGCCCCCTTCGCGCCGTGATTGTCGTTGGCGGCGCTCGCCGACAGGCTCAGCGAGAGAACGGTCGCGGCGGCCAAAGCCCCCGCAAGAGATAGGCGCCACGGTCGTAAGTCGTGCATACAACCTCCCTTCAATCGCAGCGGCAGCCACTGCCGCGCGCACACCCCAACTGCTCACACCCTCCGCCTGACCGGGGCGGATTTCGCGATATTAACTCGTCTTCGGCACGCGGGTCGGATGTCAGTTGTCGAACGCGCTAGGCGGTCCAGTGAATCTCGGCTATTCGTAGCGCAGGGCTTCTGCTGGCGCCACCCTCGAGGCGGTGCGAGCAGGCAGGAAGGTCGTCACCAGCGTGGCCAGGTAGGCGCCCACCAGGATCAGGGTGATCTCGAAAACCGGGATGTGGAAGGCCACCGTGCCGAAGTTCTTGTCGATCACGAAAAAGCGGTACGACTGCCATACCCCAACGATCGTGCCGATGATCAACCCGAGGATGGCGATGAGGCTCGACTCCATCAGGAACGAACGCTGCACCAGGGACCGCCGGTAGCCGAGGGCGCGCAGCATGCCGATCTGCTGCCACCTTTCGACCACTGCGCGCGTGCTGATCACGCCAAGTCCTGCGATGCCCACGATCAAGCCCAGCGCGAGGAAGCCGGTCACGAGGTTCAACAGCGTCAGGATTCCGCTCAGTTGTTGCGCGAGCTGGTCCGAGACGATGACCGGTTCGAGCTGGTCCTGCACCAGCTGCCGGCCGAGCTCCAGGCGGGCCTTGTTGACGTCGACGCCCGGTGCGAGCGTGAAGTAGTAGCCGGTCGGCGTGAGCGGCGGCAGGGTCGTCACGGGGGAGCTCGGTGTCGTTCCTTGCGGCGCGAACAAGCCTGCTTGCAGGGCGGTGTCGGTGGAGATGTAGACGCCTCCCCACAGGTCGGACGCGTTCATGAAACCGATCACGGTCAGCGTGATGGTCGTCGGAGCGCCGCCTTTGCCTGGTGCGCCGCTGCCGGCGAGCGTCGCTTTGACCTGGAAAGGCTGGAACGTGGCATCGGTCGGCTTGATCCCGACGATGTCCGCCGGACCGCTGGTTCGCGCATCGAGGCTCGAGGCGTTGAGGACCGCATAGCCGGGATGGTCGCGCAGCGCGTCCCACACGGCCCGGTCTGAGGCGTAGCCTGCCGCGCGCGGCTGCAACGCGTAGCCCGTCGCGGCAAGGTAACCAGAATCGACGACTCGCATCGCGTAGTTGCTGTCGGGCTGCAGGGTCGACACGGTCCCGTCTGATTTGACCTGCTGGAGTTGAACGCCTTGCGAAATGTTTTCCCAGCCCACGCCTTTGATCTCCGCCGCGAGAGTCGGGCTGGCCTGGACGAGGGATGCGACGTCGGTGGGAAACTTCGTCTGGTCGGTCTGGTTGAAATTGTTGTCCGGTGTGCCGGCCACGATCTGCCAACCGCCGGAGACCGCGTCGACCTGGGCGAAGTTCTGGACGAGCACGTCTTTGAAAACCGACATGTAGACGATGATGAACGTGACGATCGCGAACATCGCGACGGCCATCCCGGTCCTGAATTTCGTCGCCATCGGGTACGACATGCTCGTCCGGGTGACCGGCGCCAGCCCGCTGATACGACCCGTGAAGAGCATCACGCCCTTGATGAGCAGGTCGCTGTTGTACATCACGAGCCAGATCGCGCCCAACAGCACCATCAACGCGGACACGACGAAGACCTCGGGGCCGCCGACCAGCTGCTTGGTCTGCAGCTGGCTTTCGAGGTGGAGCAGCGCCTCGACGCGTCCAAATGGACGCCCCCAGAACAGCAGCAGGCCGAGCGCGGCCACGGTGAACCCGATGCGAGCCGCCACCAGGCGGCGGACACGCGCGAAGGAAAGGATCCATCGCAGCAATAGACCGGTGCCGATGATGACGAGCGAAGCGCCGGTCGAGTAGACCACCTCGATGTGGGCCAAGGGTGCGCTGTCGCCGATCGTGAGGGCGATGAGCACGGCGCCGAGGAGCACCGTGAGCGGGCCGCGCTTGAACAGGGCCCACCAGAACGTGCGGATCGCGCCGAGCGTGCCCAGCGTGATCCGACCGAGGAACACGAGCGGATGCCCGCGGCGCAGCTGCTTGAGCGCAGCCCACGCGACGCCGAAGGGCGCCTTGAACATCCCTAACATGCCGGCGTCTCTCTGTTCGCTCTCGTCGAGGTCGCGGATGGCTGCGACGATGTTGAGCCGGCTCACCTTGTACGCCGAGAAGGCGACGACGATGAACGTGAGCAGGATCCCCGCGCAGACCGCGATCACGAGACTCGTCCAGTCCACGTGGAACTCGAGCGTGATGCCTTTGTAGAAACCGCTGAAGACGCTTGAGAGGACGCGGATCATCAAGGCTGCGACGCCAACTCCCAGCACCATGCCGACGGCGCTGGCGGCCAGCGTGTAGGCGGTGCCCTCGAATAGGAACATCTGCGTGAGGTGCCTGCGCTTGAGCCCGACGGCCCGGCTCATGCCCATCTCGGCGCGACGCTCTGCGGCGAGCATCACGAAGATCAGAAATATGAGCAGCACGCCGACCGCGATGGAAAAGAAGCTCACACCCAAAAGTGCGCCCGTGATGAACAGACCGCCCTGCTCCGCAAAGGTCACCGCGTCAGCCTTGTAGGCGGAGTACACGTATAGATCGAGGCGGCCGGCGATGTCGTCGTAGCGCGCGAGCTCAGCGGGCGCGATCGCTCCGATCAACTGACCGAGCTGCGCCTGGAAAGCCGGGTTGCCGGCGGCTGCCTTGAAATCAGGGGTTACCCCCGGCTGGCCCAGCCCAGCGATCAGCGTGGCGACAGCGGTCGCCTCGGGGTCGCCGGCGGGGATCGACGCCACGAGCGCTCCGAGGGGCCCGCGCACGTCGGATTGTTGGAGGAGCGCCTTCAGTTCGGTGGCGGCCGGCGTGTCGACCTGCAGGACTCCGACGAGCACGGACAGCTGCTGCAGCTCGGTATCCGCCACGCTGGGCGGTCCGATCACCGACTGGGACACGGCCTGGCTCATGACACGCTCGGCGAAACGGTTGCCCGCGAGCGCCTTGAACTGGTCTGACACCGTGGGCTTGTTCAGCTCCACGAGCAGCTGGGCGCTGAAGCTCTGGGTCGGATCGAGGAATGACGCCTGGTCGTGGATCTTCTTCACCTGGGCCTTGATCGCGGGCGTACTTAGGAAAGCGAACAGGTCCGCCGCCGCCTGCGGGTCGGTGAACTCGACCCGGAAATGCTGCGTGACCTCATCGCCGATGGCGCCTGAAGGTCCGAGGTCGTCGAACCCGCCGGTGCCGCGGTTGTGGACGAGGATGAGGTTGTATCCGGCCGGGCGCTGCATCACCGTCCGGATGCTGGCGAGAGGCATCAGGACCGAGTTCACGATGGGGCCGTGGCCGGCGATGCTCGGGTTGACCTCGGTGTCCAGCACGCCGCGGATCGTCACCGTCGTGGGGTGGCCGTCGACGTAGAGCTTTAGCGTGTCCCCGGCGTGCGCGTTGAGCGTGCTGCCCAGCTGGTCCCCGACGAACACCTCGTTGGAAGCTAGCGCGTCCATGCTGAGATTGGCCCCTGAGCTGCTGTGGAGCTGGCCCCAAACGGTGCCGAAATCGGCGGGGACGCCAAAGATGGCGACGTTTTCGGACGACGACTGGCCGGTGGTCGTGTCGACCATCGAGCCCGAGGCGACGATCACGCCTTGTGCGGCGGCGACGTTCGTGTCCGTCTTGCTCCGTGCGATCACATCCGCCGCCTGGGCCTCGCTGAAGAACTCGCTGTCCGCCGTGGAGGCTCCCTGGACGTTCCCGTTGACCTGGTGTTTCGTGAACGCCTCGTCGATGCCTCCGATCTGCCGGAGCTGGATCGCCTGCAACGAGTAGTTCAAAGTGTCGCCGACCGAGAGTGACGCCGTGATGATCAGCGTGGCCAGCATCAGCCCGAAGAGGATCAGCACGGTCTGCGCGCGCCGGCGCGGGATGTTGCGCAAGGCCATCTTCAACAGGACGCGGTTGACCGCGGCAAACAGGAGCAGCCCGAGGAGCAGCACAGCCACCGCCCCGGCGATCCACGCGGCAACCGTGGGTGCGGGGATGCCAAAGTAGATGCTCAATCGACCCTCGACGCGGCGCTGACCATCCGGTTCGAGGCGGACCCATCGATCGCGACGCGGATTTCCTTGACGTCGGAGACGACCAGCCCGTCGCGCATGCGGATCAGGCGCTGCGCGAGCGCACCGACCTCCTCGGAATGCGTGACCCAGACGAACGTCTGCCGGTTCAGGCGATTCAGCTGGACCATCAGGTCCATGATCCCGGCGCTCGTCTCGGTGTCGAGGGCGCCCGTCGGCTCGTCCGCCCACACGATCGCGGGCCTGGTGGCCAGGGCTCGGGCGATGGTGAAGCGCTGGCGCTGCCCACCGCTCATCTCGGCGGGTCTGTGGCCGGCCCACTCGGCCACTCCAACCATGTCGACCGCTTCCAGCGCGCGCTTGCGCGCCAGCGACGGCTTGACGCCGCCGACCAGCATCGGCAGTTCGACGTTCTCGATTCCTGTCAGCACCGGCAGCAAGTTGTACGTCTGGAACACGAAGCCCATCTCGCGGGCGCGGAAATCGGTCCGCTGGTTGTCGGTGAGGTCTTTGAGGTCGCGGCCGGCGATCTTGATCGTGCCGCTGTCGATGACATCAAGGCCGCTCAAGCAGTTCAGGAGCGTGGTCTTGCCGCAGCCACTCGGGCCCATGACCGCCACGACCTCGCCGCGCAGCACGGTGAGGTCGATGCCCTTCAAGGCATCGATCTTGTGGCGGCCGGCGTCGTAGCGCTTCCAGACGCTCTTGGCATCGATGATGGTTTCGATCAATTCAGTTCCTTCCTCTGGGTGGGTTTGTGTGCGGCGCGTGAGATCCGGCCCCGCATGCGGCGCGAACGGGGTTTGCGACGCCACCTCATGAGCCGGGAGGTTAGGAGCGCCGTGTGTCGAAACTATGTCGAGCTGAGGAGCTCCGGCCGGAAGCGATATCCGACACCCCAAACCGTCTCCATGCAGACGCCGAGGTCGCCGAGCTTGCGGCGGAGCCGGACCATCTGCGTGTCCACCGCGCGGTCGAGGCCGTCGAAATCCGGTCCCCACAGCCGCTCGAGCAGGAAATCGCGCGAGAAGGTGCGGCCGGGATGGCGCAGCAGCAGCTCGAGCAGGTCCATCTCGCGACGGCTCAGCTCGAGGGACTTTCCGGCGAGGGTGGCGCGGTGGCCGGCCGGGTCGACGACGAGTGTCGCGAAAGCGAGCGGTTGCGCGGGGTCCGAGGCGCTTGACGCCGCGTCCAGCGCGACGCGCCGCAGTAGCGCCGACACGCGCGCGGCCAGCTCGACGATCGAGAACGGCTTACCGAGGTAGTCGTCGGCGCCGACCTCCAGGCCGGTCACGCGGTCGGCCACGTCGCCGCGCGCGGTGAGCATGAGGATGGGCATGAGGTGCTTGCGGCGCAGCTCTCGGCAGACGGTCAGCCCGTCCACGCCGGGGAGCATCCAGTCGAGGATCACCAGGTCGGGCCGGGCGCGATCCGCAGCCGCCAGCGCCTGGGTGCCGTCGAAGGCCTGGTCGACGCCATGGCCTTCCTTTTCGAGGTGGGACCGGACGAGGTCGGAGAGCGAGACTTCGTCTTCGACTATGAGAATCCGGGCCAACTACTTGGACGGATCCGCCCGCCGGAGGCTGATCCAGAACGTGCTTCCAAGGCCGGGCTGCGAGGTCGCCGACAGGCTGCCGCCCATCGCCTCAAGCAGCTCGCGCGCGATCGAGAGACCGAGACCAGACCCTCCCGTGTCGCGGGCTCGCGAGGTGTCGGCGCGGTAGAACCGCTCGAAGATGTGCTCGAGGTCCGCGGCGGAGATGCCGGGCCCGGTGTCGGACACGGCGATCTGGACGTGCTCGAAGCTGCCCTCGCCGAGCCGGACGGAGACGACTCCGCCCTCGGGCGTGTAGTTGATCGCGTTGCGCACGAGGTTGGTGAGCACCTGGGCCAGCCGGTCGGCGTCGCCGACCGCCCAGAGGCCGACGGGGAGGTCCTCCACGGAAACCGTGACGGAGCGGTCGGCGCGGGCGAGCGGGCCAAGCGCCCGGCCGACCTGGTCGACGATGGGCGCGAGCTCGATCGGGCGGTTGACCACCTTGAGCTCGTGAGAGTCGGCGCGAGCCAACATCAAGAGGTCCTCGATGAGGTCCGCGAGGCGGCGTGTCTCCGCGGCGGTGACCCTCAGCCGGCGCTCGGATTCCGTCGCGTCTGGCCGGTCCGGTAGGGGCAGGAGTAGCGAGTCGACGTGGGCCTGGATGCTCGCGACCGGCGTGCGCAGCTCGTGTGACACGTTCATGATCAGCTCCCTCCGGCTGCGGTCGGCCGCCTCGGCTTTGCGCTTCGCCTCCCAGACCTGGCGCTGCTCCTCGCCCACGCCGAGCATGTCGGTGGCGAAGCGGCCCCATGCGCGGGCTACCGCGTTGAGCACGTGGAAGGAGAGCGCGAGGCCCAGGACCGCTATCGCGCCGGGAAAGATGAAGTTTCCGAACGCCTGCGGGCTGACGCCGTCGATGTTGATCTTGATGAGCGGATAAACGATTCCAAACACCGAGGCACCCACGAGGGCTCCGGACAGCAGCGTCGCGAAGATGCCGAAAGGGAGCTTGAGGAACAAATAGATGAGCGACCTCCAGGTCGCGGGTTGGCCCAGGTGCCGCATGAGCAAGCGCCATGGCGATACGAGCTCGGGATCGGGAAGGGACAGTGGGGGAACCTTGAAGCCCAGGAGCCCGATCGCCAGCTCGCGCTCGAAGAGGGCGAATCCCCACGCCGCCACGATCGTGGCCAGAAGGATGAGCAGGCCGACGAGAACGATCGACAAGAAGGCGCCCGAGATCATTCCCGCGGTGAGAACGAAGAAGTAGATGAGGCCAAGCGGGAAAGCCGTGACCAGATAGAGCGCGTTGAGATAGGAGCGCGGCTCGATGAGGACATGCAGGAACTGTTTGACGCGGTCCGCGATGTCCAGCGTGGGAAGAGGGGTCTCGGGGGCGGTGGTCTGCAAAGCCTTGTGGTCGGAACGGTAGATCAGACGTGTGTCAAAAGGGTGCCGCCGAAGCCCTCCCTCCTCCGGGCGGCCTCGCTCCCGCCCGCCCACCGCCCAGCGTGTAGGCCGTGCCAATCCTGCCCGTCAGGACTCGGGAAACCGCGATGATGAAACGCCCAACGTCAGTGTCACGCAGGAGAAATTGATGTCGAAGCGAATTCACAAAACCGGTCTACTCCTCCCTTCGCGGGAGTCGTTGCTGTGGGGCGAGAGCGACTTGGCTTTTGTCATCGACGCGGCGCGGCGCGCGGAAGCGGCAGGCTATGACTCGGTGTGGGCCGGGGACTCCCTGCTCGCCCGTCCACGAGGTGAGCCCCTCGTGTTGCTGGCGGGTGTCGCCGGGGCCACAACCCGCGTCACTCTCGGAACCGCGGTCCTGCTGCCACTGCTTCGGCACCCGCTCTCGCTGGCGCATGCCCTCGCCACTCTGGACCGGATCGCTCGAGGTCGGATCATCGTCGCGGTCGGCCCGGGCGCCGAGCTCCCGGGCACCCACGCGGAGCTGGCGGCGCTTGGCGTTCCGAGCGACCGCCGGGTTGGCGCGCTGCTGAGCAGCGTCGAGCGATGGCGGCGGTTGTGGCGCAACGAGGAGCCCGGAATCGAGCTTCAGCCACGGCCGTTTCGGCCGGGCGGCCCCGCGATCTGGTTGGGCGGGAGCGGGCCGCGCATGCTGCGGCTGGCCGGCTCGACGTTTGATGGCTGGCTGCCCTTTAGCCCGACCGCGGCCGAATACGCATCCGGTCTCCGAGCGGTGCGCGAAGCCGCGGATGGTGCCGGCCGAGATCCGGGCAGTGTCGCGACAGGGGCCTATCTGACGGTGGCCGTGGCCGATACTCCTGCTGCCGCGGCCGGGGAGCTCGACGCCTACATACGGGCCTACTACGGTGTACCGGCCGAAGTGATGACGAGGATGCAGGCGTGCCACGCCGGGACGCTGGAGTCGGCCGCTGAATGGTTCGCGGAGTACAGGGCTGCGGGGGCCGACCACCTGGTGCTTCGGCTTGCCCGGCCCGATCTAAGCGACTACAACGACACGGCTCGCCACTTGCTCGGTGCTGCTAACCGCTAAGGAATTGTCGCGTCAGGTGCTCCGGTGAAGTCCCAGGTGCGGACGGCCGGTTGGGAATGGTGGGCCGGGCAGGATTTGAACCTGCACAGCTTTCGCGGGTGGTTTACAGCCACTTGAGCTCGCCAATGCCCAGCCGACCCACACCAGGCCACCGAAAGCCTCGGAAGCGTGCAGGTAATGGTAGCCGCTCGACGTAGCCGCTCGGACCATAGAATGCCCCCGTGGCGCGAGGCTATGCCCGGTACGTCCTCGCCGTCATGGTCGGCATCAACTTCCTCAACTACATGGATCGCTACGTCGGCGCCGCGGCCTCGCCCCTAATCCAGAAGGAATTCCATCTCAGCGACTCCCAGGTCGGACTCCTCGGCTCGGCATTCCTCCTCGTCTACGCCGTGGCAGCCGTGCCTTTCGGCTTCTGGGCGGACCGCGGCGTCCGCAAAACCGTGGTCGCGGCAGGCGTCGCCATCTGGAGCATCGCCACCCTCTTTACGGGTTTCGCCCGCAGCTTTCCGCAACTCTTCGTGAGCCGCGCCGTGCTGGGAATCGGTGAGGCGGGCTACTACCCTGCAGGCACCTCGCTCCTCTCCGACTACTTCCCGCAAGAGGAGCGTGGCCGGACCATGTCGATCTGGGGCGCCGGGAGCACATTCGGCATCGCGGTGGGGTTTGCCGGCGGCGGATACGTCGCGGAGAAGTTCGGGTGGCGGAGCGCCTTCTTTTTTGCCGCGGTGCCCGGGATCCTCTTCGCGCTGCTCGCGTTTGGCTTGCGCGAGCCCCTACGCGGAAGTGCCGAGAAAGTTGGCCGGGCTGTGGAGAGGATTCAAGAGGCGAGCTTCGGCAACTTCCTCGACCTCCTGCGCATCCCCACCCTAAGGGCCACCATCCTCTCGCAGACCCTGCTTTATTTCGTCCTGGCCTCCAACGCGTTCTGGCTGCCGATCCTCCTCACTCGCCGTTTCAACCTCTCGGTGGCGAGTGCGGGGCTGCTGGCAGGTGTCGTCCTGGTGGTAGGCGGGCTGATCGGCACCCTCGCGGGCGGCTGGATCGCCGACCGCCGCGCCAAGAACAACCCTTCCGCACACCTTCAGGTCGGGATCATTGGCTTCCTGCTTGGCGCGATCTTTATCACGATCGCGCTCATCGCACCGCTCAACATCGGGCCGATCCCGGTGTTCGTGCCCGCGTTCGTGCTCGCGGTCGTCTTCCTTTATCTGTACTCCGGACCGTTCACTGCCGTGGCCCAGAACGTGGTGTCGCCAGGCTTGCGCGCCAGCGCCGTCACCATGCTGCTCTTCATCTCCCACGTCTTCGGTGACTCGCACTCCACGTTCGACGTGGGATGGATCTCGGACCGGATCGGCAGCCTGCAGACAGCGCTCCTGATCACCTCACCGACGCTGTTGATCCTCGCCGCCATCGTCGCGGCCACGGGCCTGAGGACAGTGAGGGGCGACGTCCAGACCATGGAGCGCGACTGGGCGGCGCGGTCCGCCGTACCGACGGTCTCTTATTAGTAGATGAACCCCACGAGCTTGCCGCCCAGCTGACCAGGCTTGATCGTGCGCTGGTCGATCACGTCGAACGCGAGCCAGTTCATCTCAGAGACGACCCACGAACCGTCCGGGTTGACGGCTTCGACATAGGCAACGTGGCCCGCCCAGCTCTCCCAGGTCACCATGATCGCCCCGACCTTGGGCGTCGGCCCGACCGGGTAACCCTGCGCTGAAGCGTTGGCGTACCAGTAGCCGGCGTCGCCGCGCCAGGTGACGTTGCGCTTGGTGGCGACGTACCAGGTGCACCAGCCGACCGGGAACCCGGTCGCCGGGTACGCTCCGAGGCAGCATCCGACCACATGGGCGTTGAACGATCCGCCGGTGCCCGAGTGCGCGAGCAACTGCCAGAGGGCAGGGGGCGGCGGGAACGCGCCGCCGATGCCGCCCGGGATCACGAGCGAGATTCCGGCCGTCAGCTGCGTTGTCCGCAGGCGGTTGAAATCGATGATGACCTGGGGGTCAACCTGGTATGTCGCGCCCAGACTTGCGAACGTATCGGTGGCCTTGGTGGTGACGACGATGCCGGGTACCGGCGGGATGATGATCTGCTGGCCGGTCGCCACCGAGTCGCTCGCGATCAGGTTCGTGTTGGACCAGCGGATCTGGCTCACTGTGACTCCGTACTTGGCTGCGATCGTGGTCAGGCTCTCGCCCGCCGCCACCGAGTACGTGAGCGGCGTCCGGTTGATGGGGGCTGAGGTGGGAATGGAAGCCGGCTTGATGATCGTGCTGTATCGGCCGAGCGATACGTCTCCGACCGTGCCGCCCTCGCTCATGACCACCGCTTCGGCGTTGACGGCGCCCAGGCGCGTGGTCAACGCGGAGGGGAAGTTGCGATCTATCGTGGCATAGCTCGAGATCGCGACCGCAACTGCGAGCACGACGGCATGCGTCAGATAACGATGAACTCGCAATTCCTACCCCTAAAAATGCGAAACCGCCCCCGACCGGGCGACTCCCCTGAGACGGCCGCCACCGTACCAGATGTCCGGCGGAGGCGTCAACCCCGTTAGCCCTGGCAGGGGGCACCAAACCAGCCGCGACCCGGCGGCTGCGCCGAACTCGAGCCGAATACGCGGTGGCGGTCGCCAGAGACCCCTCCGGCGAACGGTAGTTCGGGCGCTCAGGCGCTGCCTGACTCGACCGAGAAGCCGGTGCATAAGGCTGTAGAACGGCGGACCGCTGCCGTACTTGCCCGCCAAGGGCATCCGGGCGGATAAGCGATATTAAGAGACGCGCGCGCAATGACTGCTCTTCACACACCCGTCTGCGGACTCCTCGGGATCGACGTCCCGATCTTCCAGGCGGGTATGGCCCGGTACACGACTCCCCAGCTCGTCGCCGCCGTGAGCAACGCCGGCGGGCTGGGCATCATCGGAGGGCTCGGCCGGACCCCGGATGAGCTGCGCAGCGAGATCCGGCAGGTCCGCGAGCTCACGTCGCGCCCGTTCGGCGTCAACCACGTCCTCTGCCAGCTCGACCCGGCGGCGTTCCAGGTGACCCTCGCCCAGCGGGTGCCAGTTCTCTCACTGGCGTGGGGCCGGTCGGAGGACCTCACCTACCAGGCGCACGAGGCGGGCATGAAGGTCATCCACATGGTCAGCACGCCCGAGGAAGCCGGGCTCGTCGCCAGCGACGGCGCCGACGTCGTCGTCGCGCAGGGCACGGAAGGTGGCGGGCACGTGGGCATGATGTCGACTCTGCCGCTCGTTCCGCTGGTGGTCGACGTGGTCAGCGGCGTGCCGGTCATCGCCGCGGGAGGGATCGCCGACGGGCGCGGCCTGGCCGCAGTCCTCATGCTCGGCGCGCAGGGCGCGCTCATCGGCACGCGCTTCCTCGCCACTCCCGAGGCGCACGGCAGAGGCCACTCCAAGGACGTGATCCTCAACGCGCTCGGTAGCCAGACCTCCGCGAGCACGTTCTTCGACGAGGTGATGGGGCAGGCCTGGCCGGGCGCGATGGTGCGGACCATCACGCATCCGATCGTCGAGCGCTGGGCCCAGCGCCAGCAGGAATGGGCCGATGCGGCGCACGAGCTGCGGCCGTCACTCGAGGCCGCGGTGGCCGCAGGAGACCTCGTCCTTGCCGGGGAATCCGCCGGTCTCATCCACGACATCGTGCCGGCGGGCGAGCTCGTGAGCCGCATCGTCCACCAGGCCAAACAGCTGCTGACCCTTAAGAAGGACTAGGGCCCGCCCCTCACGTAGATCGTCTGGCCAGAAACAAAGCTCGACTCGTCGCTGCACAAAAAGGCGATCACCGACGCGATGTCCTCCGGCTGCCCCACCCGCCGCAGCGGGATCTGTGAGGCCGCCCCGATCTTGAACGCCTCGAAGTCGACCCCCAGACGCTCAGAGGTCGCGCGCGTCATGCGCGTCTCGACAAACCCCGGCGCGACCGAGTTGACGTTGATGTTGAACGGGCCGAGCTCGATGGCGAGCGTCCGCGCCATCCCCTGCAACCCGGCCTTGGCCGCCGAGTAGTTGGCCTGGCCGCGATTGCCGAGCGCTGAAGTGGAAGAAAGAAAGACCATCTTTCCGGACTTCTGCTCGACCATGTATCGCTGCGCCGCACGAGCGCACAGGAAAGTGCCCTTCAAGTGCGTGTCGATGACCGCGTCCCAATCCTCGTCCGTCATCTTGTAGAGCAGGTTGTCGCGCGTGATGCCCGCGCATGCGACCAATATGTCGAGCCTCCCGAACTCAGTGACAGTGCGCTCGACCATCGCTTCAACCTGGTCGCGATTGGTGACGTCGCAGGCTATCGCAAGGCCCTTGAGCGGCCCCGCCACCTCCGTCGCCGGCGCGACGTCCATGTCGGACACGGCGACCCTGGCCCCTTCGGCCGCGAACAGCCGCGCCGTCGCGGCGCCGATCCCCCGACCGCCACCCGTTACGAGCGCAACGCGACCCTCGAACCTCATAGCGTCTCCGTGTCGAGCGGTGTGCCGCCATCTTTGCGCGGGTCGGATGCCCCGTGCAGAAAACCGTCTGACTCCGCCACGATCAGCTGCGGGCGGGCGAAGTACGAATCGTAGTTCAGCGTCCGCCGGTTCACCTGATAGCCGCGCTTCTCAAGCCCCTGGCACACGATCAGTGGAATCCGAGCCTCCGCCTGGACCACGTCGCCCTGGAAGTCGATCCGCGGAGCGCTGACGGCTTCGACCGGCGACATCTGGTGATCGATCACGTTGACGAGCACCTGGAGGATCGCCGTGACGATCTTCGTGCCGCCGGGCGCACCCAGCACGACCCGAATCCGGCCTTTCTCGAAGACGAAGGTCGGCGTCATCATCGTCAACCTGGTCTTGCCGGGCCGGATGGAGTTGGGGCGCCCGGGCCGCGGGTCGAAGCAGTTCATGTAGTCGTTGTAGCCGAAACCAAGGCCTGGAGTGACGACTCCGCTGGCCGAGCCGAGCGTGTGAGTCAGAGATACCGCGTTGCCGGCGTCGTCGAGCACGCACACGTGGGTGGTGTCGGCCCGATCGTGCGCTCGCGCGCCGGCCGCGACCACCTCGCGTGCCTTGGCCGCGTACTGCTTATCGGCAAGCGCACCGGTCGGAATGTCGATGAACCTCGGGTCGGCGAGGTGCAGCTCGCGGTCCGCCATCGCCCAGGCCATCGCCTCCACGAGCGCATACGCCGCTTCGCTGCTCGGCCAGCCGTGAGCTCGCAGGTCAAAGCCTTCGAGGAAGTTCAGCATCTGGAGCAGGGTCAGCCCGCCCGCCGGCGGACCGGCGGCCACTAGCTGGCGACCGCGATAGGTGCCGCGCAGCGGCTCGGTCACGTTGACCGTGTAGGAAGCAAGGTCCTCTTTCGTGATGAAACCGCCGTTGGCTTCGAAGTCGGCGACGATCTCGTCCGCGATCTCGCCCCTGTAGAAGGCGTCAGGGCCCCCGCTCGCGAGGCGTTCCAGCGTTCGCGCGTAATCCGCCTGAACCATCCGCTCGCCGACCGCGTACAGCGCGCCGTCGTGCGTATAGATCGACCGCGCCTCGGGGGTGGCCTGGATCCGCTGCTGGTTCGGCACCACGTCCGGCCCGTAGTCGGTGGTCCAGTACCCATGCATGAAGCCGGTCACTCCGAACCCGTCGCGGGCTAGGGGAATGGCGGGTTCGATCGCCTGCTCCCAGGTGATCGAGCCGAATCGCGTCAGCGCTTCGTGCAGGCCCGCCACCGTCCCCGGAACTCCGACGGACTGGTAGCCGACGTCGTTGACCCGGCCGTCGAGGACATATCCGTACCGGTCGGCGGCCTCGCGGATGAAGAGGTGCTCCCACTGGTCCTCGCGCGACCGCGACCCGGCGGTGGCGTAGAACTCGAGGAGGGCGTCGCCGCCGGTTGCGCTGTGCACGAGCATCACACCACAGCCGCCGATGCCACACATCTGCGGATCGATGACCCCCTGCACGAACGCGCACGTGACGGCGGCGTCGACCGCGTTGCCACCGCGCCGCAAGACCTCGAGACCTATCTCGGCGGCCTGCGGCTGCGGGCACACGATGATCGCCACGAACGTAAGTTAGATCAACGCGTTACCGGTGATGGTGTTCGTGGTGATCCATGGACCCGTGATCCATCTGCGAATGGTCCTCGTGGGCGTGCCCCCCGGGTTGCGACATCGCACGCAGCATCGTCGGGCCGCCGGTGGTCAGGAACCGCCACAGCATCAGCGCGATCAGGACGATGAATCCGATGTCCAGGAAGCTCGTGTAGTTCCAGGCGGGCGGCGCCTGAAACGCAGAGACGCTGAAATGCGCGGGCGTCAGTCCGGTGAGGTTGAACGCGAGGCCGATCAAGAAACCAGCCAGCGCCATCGCGGTGTACGAGACGGCCAGCAGGTACAGGCTCATCCGGCCTCCGTAGTACTTGCGGTAGATGTTGAGGATGGGAAGGATGATCAGGTCGGCGAAGATGAAGCTGATCACGCCGCCGAAGCTCATGCCTCCGTTCCAGAGCACCGCGGCGAGTGGCACGTTGCCGACCGAGCAAACGAAGCTGAACATCGACAGAAGCGGCCCGACCAGCGGACCCCAGAACGCGTTGACGGTCGGGTTCGAGGTGAAGAAGAAGACGTGCCAGAAGCCGTTCGGCACCCATGCGGCCAGCGCGCCCGCGACGAGGAACCCCACCCCGATGTCGATGTACACGCTGTAGACGTCCATGAAGAAGTAGTGGCTGATGTTGGTGAAGGCGCGCGGACTCAAGAGCCGTCCAACAAACGGCCCCTTCGTGATCGACATGTCCATCTCGCCGTGACCTTCCATGTTCGAGCCCACGATTCCTTTCTCCGCCTGGCTCGAGGCCGCGGCCACAAGGCGCTGGCCCAGGGTCAGCTTGAACAGGATCCACAGGATCACCGCCATCAGCAGGCCGCCCGCAAATTCCGCGGCTACGAACTGCCAGCCCAGGAGGATCAAGAGGATCAGGCCGAGCTCGAACACCAGGTTGGTCGAGGCGAACTCGAAGATGATCGCGTTGACGAAGTCCGCGCCCTTGCGAAAGAGGGTGCGGGCCAGGGCCACCGCGGCGTACGAGCAGCTTGAGCTCGCGGCCCCGAACAGCATGGCGAACGCGAAACCGCGACCGTCTCTACGCCCCAGCACGCGAGCCACCGCCTGTTTGGGCACGAGCACCTGGACGACCGCCGACAGCAGGAACCCAAAGGCCAGGGGCCAGAGCACCTCCCAGAACATGTAGAACGAGATCTGCAGCGCTTGCAGCACCGCGTGGAGTGCGGGCAAACGCCTAGCTCCTCACGAGTCGCGCGACCGCGTCGTTCAGCTCTCGCACCTTCTCGCGACCCCCGCCTGATCTGATCGCCTCGGTCACGCAGTGCTCGGTGTGATCCGCCAGCAGCCGCAAAGCCACTGAGTCGAGCGCGGCCGTCGTCGCGTTCAGCTGGGTCAGGACGTCGATGCAGTAGCGATCGTCCTCGACCATCTTCTGGATGCCTCGCACCTGTCCCTCGATCCGGCGCAGCCTCGCCTGGATCGTTCGCTTGTCCTTCGCGTATCCGGGCATGGACCGATTATACCCCTCGGGGGTATCACTCCCCACGAGCGATTCCAAGGGGATCTGAACCCGGTTTGGGCGGGTCCTTAATTCGTACGTCCGCGCAAGGCTTAAGTCTCGTCACCACCGGCAAGACGCGTTCGGTGGACTCGTTTTACGGGCTACATGAGGAAGGAAGGACAGCGAGGCCAATCGCTCGTCGAGGCGGCCATCACGCTGCCTGTCGTTCTGCTCCTCGCGCTCGGAGTGACCGACATCGGGCGCGGCTTCTATTACAAGGAGGCCGTCACCAACTCGGTGCGCCAGGCCCTTCGCATGGCCGTTTCCTCGTATCAGCAGACCACCGCGAACAGCATTTGCGCAGGTACCGGCGGCGGCCCGGTCGCCGTGACCGTCGTGTCGGCGATCCCGCCAGCGGGTGGCGCCATCGCGACGATCGCCAACCAGGCGGCGCTCGAGAGCTCGAGCAACGGCACGCCTGCGGGATCCGTCCTCGCGGGCGCGACTTTGCGCGTGACGTTTCACTGTTTGAACGGCGCGGCGGTCACCAACGCGACCAGCAACGGCGCCGACCCGACCAATGCAGGATCCGATTCCGTCACCGCAAGCATCACCAAGCCCATGTCGGTCATCACACCTCTGCTCTGGCCCGTGACGGGAACGTCGTATCCGATCACCGTCACCTCTTTCCAGCGGTCCGAGTACTGACATGAGACGCAACCGAGGCCAGGCGCTCGTCGAGTTCGCGCTGATCTTCCCGATTCTCTTTTTCGTCCTCGCCCTGAGCATCGACGTGTTCCGCGTCGACTGGGTCAGCTCGAGCGTGGCCGAGGCGGCGCGACAGGGCGCGCGCCAGGCCGTCGCCAACGAGGACGCGTCGGACAACGCTTTCGGACCGAGCGCAGGCCTGTGTTCCGGCACGACTCAGACCCCGTCAGCCACCGGGAGCGGTTGCCTCAAGACAGCCCGCATCTATGAAACGGTGCTCACGGTCCTCGGAGGCTTCGCGCACAACTCGACGCTCACCGAGGCGCCGCCGGCGACATGTCCCAACCCCGCAGTCGGCGCCACGTCCGTGTGCGTCTATCCAGGCGAGCAGGGCGCCGCAGGCACATACACATCGTGTGACGCGGCGCGCACGGGGCTCGGCCGCGATCCCATCGCGGGCGACCTCGGGTCGCGCAGCGCGGAGTACGCGAGCCCGCAGTACAAGGGCTGCTTCGAGGTCGTGGTGACGGTCATCTACCGCTACGACACGCTCGTCCCGTTCCTGGGTGGCGCGGCACCGAACTTCCTGCGCATCAGCTCATCCACCCAGATGCTGGCGGAGTACTGATGACGCACCAAAGACAGAAAGGACAGGCGGTCGTGATCGTAGGGGCGATGATCGTGGCGCTCACGATCCTCGGCACGATGGTCTTCGACGTGGGCCTCGCGGTTTCGGATCGCCGCAATCTGCAGGCTTACGCCGACTCGGCGGCGCTCGCCGGCGCGCGCTCGTACCCGCAGGGAGTCGACCGCGCCCACTGGGTCGCGATGCAGTACCTCGGAGCGTCGCTCAGCTTCGGGCTCCCCGTCGGTTCGTGCGCGAGCCCCGCGAGCTGCCCGGCCGGAACGTACTCGGTTGTCTCGTACCAGATCACCATGATCGACTCCTTCCGAGTCGGCGGGATCCTCAACTATCCAACCGTGCTTGACGTCGTGATCTCGCACCAGCAGCCGAGCATCTTCGCCAGGATGGTCGGGTACTCGACCGTCAAAACGGCCGCCTCAGCCCGCGCCACACCTCCCGGACCGCAGATCTCCGGCGCCGCCTATGCCGTGGCGGCCGTGAGCGGCGACGCGATGATCAACGGAGGAGGCGCTGCCTTTCAAACGGTCACCGGGCCCGTCTACGCCTTCGGTTCGTTTGGGGCCAACAACGGGCCACACTCGACAGGAGTGCCATCGGTGCAGACCAACTACGACGGCACCACCTGCCCGGGCAACCCGAGCAACGTGCTCGACAACGGCGGCGGCGCGAACGGACTGAACTACTACACGACCGACGGCGGCCCCATGACCAACCACACGGGTGTCCCGCCGAACTACAGCTGGGACGACGCCTCGCCGCTACCCGCGCAGCCCGCGCCGATGTACTTCTCCGCCGGCGCGGCCAAGGACGCGTCCGGCAACTGGAAGCCCGGGATCTACAACGGCTTCGCCCCGAGCGGCGGCACGATGGACGGCGGAGTCTACAAGATCATCAACTCGGCAAACCTGACGCTCGGCGCGATCACGAACACGGTTCACAGCGCCTCAGGAACGTCGAACGGTGTGAACGCCGTCGCCATCGTGATCGACGGGTCCGACACAGGCGGCCTCGACATCAGCCAGGCGGTGCTCAACGGCCTCGACGACCTGAACCCGCCGAGCTACGTCGGACCGCGTGACCCGGCGGGCACACACAACTTCGTGATCTACGGCGGGCACGGAGCCGGGTCATACACGGGCGGCATCACCATCGGCCCGCATGCGGGGACCGACATGAGCGGGATCATCTACATGCCGGACAGCGCCTACGTGAGCGATGGAAACTCGAGCCCGCAGTTCACAGGCTCGCTGGTGGTCTCGAGCATGACCGTCCACGGCGGCGGCAACGGCCAGCAGGTGTTTCACTGGGTGTGCGGCCTGAACGCGATCGCCGGCCAGCCCTACCAGGGAGGCCTGGTCCGCTAAGAAGCCTCGGGCAGCTCGATCGTGAACGTGCTGCCCTCACCGCGAGCGGTCTGCACGTGGATCGTGCCGCCGTGACGCTCGACGACCCGGCGCGCGATGGCCAGTCCAAGCCCGCTGCCTGAATCGCTGCGCTGAAACCGCTCGAACAAGCGCGGAAGCCGGTCCGCCTCGATGCCCGGCCCGCTGTCGATGACGTCGAGTGAAGGCCCCGCCACTCCGCGGGCAACTCGCAGCTTCACGTCGGCGCCGCGAGGGCTGACGCGCACGGCGTTGTCGACGAGGTTGGCGACCGCTTCGCGGAGCAAGTCCTTGTCAGCGCTGATCTGCGCCGGCGCCATGACCTCGGTCACGAGACCGACCCCTGACGTGCCTGCCTGAGCCGCATAGGCGCGCACCACGTCGGCCGTGAGCTCGGCCAGATCGACGAGCTCGCGGCGGAGCGGGACGTCCTCGTCCGCATGGGCGAGAGAGCGCAGCCGTCCGAGCATTCTTTTCATCCGCTCGGCCTCTGCAACGCTGTCCTCGATCGCCTGGCCGGTCTTTCCACCGCGAGCCGTCCGCCTCAGGATCGAAAGGTTGGTCATGATCGTCGCGAGCGGAGTCGCCACCTGGTGGGAAACATCGGTGAGGAAGCGCCGCTGCGCGGTCAAAACGCCTGCGAGCTGCTCATTGGCGTTCGCCTGGGCAAGGATCGCCAGGTTCATGCGGTAGATGAGCGGCAGCACGATCAGCGGCAGAGGCGCCGCGACCGGCGCCTCGATCGACAGCAGCGCGATGCTCACGGCGCAGGCTGCCAACGTCAGCGACGCCGGCCATGCTGCGGCCGCGGCTTGCTTGACCAGCGCGACATAGGAGCGCCCGGTATGCAGAGCGGCTGGCAACACCGCCACGAGCAGGTTCACCGCCACGTAAATGAAGGCCGCGGCGGCGGCCCGGGCGTCCTGCGCGGAGCCCAGGTCCTTGTCGATGGTGCTGATCGCACCGACCATCGCGGCCAGCGAAGCCGCGACGAGCACGTTGCCGGCGTTGAAAGAGCTGTCCAGCCACGATCGGCGCACGATCCGGTTGCCGGCCAGCACGCTGACCGCCGCGGTGGCAGGGCCGACTCCAGGCGGAAGCAGAAGCACCGCGAGCAGGCATGGCAGCGCTCCGAGGTTGACCTTCTGCTCGGGCCCGATCTTCACCGGGAATCTCTCGGCCAGCACAACGCCGGCCAGACAGACCGGCATGATGAGCCAGCGCCACGACTGAGCCGCCCCGAAACCGCCTTGCAACGCGGCTGCGACGGCCAGGACGGCGCCGAAGAGCGGCACTCCGACGACAACCGCCTTCAGCCGTGCGGGGAAGCCGGCGAAGGCTTGCACCGGTCGTTCGTTCAGGTGGTCGGCACGTCGAGGGTAAGCGTCAACACCGTTCCACCATCGGGTGTGGTGTCGGACTCGGTCACGCGATACCGATAGTTGCTGGACACCACGCTGGCCCCGTGCGCGCCAGTTGGGATGTACACGTGAACCGTGATCAGGGACCCGCCCTTGCCATCCGCGCCGGCGCTGGCCGCGGCCGTGATCTGCTTGGCGATGTGCCGGTCGACGGGCGAGAGATAGACCATGTTGTTGACGGAAAGGTTGTGCCCACCGGGCGTCACGACCTGGATCGGCGGATCCGAGAGGCACCACATCACATTGGCCGAGGCCGCTCCCTGACCACCCAGGACGAGCAGACCTGCCGCCAGCGCACCCAACACGACCACCCTCTTACTCATGTCGAAACCTCTTCTTTTGATTCGGCTGTGAACCGGTAACCGATACCGCGGACAGTCTGGATCAGGCGAGACTCGCCACCACCCTCGAGCTTCTGCCGGATCCGCGACACATGGACCTCGAGCGAGTTCGACTCGGGACCGGTGGTCACCGCCCATACCGCCTCGCCAAGCTGCTCGTACGTGACGAGCTGGCCCCGGCTTCGCATGAGAGCGGCGAGGATCCTGAACTCGATGCCCGTCAAGCCCAGCTGGCGGCCCGCCCGGGTGGCGAGACCCTCGCTGAGGTCCAGGATGACGTCGCCGACGACCAGCCGCGAGCCGCCCTTGCCGCGATGCCTTCGGATCACGGCCTCGACGCGAGCCATCAGCTCCTCGAGGGCGAAGGGCTTGGCGATGTAGTCGTCAGCCCCCAGCTTGAGTCCCGCGATCCGATCGCTCACGGAGGACCGGGCGCTGATCCCGACGAGCGCGGCGTCGGTCTCGGCTCGGAACGCTTCGAAGAGCTCGGGCCCGTCGTTGTCCGGCAGCATGAGGTCCAGGAGCACGACATCCGGGTTCCACTGCCGGACCAGCTCGAGGCCGCGGCCCGCCGTGTCGACGGCACGGACGGTGTAGCCCTCTTCGCCGAGGCCGGCCGAAACCGCCCGGGCGAGCCGGCGATCGTCCTCAACCAGCGCCACCTTCCAGCGAATAGTCATTCTGAGTGCGACGAATTCTCCCACGGAACGTGCTGAACTCAGCGCTGTTACGGATCTCCGCGGAGGGGACTTATGTCACGCGCCGCCGTGATGCCTTCGTAACTTGGTTGTGATCTCGCCCGTTGCTAGTCGGCGTGGGCGCGCCTCAATGAGCTCGTGGGCGCCCGCACCGCTGCGCCGGGTGGCGCTGACGCTGGTTGCCCTGGTGGCGGTGGTGCTTCCAAGCCTGGTCACCGCCTGGGTGCTGACCCCATCCGCAGCCGACGTTCAGCAGCGTGTGCGCGAGCGGACCGACGCCCTGGGGGTGGTCTTGCTTCGGCAGGATGAGGTTCCGAAGGTGCTGGCGCAGGCCGTCGTGGCGACCGAAGACGAGAGCTTTTACTCGCATCACGGCATCGACTCGATCGGCCTCGGCCGCGCGCTTCTATATGACGCGACCAACTTCTGCGCGTGCCAGGGCGGCTCCACCATCACGGAACAGCTGGCGAAGGACGTCTACCTGGGTGGTTCGGACCTTGGCTACAACAAGCTCGAGGACCTGGTCCTGGCGCTCAAGGTCGAACAGGTGATCGGCAAGCAGCAGATCCTGGCCGATTACGTCAGCGTGATCCCGACTGGCCTCAACCGGTACGGGGTGAGCGCGGCTGCATGCGCCTACTTCCACGCGCCGCTGAGCAGCCTGACTCTGGGCGAGTACGCGCTGCTGGCCGGAGTCACGCAAGCGCCCTCCCTCTACGACCCGACCGTCGACTCCGCGGCGGCGCTGAGCCGCCGCAGCCATGTCCTGTCCGCGATGGTCGCGGACAAGATGATCTCGCAGGACCAGGCCGCGGCAGCCAATGCGGAGCCGGCCCTGGTGACCACCGGACCGGGCTGCTAACTACGCGGACCAGGCCAGCGGCGAGGTCGCGTCGAAGCCCAGGTTCGTGGTGACCTGGATCGGCTTTACGACCGGGGCGACAGGCGCCGGCGACGGCGTGGGGCTAGGCAGCGGCCCGTTGTGCGGCCCGCCCGGTGAGGGGCTGGGAGTGGGAACCGGGGGCGGTGGAGGCGGGTTGTAGGCATTCTTCGGGAGAAACCACAGTTGGAAAGGAGCAGCCGGCCCACCAGGAGCCAGGTATCCAATCCCGCTGCCATCGGGAGCCCACGTCGGCTGAGCGACGAGCTGGTCGGAAATCATCGTCCGCAAGCCGCCGATGCTCGAGCCATTCCACGAGGCGATCGTGAGATCTGAGACCTGCTTCTGGTAGGTGCAGATCATCGCCAGGCTGCCGCCATCGGGAGAGAGCGAAGGCTGCTCGCAACTGGCGTCCGTCGACGTGAGAGCCCTGCCCGCGGCCCCTGCTCGGTTGGTGAACCATAGCTGCCCCGTCCGGTTGCCGTTCTGGTCATAGACGTACTTCGTGTAGATGATGCCGCCCGGGACCACGATCGGCTGCATGTCCCCACCCGTGTAGCTGTTGGCGACGGTCCAGGCCCGACCGCTCCGGATCGGGGCGCCCACGGGCACCGCCCACACCGCCATATCGACGTCGAAGTAGTTGGCTCCCACGATCTTTGGCCCGTCGTAGCTCATCCAGAGCGTTCGCTGGTCAGGGCTGAGCCGCGGGTAGAACGACCACGCGTTCGCGCCCGTGTCCCATGCGTTGCGCGGCGCCGCCGCGTTGTTCGTGAGCTGGGCGACCACACCGCCATAGGTCGTCAGCTCGTACACGTCGGAGTAAAACGCCGAGCGTTTGACCGCGAGGAGGTGGCTGCCATCGGGGTACAGGGCCGGCTGCGTCCAGCCAACTTCTGGCGTGAGCTGGTGGAAGCGCCCGGCGCTGTAGCTGTACAGGGCCCCGGCCTGTGCCAGATAGACGGTGCCGGGCAGCATGTAGGCCTGGGCGCGTGGGGCCGCGGCGGTCGGTTTCTGGGGCGGCGCCACCACCTTCGACTGGCGGGAGCCGAGGTAGACGTAGGACGACACCCCTGTCACGGCCATGAGGATCGCGAGGCCGACTGCCAGCAGGAATTTCGCGATCACGGGAAGTACTGGTGAACGAGCGGAAGGATCAGGCCCCAGTTCGGCGTGAGGCTGCCGCCGGGGGCTCCCGACCGGGCATAGGGCGGAAGAAGGAGGACCTGGCGGATGGCGTCCGGGTTGTCGAACGACGCAGCCAGCGGAACCAGCTGAGCCACTGTGCTGAGGCCGAAGCTCGTCTTCAACTCACCGCCAATCGCAGTGGCAAGCGCAGGGACGTCGGACGGCGCCAGCAGCTTGGCCTTCGCGCGGATCGCCTGGAGCACCTGCTGCTGTCGCTTCGAGCGGCCGTAGTCGCTCTGCAGGTCGCTGTGACGTGAGCGCACATACTCCATCGCGTGAATGCCGTCCAGGTGCTGCGGACCGGCCAGCACCGCGATCCTCTGGTATCCATACGGATCATTGCTGAAGACGTCAGCCGGGTAGTAGTCGTCCATGACCGGGTTGCTGGTAACGATGTCGATGCCGCCGATGGCATCGATCACCTTGATGAGCCCAAGCAGACCGACCCAGATGTAGTCGTCGATGTGGACGCCGAAGTCTTGCTCGACCGTGGCTATCGCCGCACCGGCCCCTCCATACGAGTAGGCACCGTCGATCTTTCCCGAACCGCCAGTCGAAAGGGGCACGTAGAGGTCGCGAGGGATCGACAGCATCGTGACCTGTTTGGTCGCCGGAATCACCCGGACCAGGATCATCGACTGGGTCAGCACGTGATCCGCTGAGAACTTCGAGTCGTCGTCGGAGCCGAGGAGGAGAACCGTGAACGCGCCCTGCGAGACGGCACTGGGCGACGGCGAAGGCGAGGGCGAGAACAGGACGCTGATCGGCGATGGCGAAGGGACGTTCGCCGACACGCCGGTCTCCTGGAGCGCCGTCGCCGCGGCGGGAAGAAAGTAAGCGAATCCGCCCGCCACCGCCGAGAGGGCGACTGCAAGTGCAACGAGAGTGATGGTGGTCAAAGGGCTCAGACGACCGCGCGACGCGCGGGCGCGGTGCCCCGGTCTTATACCGAGTGGCACAGGCCGAGATTGTAACCCCGGATCCGGTTTAGGTTTGTAAGCGGGTTGTTAGCGCTTGCGAGCTAGTGGCGCGCCAGCGCAAGCTGGACCGCCTTGACGACGAGCAGCACGACCGCCACCACCAGGTAGCCGCTGAGAGTGAGCATGGCAACCCTGCGGGCGGGCGCCAAGACCGGCCGTTCCAATAGGGCGAGAGCCGGCATGCGCCAGTTCTCGCGTTCGGCTCGAGAGACCCGCGGCACAGGTGGGCCGCCCCTCGAAGAGAACCATACCCAGAGAGCGCCGCCAACCAGCAATACCGCCATCACCGAGGCGATCACGATGACTAGCATCGTGACGTCGATCGCAGGAATCACGGTGGTCACCACGAGCACCAGCGAGAGCAGCAGCAGGACGCTGACGATGAAGCCGGCGACCAGGTTCAACCACGCCTTGTTGACCCATGGACCGAGCACCGCACGGTCATTGCATAGAAGGACGAGGAAAACCGTTGCACTCGGAAGCAGGATGCCGGCCAGAGCCTGCACCGCGGTCGTAATCAATCCGAGGGGGGCGCGCGGGATCAGGGTGATCGCTGCTGCCAGCACCACCATTCCTGTGTATGAGCTGTAGAAGAGCTTCGCTTCCCGCACCCCTCGATGCAGCGAATGGCGGAGGCCGAAGATATCGCCGAACGCATAGGAGGTCGCAAGCGTGACTGCCGACGCGCCGACGATGGATGCGTCGAAGAGGAGGAGGGCGAAGATCGCGCCCACAAATGGATTGATGTGGGTCGCCAGTCCGCGAGCCAGCGTGAGGGCGCTGTCAAAGTGTCCGAAGTCGGTGGTTCCGTTGAATGCCGAAGCCGAGGCCATCATGATGCAGGCCGCGCCGATCACGACCACGAACGCCCCCAGCACGGTGTCCGCTTTCTCGTAGTCGAGCCAGCGTGGTGTGATCCGCTTGTCGATCACGTTCGACTGCTGAAAGAAAAGCTGCCACGGAGCAACCGTGGTTCCGACGATCGCAATGATCAAGAGAGCAGCGTTCGACGTGAAGCCACCCAGCACGCTCGGGCGCACGAATCCCTGGACAGCCGCGCCAGGATCGGGGTGGCTGAGAATGACGAGCGGAAAGACGATCAGGCTCGCCGCGACGAACACGAACATCGCGCGCTCCCAACGTCTGAAGTTGCCCGTCACAGTGATGCCCACGAGGATGAGCGCCGCGAGCGGCACGACCAGGTACGGGCTGTACCCGAAGTACTGGCCGGCATAGCTGATGCCGATGAACTCCGTGGCGATGGTCAGGAAGTTCAGCAGGAACAGGTCCCCGACCGAGAACCAGGCCCAGAACCTTCCAAACCGCTCTTTGATCAGCCTCGCATGGCCGACGCCGGTCACCGCGCCCAGGCGCACGACCATCTCCTGGTTGACGATTAGGACCGGGATCAGAAGCACCAGCGTCCACAAGAGGGAATAGCCATAGTTCTGGCCTGCCTGCGCATACGTCGAAACCCCGCCAGCGTCGTTATCGCCGACCATGACGATGATTCCGGGTCCGACGATCGCCGCGAGAGTAAGCAGCCGCCGGCGCCACGTGCGTCGAGGGGCGACGTCGCTGAGCCGGATTGTGCCGAATGCGCCGTGAATGTCGCCCAAATGCGCCTGGTCGAGAACCGCTGACGTTGGGGTCATGCGCGAGTCCTTCTCAAGCGGCTCGCGCTCGGACACTGCTTTCTACACGCCGCTGCTGGCTTCGATCCGGTTGCGCCAGTCCTCAGGCACGAGCGCCTCCAGAAGGTCATCAACCGAGATCGCGCCGATGAGACTGCTATCGCTGTCGGTCACCGCAAGGGAGGTAAGGTTGTAGTCGGCCATCATGAGGGTCACGTCGGCGAAATCGGCGCCGGCGCCGATGGTGCAGTTGGTGAGAGCCAGCTCTTCGATCTTTTTCGCCGGCTCGGCTCGAACGAGGTCGGCCAGGCCAATGCTGCCGATGAACTTCCCATCTTCTTCTGTGACGAACACTGTGTTGAGTAGCTGGTGCGGCGCCTTGTCATCGATGCGCACCGCTTCGATCGCCATCTCGACGGTCGACCCGCGCGGGACCCAGACGTAATCGGGGCTCATCATGCCGCCCGCCGTCGTCGGGTGGTACTGCAGCAGCTTGCGCATCTTGTGCTGCTGGTTCGGAGACATCAGGTTCAAAACGGGTAGGCGCCGCTCCTGCTCAAGCTCGCCCAGCAGGTCTGCGGCGTCGTCCGGCGCCATCTTGTCGAGCACCCGCGCCGCCTCTTCGTTGGAACGCGTCTTGATGAACTCCGCCTGGTGCTCCGCGTCGAGCTCTTCGAAAATGTCGGCCGTGAGCTCGGCGTCACCCTGGACCGCCTTGATGATCTCCTCGCCTTCGGCGTGGGAGGCGCCCTCGACGATGTCGGCGATCTGTGCTGGGTGAAGGCGGCGCAGCCGCTGCAGCGGCATGAGCAACTTCGCCGTCGGGACGTGCCCGACAAACGGCTGCACGTCTCTCCAGTCGAGAATCGCGTGACGGCGCAGGTCGGGCCGGCCGCGCCGGGGCACGAGCCGGCGCAGCATGGCCTGGGGGCTTCGGTCGATGCCCAAGAGCCGCCAGCCCTCTTCAGCGTGGGCGAGCACGAGGTCGTGGGCCTGCACGATGCGGCCGCGCGCGACGTCCACCAGGTGGCGGCCAAGCACGTCGGCGGCCAGCAGGACCTCTCCGGGCCTGCGCTGGAACGGCTGCGTCTGGATCGTGTGGGTGTTGAGGCGCACCGCGCCCGGCTCGAGCTTGTCGACGAGGTCGATCCCCACGAAGACGTCCTGCGCACCAACGCGCACCTTCAGCCCTGTGATCGGGGGATACCCGCCGCCCTCGGCCAGCTTGACGATGAAGTCCTCGACGCGGCCCACTTCTGCCCCCGCCGGGTTCAGCACGGGGCTGCGCAGAAGCTGCGTCAGCATCACCCGCCGTTTTTCTCGCGTCTTGCCCGCCTGTTCCACGTGTCCGTTCCTTTCCTGGTCAGTCATTTGAATCCCTAACCCCACGACCATCTGATGGCCGGCGCCCGCCCATTATCCCGCCACGTCGGGGTCGTTAGGATCGGGCCACACATGGCAGGACGGGTCGTGGGCTACCGCGCCGAGCTGAGGGCGCTCCAGGATTGGGAGCCGTACCTGAAGAAGCACTCCGGGCTGCCGGGCGCGCGAGCCAATCTCGAGCTGGTCGAGGCGGTGGGCGACGAGGCGGACGCCGACCGCCTGTGGCGCATGTCCGCTTCGAGCGACGAGTTCCTTGCTCTGTGCGGCACGGCAGGGCTCGGCAGGGTCGCACTCATGGAGCCTGCGACGGTGATGACATGGCTCAAAGAGCTCGCCTCAGACCCGCGCTGGCGAGTGCGCGAGGGCGTCGCGATCGCCCTCCAGCGCATCGGCCGCGAGGACATGTCGCACCTCATCACGGAAATGCAGGCGTGGTCGGCCGAAGGACCATACGTCCAGCGCGCCGCCGCCGCGGGCCTTTGCGAGCCGGCCCTGCTCAAGACACGAGAGCATGCGGTGGAAACGCTAGTGATACTCGACAACATCACGACCTCGCTGGCGGCAAGCCGCGAGCGCAAGGAGGATGGGTTTCGCGTCCTGCGCAAAGCGCTCGGCTACTGCTGGAGCGTCGCGGCCGCCGCGGCGCCGGAGAACGCCCTCCCGTATTTCGAAAAATGGATCCAATCCACGGACAAGGACGTGGCATGGGTGATCAAGAGCAACCTCGCCAAGGCGCGCATGGCCGCTCTTCGCGCCGAGATCGGAATCCCAGACGCGGCGTCAACGCAAAAGGCTCAGCTCCCGGGTTGACTGGCAGGGGCCGTTTGGCCCACAGGTTCAAGCCTTTCGGCTCTCACGGTCAAGGTCCTGCAGGGTCCAACATGAAACGTGGAAGTCGCTAGTAGAGATGGGATCCGAAGTCAAGACGATGACCGTCCTCGACGCAGTCGAGAAGCTCACAGCGGATGAATGCCTGGAATTGCTGTCCTCGCGCGACCTGGGCCGCATCGCCATGGTGATCGGCGACCAGCCTGAAATCTTCCCGGTCAACTATGCCGTCGATCGATCGATCGTGATTTTCAGGGTTGCGCCCGGAACGAAGCCTTCCCTGACGACGAACCACCGGATCGCGTTCGAGGTCGACGAACTGGACTCGCGAGCGGGCATCGCCTGGAGCGTGGTGGTCAAAGGAACGGTTCTCGATGTGACCTCGAGCAAAGACCCTTTCACGGCATTTCTCCGGACCGCCGGGGTCCGGACGGCACCGCCCGGCGATCACCCGCTCTGGATGGCCATCTATCCGTCCGAGATCTCCGGTCGCCGATTCCGTTTGCGTTAAGAGTGTCCCGCGCAACTGGCATGATGGGACCGGATGACGGACGCCGGCGTACCTGAGATCGCGACCCGCAATTCGCTTAGCGCCGAAGATCTGCGCCTGATCAACGCGTACTGGCGCGCCGCCAACTACATCTCGGTCGGCCAGATCTACCTGCTGAACAATCCGCTGCTGACCAAGCCCTTGAGCGTGGACGACATCAAGCCAAGGCTGCTCGGGCACTGGGGCACGACGCCGGGCCTGAACCTCATCTACGCCCACGCAAACCGAGTGATCAAGAATCGAGACCTCGACGCCATCTACATCATGGGTCCGGGCCACGGTGGTCCCGCGGCGGTCGCCAACGCGTACCTCGAAGGCACCTACAGCGAGATCTACCCGGACATCACGATGGACGCCGCCGGCATGCTGAAGCTGTTCCGTCAGTTCTCGTTTCCCGGCGGCATCCCGAGCCACGTCGCACCCGAGACGCCCGGCTCGATACACGAAGGTGGCGAGCTCGGCTATGCACTCGTGCACGCCTACGGTGCCGCCTTCGATAACCCCAACCTCACCGTCTTCTGCATCGTCGGTGACGGCGAGGCCGAGACGGGCCCGCTCGCCGCGAGCTGGCACTCCAACAAGTTCCTGAATCCGCGACGTGACGGCGCAGTGCTGCCGATTCTTCATTTGAACGGCTACAAGATCGCCAACCCGACCGTGCTCGCGCGGATCCCGGAGGAGGAGCTCCGTGAGCTCCTCGAGGGCTACGGCCATGAGCCGATCTTCGTCACCGGTGACGACCCGAATGCGGTGCATCAGCAGCTGGCGGCAGCGCTCGACACAGCGCTCGACCGGGTGGCGGGCATTCAAGATGCCGCGCGCTCGCACGGCGCGACGTTGCGGCCGCGCTGGCCGATGATCGTGCTCCGCACGCCCAAGGGGTGGACCGGGCCCAAGACCGTGGACGGCCTGCAGATCGAGGGCACCTTTCGCGCCCATCAGGTGCCGGTCACCGACTTCAAGTCGAAGCCAGACCACGTGAAGATCCTCGAGGACTGGATGCGCAGCTACCACGCAGACGAGCTGTTCGATGCGTCCGGCCGGCTCATTTCACAGCTAGCCGAGCTTTCCCCGCGCGGGGCGAGCCGCATGAGCGCGAACCCCCACGCCAACGGCGGGGAGCTGCTCAAGCCGCTGCGCCTGCCCGACTTCCGGACGTACGCGGTCCAGGTGGGCAAGCCGGGCACCACGACCGCCGAGGCGACCAGGGTGCTTGGCGCGTATCTGCGAGATGTCATCCGCGACAACCCCGACAACTTCAGGATCATGGGACCCGACGAGACGTCCTCGAACCGGCTGCAATCCGTGTTCGAGGCGACCAACCGCGCGTGGGATGCTGAGCTCGAGCCGGGCGACGATCATCTCGCCGCGGACGGGCGCGTCATGGAAGTGTTGAGCGAGCACCTGTGCGAAGGGTGGTTGGAGGGATACCTGCTCACGGGCCGTCACGGCCTGTTCAACTGCTATGAGGCGTTCATCCACATCATCGACTCGATGTTCAACCAGCATGCCAAATGGTTGAAGGTGACGCGACACATCCACTGGCGCCGGCCCATCGCGTCGCTCAACTACCTGCTGTCGTCGCACGTCTGGCGGCAGGACCACAACGGCTTCTCCCACCAGGATCCAGGCTTCATCGACCACGTCATGAACAAGAAGGCGGAGGTAATACGGGTTTACCTCGCGCCGGATGCGAACACGTTGCTGTCGGTAGCCGACCACTGCCTGCGCAGCCGGAACTACGTGAACGTGATCGTCGCGGGCAAGCAGCCCGCTCTCAACTACCTATCGATGGACGAGGCGGTCGCGCACTGCACGCGCGGGCTCGGCATCTGGGACTGGGCGAGCAGCGACGCCGGCAGCGACCCGGACGTGGTGTTGGCCTGCGCCGGCGACGTGCCGACCCTCGAGGTGCTCGCCGCCACCGACCTCGTCCGGCAGCACCTGCCGGAACTGAAGGTCCGCGTCGTCAACGTGGTCGACCTGATGCGGCTGCAGCCTCCGAGCGAGCACCCGCACGGGTTGCCGGACGCGGAGTTCGACGACATCTTCACGAGCGACAGGCCGGTCATCTTCGCGTACCACGGCTACCCGTGGCTTGTCCACCGGCTCACCTACAGGCGCCGGAACCACGACAACCTGCACGTCCGCGGATACAAGGAGGAGGGCACGACGACCACGCCGTTCGACATGGTCATGCTCAACGACCTGGACCGCTTCCACCTTGTCATGGACGTGATCGATCGCGTGCCCGGTCTCGGCACCAAGGCCGCGCACATTCGCCAGCACATGGTCGACGAACGCCTGAGGCACCGCCAGTACACCCGCGACCACGGCGAGGACCCGCCCGACATCTCCGACTGGAAGTGGCGTTACTAGAGATGCGGGTCCTGGTGGTCAACGCGGGGTCTAGCTCGCTCAAGGTGAGCGTGGTCGGCCCTGACGACGAGGTGAGCGGCGAGCAGGAGTTCGAGGCCACCGGCGGCCATGTCGACGGCGCCCGGCTCGACGGAGCGATCCATGCGATGGGCGGGGTCGAGGCGGTTGGATATCGAGTCGTTCACGGTGGCCCTCGCTATCCGGAGTCGGTGCGCATCGACGCGGAGGTGATCCGCTACCTGGTCACCATTACCGACCTGGCCCCTCTCCACATTCCCGCCTCGCTCACCGCCATGGCGGCGGTCCGCGAGCTGATGCCGCGAATTCCAGCGGTCGCCTGTTTCGACACGGCTTTCCACTCGCGCATGCCGGCCGCGGCGTCGACGTACGCAATTCCGCTCGAGTGGCGCCAGCGATTCGGCGTGCGCCGCTATGGGTTTCACGGTTTCTCTCACGCGTGGGCGGCGCGGCGCGCCGCGCAGCTGCTGGGCAGCCCGGGCACTGGTCTGAAGGTCGTGACCTGTCATTTGGGATCGGGCGCGTCGGTCGCGGCGGTCTGGGGCGGGCGCTCCATGGATACCACGATGGGATTCACGCCTCTGGAAGGCCTGGTCATGGCCACGCGATCCGGCAGCATCGACCCAGGCCTCGTGCTGTGGCTGCAACACCACGCCGGCGTGTCAGCGGCGGAGATGATGGACGCCCTGGACAGGCACTCGGGCCTGCTGGCCCTGGCCGGGACCGGGGACATGAGGCAGCTGCTGGAAAAGCTTTCGGCGGGCGACGAGGACGCGCGCCTGGCATTCGACGTCTACGTCCACCGCCTTCGCGCCTGCATCGCGTCCATGGCCGCTGCGATGGGCGGCGTCGACGTCCTGGTGTTCACAGGCGGCGTGGGAGAGAACGCGTCGCCTGTACGCGCCGCCACAGTGTCGGGGCTGCGGTTCCTCGGCGTCGAGATCGACCGCGAGCTGAATGCGAACGTGTCCGGCGACGTCGACATCAGCGCGCCCACGGCTGCGGTGCCAACCCTGGTCGTCAAAGCCCACGAAGATATAGAGGTCGCGCGCGAGGTCAGGCGGGTGCTCTCCGCCCCGGCCGCGAACTAAACCCGCTCGAAGACGACGATCGGAATTTCGCGCGTCGTCAGGCCCTGCTGCTGCTTGAGGTAGGGCAGCGCCTTCTCAAGCTCGCCGCGCTCGTCGGATCTGGCCGTGCTGGCGCGGACCTCAAAGCGTTCGGGCCCGGCGAGCTCGACGATGGCGTGCGGGTTCGCGAGCAGGTTGTGGTACCAACCGGGCGCCTCCGGCGCGCCGTTGTTCGATGCGATCACGACCAGACGGTCACCGTGCCGTCCATAACCGAGCACGACCGCACGAGGTTCACGCGAGCGCGCGCCGGTCGTGGTGAGGATCAGCAGCCCTCGTCCCGTCATATCACCGGTGAACTGGCCGTGGTTGGCGCGAAAGTCGGCGATCAGCTTGGCGTTGAAGGCCTTCATGTCCGATGGAATCACGGGAGCCCTCCGCGGTTCGTGACCCGTCGACTTGTCGCTCATGCCTTGTTAAAGGTGGGCCGGCCGATCCGGTACTTGATGTGCGTCACGGCAGGCGAGGCGACCACTGCGACGGGCTCGAGCACCGGGTCGCCCACGCCTTCGAGCAGCCGCTCCCCGGCGCCGAGCACCACCGGGGCGATGTGCAGATACAGCTCGTCCAGGCGTCCGGCGGCGAGATACTGCCGCACTGTGCTGGCGCCACCCGCGATCGAGACCTTCTGATCGCCCGCGGCCGCCTGGGCCTGCTCCATCGCCGACTCGATCCCGTCGGTTACGAAATTAAACGTCGTGCCGCCCTTCATCGTCAGGGGTTCGCGTGGATGGTGGGTCAGCACGAAGACCGCCGTGTGATATGGCGGATCCTCGCCCCACCAGCCCTTCCATTCTTGGTCCCACTCTCCGCTCCCGCCACCAAACATCTTGCGACCCATGATGTAAGCGCCGATGCCCTGGGAAACCTCGGCGGCGACGTCTGAGTCGGGACCGTCTTCGCCGCCCTCCAGTCCTTCCAGGCGACGCCAGCTGGCGGTGGTGAACACCCACTCGTGAAGGCGCATGCCGCCCTCACCGAGCGGGTTGTCCAGACTCTGATTGGGCCCGGCGGCAAACCCGTCGAGCGAGATCGAGATCTGGCAGGTCACTATGCCCATATGTCAATGATCGCCGGTCACGCGAGCCTGATGGTGCCCCGCGAGGGATTCGAACCCCCGACCCTCTGCTTAGAAGGCAGATGCTCTATCCACTGAGCTAGCGGGGCAACGCCGTCATTCGGGAGAATACCCAAGGGGCTGGGGAAGTATGAGCGACTCACTCGTGCGGTT
>DATMKM010000119.1:0-3391 GCA_035571315.1 Candidatus Acidiferrum sp.
CGACTCCCTACCACCCCCAGACCTGCAGCAAAGTCGAACGCTTTCACCAGACCTTGAAGCGCTTCCTCAAGATGCAGCGACCGGCCCGCTCACTCGCCGACCTGCAGCACCAGCTCGACATCTTCCGCGCTTACTACAACAACGTCAGACCGCACCGCGCCCTTAACCGTCAGACACCGATGGCCATCTTCAACTCTCTCATCAAAGCCAAGCCCCTCAACCAGCCCGCGCGGGTCGACCACCGCGTCCGCCACGACAAGCTCGACTCACAGGGCGGGGTCACCCTGCGCTACCTCAGCAGGCTCCGACACATCCGGATCGGCGCAGCGCACAAGAACAGGAAGGTCCACCTGCTCATCGCGGACGCCGACGTCCGCATCATCACCCCGCAGGGTGAGCTCCTCAGGGCCCTGACTCTCGAGCCAAATCGAAACTACTACGGTCTCGGCGGCCGTTGGCCTGTGCACAATGTCTTGCAACAGGAGTGCACGATGTCCTGAGACAGGACAGACGCGGGAAGGGAGGGATTCGAACCCTCGAGGGAGCTTTACACCCCCTACCCGCTTAGCAGGCGGGTGCTTTCGGCCGCTCAGCCACCTCCCCGGGGAGTCACGATCGTCGTTCGATTCTAATCTGACCTAACCGCTCTCCATACTTAGTGCCCGATGGAGGCTCCAGGAGGACCGGGCGCACCGCCGATGTGGGGACCCGGACGCAAAATGGCGTTCGGAGCCGCGCCAGGTCCGAGGAGCAAGCTCTGGTACACGCTCGCGGACGGGTCGCTGAGCGAGGTCTTCTTTCCATTCCTGGACCGGGTCGCCCTTCACGAGCTCAAATTCTTCGCGTCGGCCGGAGGTGCGCCACCAGTCGATGACGCGGCAGATGGCCAGCACCGCATCACGTGGATGAGCCCTGGCGTGCCCGCGTTCACTGTCGACAGCACCCATCACGAATACCGCCTGACCAAGGAGTACTTCTCCGACCCCGAGGAGAACGCACTTCTCATCGCGGCCACGTTCACGCCTGAGCTACCGGACGTACGCCTATATTTGCAGGCGACCGCGCACTGGCAACCCGGCACCGAGGGCAACTTCGGCCAGGTCCTGGACACGCATCCGCCGGCCCTCCTCATGCGCCAGCAGGACGTGTGGATCTGCGTGGTCGGACCGTTCAGCCGCGCGACCGCCGGCTACTACCGGACCTCAGATGTGCAGATCGACCTCTCAGACGGCGACGGCTACCTGACAAACACGTACGACCGGGCCGGCCCGGGCAACGTTTCGGTCGGGGCTGAGATAGGCATCCGAGCCGGTTCTTTTCAGATCGCCATCGGCTTCGCGCACACCAGAGCCGATGCGGAAGAGGTCGCCCGGGCCGCGCTGTCACGCGGTGCGAGCAACATCCGCCAGGCCTTCGAGCGAGCGTGGCGCGGGCAGCTGGACATGCCGCAGGCGCTGGCCAAGGTCAGCGGCGACGAGGGAATGCTCGCCCGCGCATCGCTGACTGTCCTGCGTTGTCTCGAAGACAAGTCGCACGCGGGTGCATTCATCGCGTCTCCGTGCGCGCCGTGGGGCGAGACCAACCACGACGGCAATCACGTCTACCACCTCGTGTGGCCGCGCGATCTCTGCCGGATCGCCACCGCGCTGCTCGACGCGGGCGACAGCGCGGCGGCGCTGCGCGCGTTCCGTCACCTGCAGTCGCGCCAGCGCCCTGATGGTGGCTGGTATCAAAACTGGTTTCTGGACGGCACGCCTCACTGGACCTCGACCGAGCTCGACCAGGTCGCCCTACCGATTCTTCTCGCCTGGCGGTTGGGCGTCGCGAACTGCCTAGATCACGATCCCTATCCGGTCATGGTGAGGCCCGCCGCGCAGTTCATCATCCGCGAGGGCCCGCTCACTCAACTCGATCGTTGGGAGGACCTGGGCGGACTGTCCCCCTCGACTCTCGCCGCATGCATCGCCGCCCTCATCGTCTCAGCCGAGTTTGCCCACGAGGCCGGCGAGCACGTCGCAGCCAGTCACCTCCGTGCGGTGGCCGATTACTGGAACGATCGGGTAGAGACGTGGTGCTCGACCGCCGCCGGGCAGTACGTGCGACTCGCCGGCGACCCAGATCATCGCCCGAACGAAGGCGCGATCGCCCCCGAGTTCCTCGAGCTAGTCCGTTACGGGCTGCGCCGGCCGAAGGACGAGCGCGTCCTCCGCAGCCTGCAGGGGGTGGATACGACCCTGAAGGTGAGCCTGCCTGCAGGCCCGAGCTGGCGTCGCTACGTAGGGGACAGGTATGGCGAACACGAGGATGGATCGTCCTGGGACGGTAGCGGTCGCGGACGCCCGTGGCCAGTCCTCACCGGCGAACGCGCGCGCCACTTTTTCTCTATGGGGCTCCCGGCGGCCGAGCTGGTCCGCACGCTCGAGGGCTTCGCGGGCCAGGGATTGATGCTCCCCGAACAGGTCTGGGACCAGCCGGACATCCCGGCGCGCGGCCTCCAGCTCGGCCGCCCCAATGGGTCGGCGACGCCGCTCGGCTGGGCCCATGCTGAATACCTGGAGCTGCTCGTCACCATCGCGCTGGCCGGGTTCCCTGACATCGTGATGCCGGCCCGGCGACGCTACACAGAAGGCCCGGCGCAAGAGCCCGCTTTCGTGTGGTCCCACAAGCACCAGATCGCCCGGATAACTGCGGGCCGCCGCCTGCGCGTCCAGCTGCCGCGCCCTGGCGCGGTGCACTACACGTTCGACGAATGGAAGACCTATGAAGAGGTCGAGGCCACGGACACGACGCTCGGTGTGTGGGTGGCCGAGATTGCCTGCAACCGGCTTTCGCCCGGCGCAGAGTTCTCCTGGACCGCCCACTACATGACCGGCTGGGAAGGCAAGAACTTTACTTTGAGCGTGGACTGAGGGCTCGACCTCCCGTCCGGCGCGGCGCGCCACCTTCCCGCCGGCGGGAAGGCGACCTCATCTATCTCTCTTCCGGTGGCTCCAGGTCGTCCAGCCGCAGTTCGTTCCCGGCGTCCTCGTCGAACTGGCTGTGCAGTTCCCCGCAGTCCGCGCACCGGTAGTACTCGCCCACGAAACCCTTGTGCCAGACCGCGTAGCTGACTATGCCGGGCTCCTCGACGAGGATCTCCTGCTCGAGGCGGTAGATCACCTGCTCCCATCCGCCGGTCTCGATATCGTCGTCCAGCACCACCAGGCAATAAGGATGCGGCTCGCCCCAGACGACCGTCACCTCGCCCCGACGCTCGTCGTCCGAGTTGACGATCGACCACGCTTCGGCCGCCTGCGCGCGCGTGCTTCGAACCAGGCGCAAGTGCGCCCAGAAGCGCTCGGCCGATTCACGCTCTGCTTTGTCGTGCTCGGCCTGCGCCTCCTGGAACGCG
>DATMKM010000120.1:0-46427 GCA_035571315.1 Candidatus Acidiferrum sp.
GAGGTCGCGGGCCATTCGCTTCACGACCGCTGCCTGCTGCGCGTCCTTCTGCCCGAAGTAGGCGCGATCCGGCTCGACGGCGGTGAACAGCTTGCTGACCACGGTTGTGACTCCCTCGAAATGGCCCGGACGGGCCGCGCCTTCGAGCGGATCCGCCACGCCGGAGACGTGCACTCGCGTGCTGGACCCCGGCGGATACATCACCTCGACCGAGGGCCGGTAGACGGCATCCACGCTCGCCCCGCCCAGCAAGCCCGTGTCGTGCGCGGGGTCCCGTGGGTAACGCGCAAAGTCCTCGGCTGGCCCGAACTGGAGCGGGTTCACGAAGATGCTGACGACGACGATGTCGTTTTCGGTGCGCGCCGCTTCGATCAGGCTGAGGTGCCCGGCATGCAGCGCCCCCATCGTCGGCACGAGCCCGACTTTGAGGCCCTGAGCGCGCCACCGCCGCGACGCGGCGAGCATCGCGGCGGCAGCTTCGAATACGGCGAACGTTCTACCCGGCGCCGTACTTGACCTCGTCTTTCTTTCCGACGGGCGCTGGTGCCGAGCCGTTGGCCGAATACTCGTGCTCGGGCCCAGGAAACTCGCCGCCGGCGACCTCTTGGGCGAAGCGCTGGGCCGCGTTCCCGATCTCCTCGGCGAGGTTGGCGTAGCGCTTCACGAACTTCGGTGCCTTGCCCGCCGTCAGCCCAAGCATGTCGTGGTACACGAGCACCTGCCCGTCCGTGCCGGGACCGGCGCCGATGCCGATCGTCGGGATCCGAAGGGCCTGCGTGACCTTGGTGCCGAGTTCGCTGGGAACTCCCTCGAGAACAAGGCTGAAAGCGCCCGCCTGCTCGAGCGCCTTGGCGTCGGCCAGGATTCGAGCCGCCTGGGCCTGGCCCTTGCCCTGAACCTTGAACCCGCCCATCGCGTGGACAGATTGAGGTGTCAGCCCGAGGTGGCCCATGACCGGTATCCCCAGCTCCGTGAGGCGGCGCGTGATCTCGATCACAGGACCGGCACCTTCCATCTTGACGGCGTGCATGCCGGCCTCCTGAAGGAATCGCCCCGCGCTCGCGATCGCCTGCTCGGTTGACACGTGGTACGACATGAACGGCATGTCGCCGACGAGCAGCGCTTGCCGGGAGCCGCGTGCCACCGCCTTGGCGTGGTGGATCATCTCGTCCAAGGTCACCGGCAGGGTCGTCGGGTACCCGAGCATCACCATGCCGAGGCTGTCCCCGACCAGCAGGACCGGGATGCCCGCCTCATCGAGGATGCGGGCGCTCAGGTAGTCGTAAGCGGTGAGCATGGAAAAGCGGCGGTGCTCATCCTTGAATCGCTGTACGTCCAGCACTGTCGTCATGCGCGACGTCTCCTTCGGGTCGCTGCCGTTTTCTCGGTCAACGCCCTGTGCATGCGCTCGGCCGCCGCAGGCTCAAGGCCCGCCTCCTTTGCGATCTCGAGCGCGATCAGGCCGAGCATACGATATATGTCCGCGACGGGCCCCGAAAATGCCGTCAGGTGGCGCTCCACCGTTGTCATGTCGCCCCGCCGGACCGGCCCCGTGAGCGCCGCCACGACACCTCGTTTGCGCACGCTGGCGAGCGTTCCTTCGGTGAGGGCCAGGAGACCTGCGGTCGCCTCTTTCTCGCTCCATCCGGCGGAGCGGAGCAGCTGAACCCCTTCGCCAAGCAACACGTCGACGTAGTTCGACGCGAACACGGCGGCCGCGTGGTAGAGCACGCGCTGGCCGTCCCCAACGCGTTTGGGCCGGGCGCCGACAGCACGCGCGAGGGCGTTCAGCCGCCGCAACAGCGCCGGTCCGCTGGCGTCGACCGCCACGACAATGCCGCGCAGCGAGGTGGGCGCACGCGGTTCCGGAAAGGACTGGAGGGGGTGGAACGAGCCGACGAGGTGGGTTGTGCGCAGAGGCTCGAGGGCGCCCAGGGGCAGGGCGCCGCTGAGGTGCACGAAAGCGGCAGACTCGGGTACCGGCCGCCCGGCCAGGGCCAGTGCCCCGGCGGTCGGCAGGACGGCGTCGTCCGGCACGGCCAGGAACGTGATCGCACCGGGAGCTGACCTCAGGCGGCGCACCAGGTCGTCGATCCCGTTGCGGGCCGGCCGTAGCTCGGAACGGTACCCGGCCGCCGTGAAAGCCCTCGCCAGGGTGCGGCCTACGTTTCCCCGGCCGAAGACGATCAGCGGCTGGGGCGCCGCCGTGTTAGGAGGCTGACGAGCTGGCTGCGGGTGCTGGCAGGGCGCCCCGGGCGAGGATGTCGTCCAGCTGACTCGCGTCGAGCGTCTCGACGATCTTGAGCTGCTCGACCACCAGGTCCATCTGGCGCCGCTGCTGGGTGAGGATTACCGTCGCGGTCTTGTGCCCGTGGTCAACGATGCTGCGGATCTCCTCGTCGATGATCGCGGCCACCTCCTCGGAGTAGTTCCTCTGCTCGCCGAGGTCGCGCCCGAGGAACACGAGCTCCTCTCGGTGACCCATCGCCACGGTCCCAAGCTTGTCCGACATTCCCCACTGGGTCACCATCCGGCGCGCCATCTGCGTCGCCTTCTGGATGTCGTTCTCGGCGCCTGACGTGATATCGCCGAAGACGATCTCTTCGGCCACACGACCGCCCATGATCCCGGCGATCTGGTCCATCAGCTCGTCGCGGGAGATCAGGTACTTGTCCTCTTCGGGCAGGCTCATCGTCCAGCCCAGCGCCATGCCGCGGGAGATGATCGAGACCTTGTGGACCGGGTCGGTGTGCGGCAGCGCCTTCATGACGAGTGCGTGACCGGTCTCGTGGTAAGCAATGATCTCTTTCTCGTGGTCTGAGATGCGCCGGCTCTTGCGCTCGGGGCCCGCGATCACGCGAGCGATCGCCTCTTCGAGCTCGTCCATCCCGATCACTTTCTTGTTGGCGCGGGCGGCCAGGATCGCCGCTTCGTTGATCAGGTTGGCGAGGTCGGCGCCGCTGAACCCGGGCGTCTGGCGCGCCAGCACGTCGAGGTCGACTGTGGAGTCGAGCGGCTTGTTGCGCGCGTGAACGTCGAGGATCGCGCGGCGGCCCTTGATGTCCGGGCGGTCGAGCGTGACGTGGCGGTCGAACCGTCCTGGCCGGAGCAGGGCCGGGTCCAGCACGTCAGGCCGGTTGGTGGCCGCGATGATGATCACGTGCGTGTTCGTGTCGAAGCCATCCATTTCGACGAGCAGCTGGTTCAGGGTCTGCTCGCGCTCGTCGTGGCCGCCACCTAGCCCGGCGCCGCGCTGGCGCCCGACGGCGTCGATCTCGTCGACGAACACGATGCACGGGGAATTCTTCTTGGCCTGGTCGAACAGGTCGCGCACGCGGCTGGCGCCGACGCCTACGAACATCTCGACGAACTCCGAACCGGAGATCGAGAAGAACGGCACGCCGGCCTCTCCGGCCACGGCCTTGCTCAAGAGGGTCTTGCCGGTGCCAGGAGGTCCGACGAGCAGCACACCTTTCGGAATGCGTGCTCCTAGGGCCACGAACTTTTCGGGATATTTCAGGAACTCGACGATCTCCGTCAACTCCTGTTTAGCCTCTTCCACCCCCGCGACGTCGGCGAAGGTGATTGCGGGCTTGTCGCCGGCGATCATGCGCGCGCGTGACCGGCCGAACGAGATCGCCTGGTTGTTGCCGCTTTGGGTCTGTCTGAGCACCCACCACATGAAGGCGGCGATCAGGATGACCAGGATGATGTTGGGCAGCAGCACCTGCAGCAGGTAGCTTCCGCTGCTGTTCTTATCGATCGCCACGTCGACCTTGTCCGTCGTGATCAGGTCGGTGAGCCATTGAGGGTTGCTTGAGGGGTCGGGCACGACGACGTTGTGCTTGTGGCCGGCCGTGTCCGTGGCGATCCCATCGGTGCCGTTGATCTCGAGGGCCCTGACATTGCCTTCCTGGGCCTGGGTGATCAGGTATGAGAAGTGCCAGTCGCTCGAGGTTCCGCCACCTTGCAGCGATTGATACGTGAAGTAGAACACCAGGCCGAGCACGACGACCAGTGCGAAATAAAACAGGCTGGAGCGGGGAAAACGACTCAACTCGGCTCTCCTAGAGGGCTGTTCGGCGTTCCTAGCCTAGCAACTTTCTTCGTCCAACGGTCCGGCATCGGCGAGATCGCGACATGCATCGCTGGCTCACCGGAAACACTCACGAGGTCGGCGTCCACGGCGACTCCGGGAACCCAGGCGAGACGCTCGCCCGCGAAGACCAGCGGCCAGGAGTCGCGCTCCTCGCGCGGGACGCGCGCATCTACCAGGATGTCCTGCAGCTTGCGCGATCCCCGGCCGCCCGCCGGTCGCATGCGGAGGCCGGGCCGCCGCAATCCCAGGTGCACTTGCACGCCCGGCCGCAGGTGCGCCGCGTTGGAATCGTCACAACCGGCACAGCTTTTGACCTCGAGCCGGGGCCGGGCGCTTGCGCTTGCGGGTGCAACGACTTCCATGTAGCTGCCCACGATACGAAAACGCCGACCTTGGGGCAGATCAACGCCTCGACCCCCACGTCCGCCACGCACGAGGTCGAGCATCGCGGCGAGGTGCGCCCGCGAGAGCGCGGGCTGAGCGCCTCCGGCGCGCGAGTACAGGGCCTTCATCAACTCGACCGCGAACGGCTCGCGCAGCTGTGCCACCTCCGGCGCGGACGGCGCTCCAGCGGCCAATAGGGCATCCACCTCGCGCTCGATGGCTGCCTGCAGCTCGGAAGCCCGTGTGGCAGCGGCGTGGAACCGCCGCCCGATACCCGGGCGGTCGCGCTCGAGGGCGGGAAGAACCTCATGACGCACGCGCGCACGCGCGTAGTGAAGGTCGGCGTTCGCGGGGTCGGCGTAGGCCGTGATTCCATGCTGCCGGAGGAACTCGACCACATCGCGCCTCCACACCGCAAGCATCGGCCTGACATAGTCGCCGCGCCTGGCGGGCATTCCGCGCAGGCCCGAGATGCCGCATCCACGCATCAGATGCAGGACCGCGCCTTCCACCTGGTCGTCGGCCGTATGAGCTAGCGCGACGACGTCCGACCCGGCTCGAGAGCGCGCGCGCTCGAAGAATGCGTAGCGCACGGCGCGCGCCGCGGCTTGCACAGAGCCGCTCGCCATCGGCGAAACCCGGCGCTCGGTCAGCAGTTCCACGCCCAACCTGGCGCACAGCTCCGCCACGCCGCGGGCGACTTCGTCCGAGCCGGCTTGCAGCGCGTGGTCGAAGTGTGCGGCCTTCAGATCGAAGCCAAGTTCGTGCGTCGCGACCAGCAGCGCGGTCGAGTCGGGGCCGCCCGAAACAGCGACCAGCACACGGCTTCCAGGCGGGATCAGCTCGCTCGACTGGATGGCTTCGAGGAGAAAGTTGGGGAAGTTCGTCTGCAGCATGGTGGTGCCGGCTGGACTCGAACCAGCGACAACGCGATTATGAGTCGCGCGCTCTACCACCTGAGCTACGGCACCGCGCAAGCCGGGCGCGACCGCTGCGCCCTCAGAGGAGAAGATCCTATCTTGCGGTTTGTGCCCGCGCCTTGAGCTTGCGCTTCTTGGTGCGCCGCTTGGCCAGCGCCACTCGCTTCCTCTTGTTCACGTCTTCTCCAGAATGGCGGCGCCAGGCATGGCTCCGTGGTTGGGGCAGGATGGTTGCGGAGGTCGGATTCGAACCGACGACCTTCGGGTTATGAGCCCGACGAGCTGCCGCTGCTCCACTCCGCTCCAAAAGTATACCGCCGGACCTGTGACCCGCCGGTCGGGCGTCAGTGGGCCTTTGGCGACGCCGAAGGCGAGGCCGTCGCGGGCGGCGTCGGCGAAGGCGTGGGCGGTGCGGTCACGAGGTAGAGGCGTTCTTGCGGTCTGGAGTAGCCGTTGAGCCGGGCCTCCTCCTCATCCGCCGTGCCCGACGTGATGGCCTGCACATCTTTCTTATAGCCCTGGTTCTGGGCCGCGATCACCACGTTCTGGTGGCGGAGATCAGCCGCCTGCTGGCTGAGCTTGTTGCCGATGTATGCCTCCTGCGCGAAAGCGACCCCAGCCCAGATCAGTGCGACCAGCACCACCGCTATGACGACTGCATGGCGCACGCCAAAAGCGCTGGTGCGCAAAGTGCCGGAGGCGACCATGACTCGGTTGTATCTCATGCTGGATCGTTGATCAGGACTCTTGCCGGAGCGGAAGCCGACTATAGCAAACGCCCCCCGGGCTAGCGGCTTTCTTCCCAGCGGATTACCAGCTGCTCCGCATCGAGGTCGCGGAAAGTCTTGCCCTCCTCGCGCAGCGAGGCTTCCGCTTTGGAAAAACGAGCGCGAAACCGCTGACCCGCGACTCTCAGCGCATCCTCGGGATTGACCTTTAGGCGGCGGGCCAGGGAGACGACCGCGAACAAGAGGTCGCCCATCTCGTCAAAGGCCTGCTCCGGGTTGGCCGCGCCGGCCAGCTCTCGTGCCTCTTCGGCGACCGATTCCGCCGCCTCCGCCGGAGACCTGAAGTCAAAGCCCACGCGCGCCGCCCGCTTTTGCAACCCGAGCGCCCACGCCAGCGCAGGCATCGTGGCCGGCACGCGATCGACCACGGATTCCTCCTTACCGGCCTTCCGAGCCTCGTGGGCTTTCTGGTGCTCCCAGTTCTTCAGGACCTCTTCGGCGTTCGCGACTGACGTCGTGCTGTAGACGTGCGGATGCCGTGCGACCATCTTCGCGGCGACCGCTTCCGACACCGCGGCGGCGTCGAACCGGCCCTCGGACGCAGCGATCTCGGCGTGCATCGCGACCTGGAGCAGTAGATCCCCAAGCTCTTCTTTGATCTTGGCGTCGTCTTTCGTATCGATCGCCTCGAGCAGCTCATACGTCTCCTCCAGCAGATACGGCCGGAGCGATTCGTGAGTTTGCTCGCGATCCCAAGGGCACCCGTCGGGCGCGCGCAAGCGCGCCACGACCTCGAAAATCGACTCGATTCCGGGCGAGTAAGGCTTCTCGTTTGACTCGGGCACGGGATTTGATTCTGGCATCAGCTCGGAACCGCCACGGTGCTTTGGCCCGACCCATAAAGGTCGACCATCTCGTCAAGCAGCTGTAGGAGGTCGCGCTGCCAACCTTCGCCCTGCCTTCTCATCTTCAAGCGGTTCGGCGCGACGGCGATCCTGCCGGCCATCCGGCGCGAGAGCTCGTCGACATCGAGGAAACGCTGCGGGTCGACGCGAATCACGATGTCGTGGCCTTCCGCCACGACTCCGCGCAAGCCCATTCGCTGACCGCGAAGCTTGATGCGCAGCGAATAGGCGAGGTTGTCGAGCTGCGCCGGACCTGGACCGTAGCGGTCTTCCAGCGAACGCAGCACCGCATCGAGCTCCTCTTCGTCCTCGGTGGCCGCGAGCTGGCGGTAGGCGCCCAGCCGAAGCTTCTCGTCGCGGATATATGAGCGCGGGATGAAGTGGTCGAGCGGCAGGTCGAGGTTCATCTCGGTGGTCGAGAGCACGTCGCCGACCGCGGTCTCTTCCGAGCCGCTGCGCATCTTCGAGACCGCGCCCTGGAGCATCTGCAGATACATCTCGAACCCGACTGCCGCGATCGCGCCATGCTGCTCGGTCCCGAGCAGGTTCCCGGCGCCGCGAATCTCGAGGTCGCGGAGCGCGATCTTGAATCCCTGGCCGAGCTCGTGCAGCCCCGAGATGACGTCGAGTCGCTTGTCGGCCTGTTCGGTCAACGACCGGCGTGGGTCATAAAGGAAGTAGGCGTACGCGCGCCTCCCCGAGCGACCGACGCGGCCGCGCAGCTGATACAGCTGGGCCAGCCCAAAGCGGTCGGACCGCTCGACGATGATCGTGTTCACGTTGGGAATATCCAGGCCCGACTCGATGATCGTGGTGCACACGAGCACGTCGAATTTGGCGGATTCGAACTCGACCATCACGTGCGCCAGGTCGTCCTCACCCATCTGGCCGTGCCCGATCGCGACGCGCGCTTCAGGCACCAGCTCCTGGATGCGGTCCGCCGCCTTCTGGATCGTGCGCACGCGGTTGTGGACGAAGTAGACCTGGCCTCCCCTCTGCAGCTCACGGATGATCGCTTCGCGGACCAGCTCGTCCTCGTCGGCCGTGACGTAGGTCTTGATCGGCTGGCGCTCTTCGGGCGGAGTCTGGATGACGCTCATGTCTCGGATCCCGCCGACCGCCATGTGGAGCGTCCTCGGAATTGGCGTGGCGGACAGCGAAAGGACGTCCAGCTGAGTGCGCAGCTTCTTCAACCTCTCCTTCTGCATCACGCCGAAGCGGTGCTCCTCGTCGACGATCAGCAACCCGAGTCTCTTGAAGCGGACGTCGCGTTGAAGCAATCGGTGGGTGCCTACGACGATGTCGACCTGACCCGCCTTGATGCCTTCGATCGTGCGGGCCTGGGTCTCGTCGTCGACGAATCGCGACAGCATCTCGACGACGACCGGGAACTTGGACAATCGTTCGCGAAACACGTGAAAATGCTGCTGGGCGAGCACCGTGGTCGGCGCAAGCAGAGCGACCTGCTTCCCGCTCATCGCGGCCTTGAAGGCCGCGCGCAGCGCGAGCTCGGTCTTGCCGAAACCGACGTCGCCACACAGCAGGCGGTCCATCGGACGGTCGGACTCCATGTCCGCCTTGATCTCGGCCAGCGCGGCCACCTGGTCGGGCGTCTCTTCATAAGGAAATGAGGCCTCCAGCTCCGCCTGCCACGCTGTATCGGGCGCGAAAGCGATGCCCGGCCGCGCCTCTCTCAGCGAATAGATCTTGAGCAGCTCATCCGCGACGTCCTGCACGACCTTTTTCGCCCGGCCGCGTGCGCGCGTCCAATCGCTGGTCCCGAGCCGGTGGAGCGCGGGCTGCCCTTCCCCACCGAGATACTTCTGAACGCGGTCCAGGTTCTCGACGGGGACGAAGAGCCGATCGCCTTCCGCGTACTCGAGCTCGAGGTACTCGCGATGAGCTCCCTCCGACTCGATGAGCCGCATTCCTTTGAAGAGAGCGACGCCGTGGTCGACGTGGACCACCAGTTCGTCGGGTGCGAAGTCGAGGGTGAATTCCTTGGTCAGGTCCCTCGCCTGCGTACGGCCGCGGGACGCGCGCGATGGCCTTCGCAGGCGGCCGAACAGCTCTGCATCCGTGACAAGGTAAAACCCGATCTGCTTCTGCGATGCACCGGCCGTGATATCCACGTCCGCGCGCCGGAGGGCCGCTTCGAGCTCGAGGTCCAGGTCAAGCTCCGCCTCTCCGACGGTCGCCTTGAGCTTGCTCTCTTCGAGGAGGGCTTTCAGCCGCTCATCCTGCTCCGTGGCGAAGATCACGGTCGCGGTCGCGCCCAGGGTTGACAGGTCCGCCGCGGCGCGCGGCCGGCCGACGAGCGTGTCCGGTTCCGTCCAGCCGAGGTCGATTGCATCACCGGCCGGCTCACCCGCGGTCAGCCGAAGGCGCGGCCGCCCGGCAAACTCGTTCAGCCGATCGACGCCGACTGTCGGCAGCGTGAAACGCCGCGGTAGCTCGCCGCCGCCTGATTCCGCGGCGGCCAGCATCTCGGCTTCGGCTATGAGGGACCGCGCGTCCGCGAGCTGCCGCTCGGGATCGAAATCCAGCACCGTCATCCCAGGCGGGAGATGATCGAGAAGAGAGGGCCGCGACGGATCGAGGTAGCCCGCGTAGAACTCGACGCCGGGAAATGCCGAGCCTGACTCGAGCCGGACGAGCTCGTCTTCCCAGTCCGACCGCACATCGGCCCGAAGGCTCTCGAGCGAGACCGATTCACGCAGCCGAGCGACCGCGGCCGCGCCGCGCGCAGGCCCGAGCAGCAGCTCGCGTCCCGTCCTGATCGAGACCTCGGGGATGGCCATGACCGACCTCTGGTTTTCGGGGTCGAAGAGGCGCAGCGTCTCAATCAGGTCTCCCGCCCATTCGGCTCGCACCGGAGCGTCGGCGGCGGCGGGAAAGACATCGAGGATGCCGCCGCGTAGCGAAAACTGGCCGCGGTCCTCGACCAGGGGCTCCCTCGAGTACCCAAGCTCGACCAGGCGCTGGGCCACGGCGACGGGATCCGGACCCTTCCCTGGGGCCAGCACCACCGTGCCGTCGAGCAGGTCGCGCGGTGAGATGGTCTGTCGCGTGATCGCGCGGCGCGAAGAGACCACCACGAGTTCGGGCTCATCGCTTACCCGCGCAATCGCAGCCAGGGCTTCGAGCCGCTTGTTGACGGAGTCGTCGAATGCGGGCGGCCGGTCCAGGAACGAGATGGCCACCTCGGCAAAGACATGGACAGGAGGTTGGCCCGCGAGCCACGGTCTCAGCTCGTCGGTGAAGCGTTCTGGCGCCGGCACCAGGATCAGCACGGGGCGGCGCAGTTCGGAAAAGGCGCGGGCCACCGCGCCCGCGACGATGGGCCAGGCGGCGCGAGGAAGGTGGGCGACATCGAGCTCGCCCTCGCCGCGAGCGATCCATCGCTCGAGTTCCGGCGCGGCCGCAATCGCGCCCTTCCAGAGCGAGGTCACGCGAGCTCCTCGCAACCGAGCGAACCTGGGCGGTTGTAGCGATCCATGGCCCGCTCTAGACCGGCCTCGAGGGCCAGCTCCAGCGCGCTCGCGACCCCATCGATGACAGCGGGCAGGCGCGCTGCTTCGGCTTTCGTAAATCGACCGAGGACGTGCTGCCGGCCCGGCTGCGATCCCCTGCGCGGCGGCTTACCGATGCCGACCCGATAGCGCACGAAATCGGGGGTGCCCAGCGAGCTGATCAGCGACAGGACTCCGTTGTGCCCGGCGCCGGAACCTCCCCGCCGGATCCTCATCTTGCAAAGGGGAAGGTCGAGCTCGTCGTACACGACCCACACGTTCTGCGGGGGAATGTGGATGTCACGCACCGCCTTCGCCACCGCTTGTCCCGAGAGGTTCATGTAGGTCTGTGGCAGCGCGAGCCAGAGGTGCTCCGTTTCCGAACGGCCGACCAGCGATTGCCAGCGCTTGCGGTCGACCCGCACGCCGAGGCGCCGCGCGAGCTCACGCACGCACAGAAAGCCGAGGTTATGGCGCGTGTCGGCATAGCCCTCTTCCGGGTTGCCCAGGCCGACGATGAGCCGCTCCGCGACTGCCGCTGTGTCTTTGACGGGGTCCTCTTCCTTCATCCCAAATCCAAATAGACGCACCTAGGCCCGCGGCGAGTGCCGCAGACCCTGCGCCAATGAGTTTACCGGGAGCTCAAAGACGTTCCGCTGGAACCTTAATCCCGGACACGGCGAGCGCCGCCAGGGTGAGGCGCGTCATCTCTTTGCGCTCGGCGGCGGACTCATGGTCCCAACCCAGCAGGTGCAGCAGCCCGTGGACGCTCAGTAGCCCCAGCTCCGTTTCCTCCGATTCGCCGAACTCTCGCGCCTGGCGACGCACCATCGGCCACGAGACGGCGAGGTCGCCGAGATGCTGGTCCGCGCCGGCAAACGAAAGGACGTCGGTCACCGCATCGTGACCGGCGAAGTCGTGGTTCAAATGTCGGAGCTCGTCGTCATCCGTCAGCCGGACGGCCATCGTCGCCGCGCCGGCGGGCAACCGCGCCTCCACCTCCGGCACGCGCGCGGCCCGCTGCAGCAACTCGCGCAAGAAAGCCGGTGGGACGGGTACGCGTATCGCCTTGACAACCTCTACCTCCAGGCGCCGTCGCTCAACCACCGTCAGCAAGTAAACCCGTTACAGTCCTGCCGATGCGAATCCTCGTGAGTGGCGGAGCCGGGTTCATCGGCTCCCACGTGGTCGACGCCTACCTCGCAGCCGGACACGAAGTCGCCGTCCTGGACAACTTCAGCACCGGCCGGGCGGAAAACGTGAACCCGGCCGCATCCGTCCACCGAGTCGACCTCCGCGACCGACCACAGGTCGACAAGGTGGTGGAGACATTCCGACCAGAACTGGTAAACCACCACGCCGCGCAGTCAGAGGTGCCGAGGTCTGTCACGGACCCTGCCTATGACGCTGAGATCAATGTTGTCGGAGCGCTGAATCTCCTCAAGTCATCCGCCGACCACGGCGTGCGCAAGGTGATATTCAGCTCAACGGGGGGCGCTCTTTATGGCGAGCCCGACGTCGTGCCAGCGGACGAGGACCACCCGGTGCGACCACTATCCCCGTACGGGACCAGCAAGCTGGCGTTCGAGCAATACCTGGGTACGTTTAGGCGCACGTTTGGGATCGACTACACGGTGCTGCGCTACGCCAACATCTACGGTGCGCGCCAGGACTTTCATGCCGAGGAAGGCCGCGTCATCGCAATCTTCGCCAGCCGGATGCTCGAAGGCAAACCCGTCACCATCGACGGGACAGGCGACCAGGCTCGCGACATGCTGCATGTCGGCGACGTCGCCACCGCCAACCTGGCGGCGCTGGAGAAGGGCTCGGGTGGCACATTCCACGTGAGCACCGGCATCCCTGTCACCGTGAACGACCTGTTCAGGAAGCTGGCGCTGCTCACGGATTACAGACCCGAGCCACGCTACGGACCATCGCGCAAAGGCGACGTCTACCGCATCGCGCTCGACAACTCGCGAGCGCGCGCACAGCTCGAGTGGGAGCCTCGCGTGAGTCTCGAGGAAGGCCTCAGCCTTACGGTCGACTATTTTCGCGAGCAGGTTAGAACCTCCCCGACAGGCTGATGCAAGCACTTGTATTTCTCCACGGTGTCGGTGCCCGCGCACTTCTCGCGTTCGCTCTCGTGCTTGCGATCTGGGGCACCTACGGATACTTTCGACACGCTCAGGTCTCTGGCGGGTTCCGCTCGAGCTACCTCGTGATGGCCGGTCTGACCGCGGTCCAGGGCCTGGTGGGTCTGGCCGCTTTCGCATTCGGAGGCCGGCCGACGGAGCTGCTGCACCTGGTCTATGGAGCGTTCGCTGTGATCTTCCTCCCTGGCGCTTACCTCTATGCCCAGGGAGGCACTCGCCGGCGCGAGGCGGTGATCCTCGCCGGCGCCGCCTGGGTCGTGAGCATCGCCTACTTCCGGGGAATCGCGACCGGCTGAATCCGTGTCAGGCGCGGAACAGCAGCCCGACGCCGTAGGTGAGGGCTGCGACGGCCGATCCCACTGCCAGCATCTCGAGCCCCGACTTGACCGCGCCCTTTCCTGTCACCAAGGACCGAGCCGAGCCAATTCCGAAAAGGAAGATCGCGCTCACCACGAATGCGATCACGAGCGTGCCAAAGCCATTCGCGCTAGCCCCGAGCAACAAGCGGCCCAACAAATAGCCCAGCACCGGGATCACGCCGCCGACCAGCGTCGAGATCCCCGCCACGAGCGCCTCGCGAGTGGGGTTTTCGAACTGCGCGACGTCCAGGCCGAGCTCCTCGCGCGCCTGCGTTTCGAGCCACACCTTCTTGTCCGAAGTGACACGCCCGACGATCGTCTCGGCCTCCGACGGCGTCAGGCCCTTGGAGCGATAGATCTTGACCAGCTCGGCGCGCTCGAGCTCGGGCATCGCCTCGATCTCGGCGGCCTCCCGGGCCAGCTGACCCTCGTACACCTCACGCTGCGACTTGCTCGAGAGGTAGGCCCCGCCCGCCATCGACACCCCCGAGGCGACCATCGCGGAGAGCCCTCCGATTAACACGACCCGCGGGTTGACGCTCGCTCCGCCCACGCCCGCCAGCACCCCGAGCGTCGCGGTCAACCCATCGTTGACCCCGTAGATCACGTTCCGGATGCTCTCGATTCCGCCGCCATGCCATTCCTCGGGTTCGTGAGCAGTTTCAGCGTCATAGGCCGCCGCCCCCTCGGACGGTTGCTTCTCTTCCGCCGCCTCACCGGTGACGTCGTCCGCCGACTGGTGGTCGAGCTCCTCCGGAAGCACCTTCCGAAGCACGCCCTGCGCCCGCTCGTCGGAAACCGTCGAAACCTGGTTCAGGTAGGACCGCAGGACCTGTCCTTCGGCGGCCCCCGCCAGCGCGAGCGCCGGGCCGATCCCGGCCACACGGGCCAGCATCGCGAGGACGCGAGCGGTCAGCTGGCGACTGTGATTCGCCGGCTTCGCGCCGTCATGGTCCATCAGGGCCGCCCACGCATCCGCGTGCCGTTTCTCGATGGCCGCGAGGGACATCAAACGATGTTTGAGTCCCGCATCGTGCGTGGTGCCGGCCAACGCCTCGTAGACGTCCGCCATGCGCACCTCGCTCTCCCAGTTGCTGCGCACCGAGCGTGCGTCAGGGGCGGACATCGAGCGTTCGGATGGAGTCACGCGTCTATGGTAAGGACGCGTCAAAGGATGGACCCGGTAGCGCAGCTGACAGGATCGCCACCGCCGCCGTTCGATCTTGATTGTCTTAACGTAGGTGCCCCCCATGGACCCCACAACGCTGATCAAGGAGCCCAAGTTGTCATCTCTCCCAGAGATACGAACAGCGCGAGCCTCAGCCGCCGGCGCACCCGAGCGCCGCGTCCTCATCACGGGCGGCGCGGGTTTCCTGGGCGTCAACGCCGCCGTGCGGCTCATCGGCGACGGGTGGCATGTCACGCTGCTCGACAACCTGAGCCGCCCTGGCACGGAGCGCAACCTCAGGTGGTTGATCACCAAGTACCCCGCGCGGACGACTTTCGTCAAAGAGGATGTGAGGAACGCCGTCGCCCTGCCGCAGCACGTGAAAAACCAGGATGCGATCCTGCACCTCGCCGGCCAGGTCGCGGTCACGACCTCGCTGCTCGACCCGATCGCCGACTTCGAGGTGAACGCGGCGGGCACCCTCAATGTGCTGGAGGCGGTACGCCTGCACAACCCACAAGCGCCGTTGGTGTTTGCATCGACGAACAAGGTGTATGGAAAGCTCGATCGGAACAACGTGGCCTGTAAAGAGACTCAGCCCATCGACTTTCACAGCCCGTACGGCTGCAGCAAAGGCGCCGCCGACCAGTACGTGAGGGATTACGCGCGCTGCTTCGACATGAATACTGTCGTCCTGCGCCAGAGCTGCATCTACGGCGCCCACCAGTACGGCACCGAAGATCAGGGTTGGGTCGCGCACTTCGTGCATTCGATCCTCAACGACCGGCCGTTGACCATCTACGGTGACGGCACCCAGGTCCGCGATCTACTAGATGCACGAGATCTTTGCGCGCTCTATGCGACCGTGATCGACCAGATCGACAAGACGCGCGGCGAGATCTTCAACGTGGGAGGCGGACCGGAGAACCAGAGGAACCTGATCGAGGTGATCAACCAGATCGGGGAGCTGACGAACCACAAGCCGCAGTTCACGTTCGCGGACTGGCGCGAAGGCGACCAGACCTATTACGTGAGCGACAACACAAAAACGAAGACGCACCTTGGATGGGAGCCGCAGATCCCATTCGACCGCGGCCTGAAGGACCTGATCGCGTGGGCGGGCACCATCGACTAGGTCCGGCTAAACCTCGTCCTCATTCCAGCGAGCCCGAGACATCGCGCGGTCACGCAGCCGAACCATGACGTGCGCGCCAGGACCCCAGACACGACGAAGCCACGGCGGCCGCAGCACCCACATCAGCATCATCACCAAGCTGATCATCGAGACCGCCCACGCCAGGTAGACGCCGGTCGTCGGTCCATAAGAGAAGACGAGACGTGCTCCAGGCGGCACCGAGTCCAGCCGCGCGAGGATGAAGTCCATTTCGCCGTCGAGCAGATGGACCGACCCAGTTCCGGCCGCGATTCCCGGCGAAGCGGGCCACTGTAGGGAAGCGGACCAGCCAGGAGCAAACGATTCCTTGAACAGGACCCAGGTCGGCTGCGTCGAAGGCGAGAGCTGCAACTGGGCCTGGTCATCCGTCACCCAGGTGACCGCCGCGTCCGATTGAACCGAGCCCTGGTCACTTCCGTGCAAGAGCCACGCAAACGCGGCGGCCGTGAACTGGTCTTCGGTTGCCGAGCCCGCGCCGCCGGCGTGCGCGATCAGGTTCATGCCGCTCCAGAAAACACGACCTCGACCCACCTCCTGCCGGGCCACCACAACCCGCCCGCCGACTGTTACGAGCGCTTCCGCGCCTGTCCTGAGCGACGACGCTGCGGCGCTCGACGCTCCCCAACCTGAGCCGCCGTAGGCCATCGATCCCCACGAAGTCGAGACGGATCCCGACACGAGGACCGGCGCCGCGGGATCCAGCGCACCCCAGCGCAGCTCGCCGACCGGCAGGACCGCCGGCGCGGGCGAGCCCAGATCCCAATCGGGATCCACGTACTGCCAGCCGGTCTCGATGTAGAGCGAACCGCCGGCGCGCACGTAACTGTCAAGCAGACCGAAGGCCTTGTCCCGGTCGTGATAGCGATAGCCGACCAGGACGAGCATCGGATAAGCAGCGAGCTGGCTCGCGGAGTAGTCGTCCACGTATGCGGAGTCACCGCGCAAGAGCCAGCCGGATGAAAAAGGAATCATCCCGGTGGTGGCCTGCTCAAAGAGATCGTTGTATGGATGCGACATCCCGTTCTGGTCGGCGCCGATTACCAGGCCGGTCTCGCCTGACGGCCACTCCGTCGCGAGGCCCGGGGGCGACGGGTTGACAAACGTCAGGGGTGAGGCGCTGACCTGCGTCCATCCCAACGCGGTGTAATCGGTGCCTTGAGCGGCCTGTGTGTCGCCGAGCACCACCGCATCGATGCCGGCCGCGGAAGCCAGCTCCGCCTTGACAGTCGTCCCGCGACGGTTGAGCATGCTGTCGAGCATCCAGTTGTCCAGCTCCGGCGAGGTCGGGAGCTGGAAGTTGTACGTGTACGCCTGGCCGCCGCCCGTGAGCTCTCGCGCGCCCATCAAAAGCAACGGCACGTGCGCGTCCACCACGACTCGCTGCGGCGGCGTGGTGAACAGCGAGCGGTATGCGGCCTGGCCTGAGCCGGTCGTGCACGATCCGATGAGGCAGCCGACCTGGGGCTCGCGCCACGCCGAGAGACTCGCCACCTGGCTGATGAAATCCGCCGCCGGTGCGGCGCCCGGCGGATATCGACCCCAGATGTCATTGGTGCTGGGTTGAAAGTCGCCATACGCAAGTGCGTTGGGTTTGCCGGCGACCCGATACGCAAAGCCCCAGACTCCCGCAGACGCAAGCACCAACGCGACGCATACCATCGCGACCGCGGTAAACGCCCTGGGTCGCCCCGCCAAGCGGACCAGCCTTCCGAGTGCGTGGCCCAGCACCAACGGAGTCTCGGTAAGTCCGATGCCGGCCAGCACGGGGACGCCGAATTGAACCAGAGTCACCCCCGCGCGTTCGTGCACCAGGTTTCCAAGCACCGGGAGGCCCCAGGTCGCCGCCTCCAGCGCCGTCGTGACAATCGTCAGCACACCGAAAGCGACCGAAGCAACGAGCATGCGCGCACGTCCGTTCCAGAGCACCGCAAGTGCGCCGACGACAGCTGGGAGCCCGACTGCGGGAGTGATGCTTGCGCGGTCGAACACGATCGTGGGCCGGATCGGGTGCAGGCCGAAGACCTGGTCGATGCTCCACACGCTGAACAGGCTCGGATCAAACGCACGCGCAGGGACATGCGTGGCGATGAATGAGACATACAGCTGCTCCGGCACTGACCAGAACGCGGTGAGCAAGAACGTGCCGGCGACCAGGACCGGGAAGATCACCAACACCCAGCGAGCGGGTGCCCGTAGCCCGCGCCCGCTGATCGCGAGCGCATACAGGAGGATGGCGATAACCGCCGCACCCAGCAGGTATGGCGACACCAATCCCAGCAGCGCCACTAGGGCCATCGTCGCAAAGGCGGAAGCTCGGAACCTCCAGCCTCTGCGGCCGGATGACCACTCGTCGAAAAAGACGTCGAGCGCAATCACCGCGGGCATGAACAGGATGGTGCCGACCTGGTTGGAGTAGAAACCCCAGTCGACCAGGAATGTCCATGTCAGGGGGCTGATCAAGTAAGCGATGCCGGCGATCAAGCCGGCAAGTGGATTGCGCAGGCGCCAGGCGCAGAAGACGTAAACGCCAAGCGCGCCCAGCGGAGCTGTTGCGAACTGCACGACCTGGATCGCCTGCGAAAGGTTGATCGCGCCAAGGCGTGAGATGGCAGCCGCCATCCAGTGCGCGGCGAGGGGGTACCCCTCGCGGTAACCGATGCCGTGGTCATCCCACGGATACCACCAGCTAATTGCGGGGAAGGTCGAGTTGACCCACTGAGCCAGATGAATGTGAAACAAGGTGTCGGTTCCGACGGGGCCGAGGTACAGGATCTGCCAGCTGAGCACGTAGGCGACCGCGCCGATGATTCCGGCTGCCACAAGCAGGCGCGCGCCGCCCAGGGCCAGGCGCAGGCCCCGGCTCAAGCTACGCGAACGCAGGTGAAGTGACCGCAACCTCCGGACAACCCGCGCAGAAGCCTTGCCTCCGCCCACGCCACGGTCGCCACCGAGCCCGTCGCCAGCCGCATCGCGGCGCCGGTCGCGCCGCGGCGCGAAACCGCCATGTCCTCCACCGACCCACTCACAGGGCCGCGCCGATCCAGCCACGAGAAATAAAGGACGTCGGCGACCTGGAGGACTCCGTGATAGCTCCACCGCCGCCTCTCCATCTGAAGGCCCGCCGCGGCCGCCATCGATTCGAACCGCGCCGCGGAGAAGATCTGGATGTGCCCTCCGTGCCGGACCTTGGCCGTCCAACGGGTGCCGCAGCTCAGCAGGGTATAAAGGGTGTGCGGTTGGCCTTCGAGAGGCAGCACGATGTGAAACCGGCCGCCGGGCTTCAGCACCCGCGTCACCTCGGCCAGCACCTTCTCGGGCGATTCGACGTGCTCCAGCACGTCGAAGATCCAGACAAAGTCGAACTCGCCATCTCCAAACGGCAGTCCTTCGGCCGTGCCTAGCCTGAACTCCACGCCGCCTGCATCCACCGATGCCGCCGCCAGGGCCGAGCGGCTCAGGTCACATCCGAACACCTCGAGGTCGGGCCGCTCGCTCTTCACAGCTTTGGCTACCGACCCGGCTCCGCAACCCACGTCGAGCACCCGCGCCGGACCAGGCGGGAGGTCAGCGAGCAGGTACCGAAGTTTGAGGCCGTTCATGTACCAGGGCCGGGGTCGCAGGCGTGCCGCGCCCCAACGCTTTGCCTCGTAGTCGAAAGAAGGTGCTGGCACTACGGGCTCGCTGCTCGTGATGCCTCCGCGCAAGCGCCTGGCGCCGGTCTCGGGGGCGACACGCCATAGACCAGCCACTGTGTCTCGCTCATCGTCCCCACCTGCGCGAACCATTCAGGGTTGAGCTGGCGGAGCAGCGCGTAGTTCGCATTGTTGGGCGGCATCGCCATGAGCCGCGTGTCGGTCTTGTTCAGCCAGCATTGAACCAGGGTGGTGACGACCTGCGCATGGTCCTGGTACGTCCAACCGGAGGGCAGGTAATAGAACGGGTCGTACATCTCGCTCACCAGGTGCTTGCCCTCTACCCCACCGAAACGCGCGAGGCCGTAGGTGACATCGGGACGGTCGGATGGAACAGCGAGCGCGTGGCCGGCATAGGGCGCCTGGTTGTACCAGGAGCCAAGTTGCCGGCTTGCCGCCAGAGTGGCGTGCCAGTTCGCCTCGGTTGGTCCGAACACCTGGCCGATGGGAATCCAGGCCAGCTGCGCGACGAGCATGCACGCCGCGAGCGCCGCCCAGCCCATCGGAATCATCCGCTTGCCGAACCGCCTCGGCACCCACCACAGGAGAACCACAGCGAGCAGAGCGCCTGCGAAGACATATGGAAAGGCGAAGACCCGCGTGATCGGCATCCACCACACCCAGCTGGCGAGATAAGAGGTGAAGCCCAACGTGCCGGCCACGAAAACCCAATAGCCGAATCCAAATGTCAGCAGCATGTATGACGCCGGGCGCTTCCACAGGCTCCATCCGAGACCGATCAGCCCCGCGACGAGAAGCGCACCGAGGACAGGTCGCACGGACGATTGCGCCGCGCTGATCGGCGTGTACTCCCATTGTCCGACCGCGTTCGCGAAAAAGTTCCAGTAGAGGGGATAGACGGCGTTGCCCGTCTGGTCGAGCAGCACCTTCATGTAAACCAACATCACCGCTGCGAATGTTGCAACCAGGGGGAGGCGCTGCATCCCCACCTTCCGAAGGCACGCCGCGATCACCATTCCCAGGCTGAAAATCCACGCCTCGGCACGAGCCATCGTGGCGAGGCCGAAAGCAAGGCCGGACCAGAAGCCGCTTGGCTTCTGCCATCCCCAGATCCCGAAAAGGACGAGCGCCACGCCGAGAGGCTCGAGCATCCCCGATGAATCGTTCATGACGCTTGTTGGCAGCAACGAGGCGACCAGCGCGGCCCCGATCGCCGCCTGCATCCCCCAGTACCGGCGGACGATATGAAACAGCAGGACCACCACACCGACGCCAAAGACAAGACTGACGAGGCGATCCAGCACGATGTCGATCGACCCCGTGATGTCGAACACCGCGACCATCAGCAGCGGATGCAGCACACCCCAGAAATAGTCGAGACCCTTCAAGTCCCACAGCCGCGGGCCACCCGGCGCAGAGAGCCCGATCTCTTTTGTGAGGTAGGCGATCTGCCAGTGATGCCACACATCGTTGTAAGCGCCAAGGCCGGGATTTTCCGGGTCCGTGAAAACGAACAGGTAGAGAAGTCGCGGTAGAGCCGCCACCGCGGCAACTCCCGCGGTCCAACCCCAGTGCAGCGGATGCGACACCGGCTCGGGCGAGGCCGCCGGTTCCGGCCGGTCGATGCGGCGCTCCTCCTCGTCCTCGTCGGGGAGGATCCTCGGCAGCAGCTTCAAGCTGTGGCCGCCTCCGCCGCGACCTGTTCGTGCGCGCGCGCCACCTCGAGGACTGAGTGCTCGAGGGTGTCGATGTGCCGCTCCCAGTCAAAGCGGCGCGCCCATTCGAAGGCACGCTCACCCGTCGCCTGGTTCTCCGCCGGGCTGTCGAGCAAGCTCGCAATTCCCTCGGCGTAATCGCTTACCTCGAGCGGCTCAGCGAGGTACCCGGTCCCCGGCCCCACCGTGACGGTTGGCCCGGCCTGGTTCCAGGCGACGACCGGTACGCCCTTGGCCATCGACTCGATCACGCCCATGCCGAAGTCTTCCTCGGGCGCGGGGTAAACGTACACGGCCGCACCCTCGTACAGCTTCTGCAACTCGTCCTCGGCGATCGCGCCAAGAAAGATCACCGCATCCGAGAGATTCAGCTCCGAGACGAGCTCCTTCAGCGATGCCGTATGGGCTGTAGCGGGGCCCGGAATCACGAGCTGCGCTCGGGGATGCCGTTGGCGTACCTCGACCATCGACCTGATGGTGAGGTCGAAGCGCTTCTGGGGGTAGTGCCGGTTCGTGAGCAGCACGTAAGGACGCCGGATCGGGTACCCGTTGATGGTCAGGCCGCCCGAGAACCGTTCGGGGATCGCACGTGGAAAACCCGACGACGCGACGTGGCAGCCCGCGGGACAGTCGATCGCCTCGCGTTGGTACGTGCGCCGGATGATGTCGCCGATGTAGTCACCGTTGACCAGCAGCTGGTCCGCCTCCTGGATCGAGCGCCGGTCGGCCCACGCGACAAAGCGCGTCGCGCGCAGCACGATCGCGGCGAGCAGGCGGTAGTCCGCGTTGGCCACCCAGCCCGTCTCACGATCGATATTGCGCGGGTACACCAGCCGGTTCGGCTGGTTCAGGTAGACGACATAGGGCACGTCCATCAGCCGGGCCGCCCACCACGCGATCCATGCGCTCGGCTGGTTGCAACCGACGATGGCGTCGACGCCACGGAATCGCCACGCGTAGAGCGGCATCAGCAAAGAGGTGGCCGCCATCTGCACGGCTTCACGGAACGGGAACCACCGCGGCAGCTGCGGTAGGAATGTCTTGACCCGCACGTCGCCGATCAGGTCCGGGTAGCAGCGACTCTGGTCGACGGTCGGCGCATAGCACTCGACGTCGTACCCGCGGCGCCGCAGCCCGAGCACCTCCTCGATCACAATCCGCTCGCCTCCGCCGGAATAGGTAAAGCCGCAGTGGAACACCGCGATCCGGCGCGGACCGCCAGCGCGCACGCGGCGCCTGCCACCGACGAGCAAGAAGCTCAGCAGGCCGAATACGAGGGCGTTACCCGCGGTGATCGCGTGATAGAGGACGATCGCCCCCGCGGCCACCGCCGTCGGGAGACCGAGGCCGCCATGCAGGACGAGCGAGCCCGCCACCTCCAGATTTCCTAGGTATCCAGGGCCGGCCGGGATGGCGAAGCTGAGCAGGAGGGCGGGATAGGCCGCCATCACCTTGAGCGACGGAACCGACACGCCGACCGCGGCGAAGAGCAGGGTGAAGTTGAACGCATCGATCACGAGGGCAAGCGCGGTCAACAGAGCCAGCCGGCCTGCCAGGGCGGGAGTCCACAAACCGCGCGCTCCAGCCCGGAACGCGAACGCCTGGCCCGCGATGGCGGACGCAAAGCGAGGCGGCAAGAGCCGCCGAGCCACCCAGGATCGCGCAAGACGCGGGCCGAGCACGGCTGTCCCGAGCACCGCCGAGAGGAGCGCGATGGCGAGCGCCGCGGCGCCCAGCAGTCCGCTTGGGGTGCGGATCACACCAGTCAGCGCCACCACTTCGAGGATCGCCAGCACGACGGCGACAGCTGCCAGGTCGCACGCCTTGTCGATCACGATCGTGGCGAGCGCCGAGCCCGCCGGCACGCGGTGGCGCCGCCACAGCCACCACGCGCGCGCCGCGTCGCCGGAGCGGATCGGCAGCACGTAGTTGAGGAGCCCGCCAGCGGAGTTCATGGCGAAAGCCCTGACCATCCCGACGGGCGCCAGCGGGCGCAAGAGCAGCAACCACCGCCGAGCGCGGATCAGGCTGGTCACGAGGAACAACACGATCATCAAGACCACCGGCGCCCAGCTGTGGACGCGGGCGTGGCTGATCACGTCGGTCAACGAGACCGTGCGGAGCCACAACCACAGCAGCACAAGGCCGACGGCTGTCTGCAGGCCGAGCCGAAGCCAGCGGTTCATGCGACCACCTCTGGCTCGTCGGACGGAGCGGCGGCCAGTATCCAGCGCTGGGCGAACATCCAGAACAAGAAAAGGTAGGTGATGACCAGCAGAGTGCCGCCGTAATCGTGGAACAGGATGGCCGGCGTGACGCCGATGGTCGCCGCGATCGCGGCGACGGCGGCGACGCGCAGGAGGTTGAGCAGCATCGTGCCGGCCACGCCGATGACGATGACCTGCACCCGAGCTTCGAGGGGATGCCGGCCGCGCAACCCGGTCAGGAGGCTTACACCGAGCAACACGAGGCTCTGCCATCCAATGCAGTTCCAGGAGATGAAAAGCGAATGCATGGCGCCTGCGCGGTCCCAGACGACCAAGTAGCTGCCAGACGCAGCGGCATGTATGCCCACCATTCCGAGCAGGCCGACCACCATCCTCGCCTCGACCGGAACGATGGTTTGCAGCGGGTTGTTGGCGCCCAGCTGCATCGCCCACGTCGTGAGCAGGGCGTTGAAGGTCGTGACGAGCGGCAGCAGCATGAGCAGGCCGCAGGCCAGAGCCAGTAGGGTCAGGTTGACGTCGCGTTCGCGAAGCCTCATCTTCCAGCCTTCAGAAAAGCGAGCCACCGCCTGCGACCAGTGAACACGGGTATCAGAAGGGCCAGCGCGGCGAAGCCCAGTACGGATTCCGGCACGACGATGCTCGGAGGAATGACGCGCGTGGCGGCGACGCCGGCGATGCCGTCGTAGAGCATCGAGGGCCTTCCCCCGGTGTTGTGGGTCAGGGTGACGGAGAGGCAGAGCGACCCGCCCGCGGTGATCACGAGCGGGGCCTCGGAGGCGCTGGTAGTCACAGTGACGGGACTCGTCGGGTTCGCGGTGGCCGATCCATAAGTTGTCGTCCACGTCGTGCCGGCGTTTGGAATCACGGCGGCGAATCCGGCACAGCTCGCCGTCGCCGAGACACCGACCGCCACCGTGACGAGGTCATTCGTGCTGCCGGTGCCGCCGGTCCAAGCCATGTTGAACGACCACGTACCGGCGGTTACCGTCTGGGCTGGAAGGTTTGTAAATCCCCAGGTGGTGGTCACGCCGCCCGCCGACGACTGGATCGCGCACGAAGTCGGTACCGTCGGCCTCGTGCCGATGGTCTGGTCAAGCGTGGTCGCGACGCAGGCCGGAGCCGTCCCGCTCCCGTGTAGATACAGCGGGTTGCCCGCGGCATCGACCACAGGCGCACGCGACGAGAGCCACGCGAGCCCTCCGAATGCCAGCAGCAGCGTGATGGCGACTCCCCAGCCAATCCAGCGACTTCGACCGCCGCCTGGCCTGCGCCTGACGATGGGAGAGACGGGCTTTACGGGCGGCCGCATCTCCTGACGCCGTGCTCGCGGGCCCAATAACCACCGGCGCAGTAGGTTGAGCCGTCTCAGGTGATGCACCTCGTCCGTGACGCGGCCTGTCTTCGGGGTGCGGAACCAGGGTCCTTCGTCCTTGCCGAAGAGGCCCTTGGCCGCTGCCCAGCCCTGGAACGGAACCAACGCGAAAGACAGGACCAGCGCTCCCCATACTCCTTGCAGGTCGCGAGCCGGCGCTTCTTCGAGAATCAAACCGCCCAGGTTCATCAGCGGCAACGCGAAAACGTTGGAGAAGAGCAAGGACCAGCCGAGCACTGCGGTCCATCCGGGTACGTGCGCGTGAAACACGATCTCAGACATCAACCAGGCGATCGTTCCGACCACGAACAAGGCGGCCTGCAAGTAATAGGTGGAGTCGAAAAGGAACTCGATCTTTTCGAGCGGAGTAATGAACGGCGACCCCATGATGTCGAGGAAATACCTCCGGACGTTGTGCGTATGTCCCTCCGCCCAACGCATGCGCTGGCGCGCAAGGCGCGAAAAGGTGCTGACGCATTCGGCGGGTGTTTCAGCCCAGGGCGTGTAGACGACCTTGTAGCCGCGCACGTACAGCTTCAGGGTCAGCTCCCAGTCCTCAGTGATGCTCGTGCCCCAACCGACCTGGCGCAGGACATCGGCACGGATCATGTACGCGGTGCCCGCGATCATCTTCAGTGAGCCGATCGCGTCCTGGAACGGGCGCTCCACCATGTAGCTTCCGGCGTACTCGGCGCGCACGGCCTCCGTCAGCCAGCTCTCCGACTTGTTCAGCACGTGCCACTGGTAGCTCTGCACCGCGGCGACATCGGTTCTTCGTTTCACCAGGCCGTCGCCCCCAACGTCCTCTTCGCGTCCGAACGCCGACCCGATGACCCGGTCGCTCGCCCGCTCGGCCACGCGATAGAAATGCGGCAGCAGGCGCTCGATCGAGTCCGGGAACGGCACCGAGTCGGCGTCGTAAATGACCACGTACTCGGCGCGCGGGTCGGTGACCTTCAGCGCTTCACGAAGCGCGCCGCCCTTGTAGCCCGCGCGGCTGGTGCGGTGGAGGATCTTGAACTTGGGCCGGTCTCTCCATGGCTGCAGGATCTGCAAGGACTCGTCGTTGGAGTCGTCCACCACGACCACCTCGTAGGCCGGGTAGTCCAGCTGATCGAGCGCCTGGAGGAGCCTCTCGATCACGCGCTTTTCGTTGTAGGCCGCGACATGCACCGAGACAAACGGGTAGTACCCGAGGTCGATATGGAATCCGTTACCGTTGCCGTTGCCGTTGATGCGGTTGTGTCCGGTCAGGTTCGGCGAGCTCTTCGAGCTGTGGCCGTTGCCGTTGCGCGGAGTTGTGACGAGGGTCGTCAGAAGCACCATCGCCGTGCTGAGGTAGTACTTGATGGCGTACGCGAAGAAGATCGCCCCCAGGAAGAGGCCTGTGAACGCGAAACCGTAGGCGAACCAATCGGCGCCGCTGCGAATCTTTGATTGCGACACCGCCTCGATGAGGCCGCGCACGATCGCGACGAATGGGATCGCTCCCAGTACGAAAGCCGCGACGAGAATCGCGTTGAGGACGACGCTCCACGCAAGCTGGCCCCGGTCTCCGCGCCGCCTGTGTGGCGATACTGGCGGCGTCTCTCCCGCCATCAACAACCGCTCCAGCTCGTAGCCGCCGGGAAAGTCCGCGCGGCACGCACCGTGTCGAGCAGTTCGGCGGTTGCGAACCGCCGGTGTCCGCCCGGCGTGATCGCGGCCGCCCGCACCCTACCCTCGCGCACAGCACGGTTGAGCGTCGGCTGGCTTACGCCCAGTAGCCTGGCCGCCTCCTTCGAGCTGACCAGGTCTACGCCCCCCGAGCGAGATTCAGCCCGGCGCGCGAACTCCTCGAAATCCCCGGGCAGAAAGCGCCTGTGGCCGCCGGGGGTGACGAGTGCAGGCTTGAGCAGACCCTTTGCGACGGCGCGTAAAACCGTCGCCCGGCTCACGCCGAGGCGATTGGCTAAATCGTTCGAGCTGATCAAAGTGTGCAAGTCGTGTGCTGGAGCAACGCACTTCTAGCACGCTGCGATCGAGCCGGCAACGCGTGGGCTTGGTATTCCCCGAGTGGCGTAGTCGTTTCGTCGTCGAAAAAGTACAAAGATCGACGTGATTGCTCGCGGTTTCCACGCCTAAAATTTTTGCTGGCGCGCGTGCGCGAGGACCCTCAGAAGGGATGGAGCGTCTCGAAAGTCAATCGGGGAATCATCATCATTTAGAACCTCACCCCCCGCAGCCAAGCTCGGAGCCGGTGTCGAGAAATCGCCCGGCCCGAGCCTTTTTTATGCCCTGGACGCCTCGATGCGCCGCGCGGCCCACTCGTGCAATCCCTCTCGCCAGGGCCTCAGCGGCGGCACCAAAGTGGACGCAAGACACCCGTTGAGGGGCCGCCTCGCCCCTCCAGCGAACTCTGCCGACGACGCCGGCCCCACCTCGGCCGACACGTGCAGGACGGCGAGCACGGCGCGCGCGAACTCGTCCCATCCCGCACAGCCCGCGGCGACGACATGGACGATGCCTTGGAGCCCAGACTCACCCAGCTCGAGGGCGACGGGCGCCAGGTCCGCCGTATAGGTCGGGTTGACCTGCTGGTCCGCCACCACGCGCAGCGCTTCTCCCCGCTCGGCGCGCGACAGGATTCGGTCGGGAAAGCTTCCGCCCTTGATCGCGGATCCGCGGTCGCCAAAGAGCGCGGCCGTCCTGATCACGAGCGCATCCGGCAGCAGGTCCAGCACACGCTGCTCGCCTTCGAGCTTTGAGGCGCCGTAGGCGCTGATTGGACCAGGCACGTCCGATTCGACGTACGGCCGGTCAAGCGCTCCGTCGAAGACGAAGTTGGTCGAGAAATGAACGAGGCGGATGTGATGACGCGCACACACCTGGGCGACGTTGGCGGGACCATCGGCATTGACCGCATGCGCCTGCTCTTTCTCGGTCTCCGCGCGGTCGACGGCGTTGTAGGCCGCGCAGTTGAACACGATCGCGGGCTGCAGCAGGCTCAGGACAGCGTCGATCGCATCAGGGTCGGAGACCGAGACCTGCTCACGCGTGACGCCAGAGCCAGGCCCGATGAGCTGCGACAAGTCCGACCCCAGCTGGCCCCCCGCTCCCAGGACGACCGCTCTCAATCGAGCTGTTTTGCCAAACCTGAGTGCGCCATCAGAAGCGTCGTGATCTCGCGCTCTGGGACCGGGCGCCCGATCAGGAATCCCTGCGCCGCGTCGCACCCGGCCTCGACCAGCACGGCTTCCGCGGCGCGGTCCTGCAGCCCTTCGGCTACGACTCTCAACCCCAGGTTGTGCCCGAGCCCCACCGCCGAGCGCACGATCGCGCCCGAATCAGGGTCTGACGCCAAGGCCGACACGAACGAGCGGTCGATCTTGATCTCGTTGACCGGTAGGCGCATCAGATAGAGCAGCGACGAGTAGCCGGTTCCGAAGTCGTCGAGCGCCAGCCGCACGCCCATCTCGTTGAGGCGGTGCAGCGCCTTGGCGGCGGCGGCGGCCATCGCCACGCCCTCCGTGATCTCGAGCGTCAACCGCTGCGGCTCCACCTTGAACGTCCCGAGCGCGCGGGCGACCATCTCTTCGAGCGAGTGGTCCTCGATGTTGCGCGGCGACACATTGAGCGAGACCGACACATCGAGTCCGTCCGCGAGCCACTTGGTCAGCTGGGCCAGCGCCGAATCGATCACCCACGCTGTGAGCGGGTGGATGATTCCCGTCTCCTCGGCCATCGGGATGAACCGGTCGGGCGGCATCAATCCCTCGCGGGGATGGTTCCAGCGCACGAGCGCCTCGACCGAATGGATCGCGCCAGTGGCAAGCGTGATCTGTGGCTGAAAGTGCAGCACGAGCTCGCCCTGCGGAATCGACCGCCGGAGCTCGCCGGCCAGGCCCGAGCGCCGCAGTGTCTGCGCCTCCTGTTCGGGCGCGTAAACGGCGTAACCGCCACCGGAGCGCTTCGCGACGTACATCGCCACGTCCGCACGCCGGAGCAGCGTGCTCGGGTCGTCGCCGTGAAGCGGATACATCGCGGTGCCGATGGACGCTCCGGTCTCGACCATCTGGTCGGCGATCGCGAACGGTCCTTCGAGCGCGGCGAGGATCTTCTTCGCCGTGGCCACGACGTCGTCGGGATGCTTGGCGTCAGTCGTAAGCACGGCGAACTCATCGCCTCCCAGGCGCGCGATGGTGTCGGTCGCGCGCAGGACCCCGCGCAGCCGCGCCGTGACCTCCTGCAGAAGGCTGTCGCCGCGGTCGTGTCCGAGCGCGTCGTTGATGTCCTTGAACCGATCGAGGTCGAGCAGCAGCACCCCGAACATCTTCTGGTTGCGCCGCGCCGCCAGCAAGGCCTGGCGCAGGCGATCGCCGAACAGGCTGCGGTTCGGCAAGCCGGTGAGCGCGTCATGCAGGGCCTGGTACTCGAGCGCGTCGGTGTGAGCCTTGCGCTCGGAGATGTCGCGCAGCGTGGCGATGAAAAGGTGCCGTGTGCCGATCTGCATTGAGCTGACCACGAACTCGAGCGGGAAAAGGCTGCCATTCTTGCGCTTGCCCATCGTCTCGTGGGCGCCGCTGACCGGGATGTCGAGCTTGAGGCGCCGCTCGAGATAGTTGACAAACGCGCTGCGATGGGTGGTCGCGATCAGCACGTCCGCCTGCTGGCCGACCAGCTCCTGCTCGAGATAACCGAACAGCTTGACGACCGCGGGATTGGCCGACTCGATGGCACCGGACTGCTCGATGGTGGCGAGGCCGTCCGAAACGTTGTCGAGCACCGACCGCATCCGTTTCTCGCTTTCCTGGAGCGCGACCTCAGCGCGCTTGCGCTCGACGAATTCGCCAGTCTGCGAACCGACGTCGCTCATGACCGCGAGCAACCCCTCGTCCAGCTTGCGCGGCGCCCAGGTGTGGAGCGCGATCATGCCAACGACACGGCGGCCGCTGCGCACAGGGAATCCGACGATGCCCTTTAGGCCGGCCGCTGCGGCGGCGACGGAGCGCGACGATTCGTCGGTGGCGAGATCGGTCACTGAGACCGGCGCGCCCGACTCCCACACTTTCCCCGCCAGTCCCTCGCCCCGGCGGTAGCTCGCCTCGGCGGCGGTGACCTCGTAGCTGGTGGTGTCGCGCCCCGGTCGCTTCCAGGCCGTGACGAAGTGCATCGACTCGCGTTCGGCGTCGACTTCCCAGTACTCGGCCAGCTCCCAGTCGAGCGCGCGGCACAGGCCTTCCAGGACCCCCGGCGCGGCCTTGTCCCAGCCGGGCGAGGTGACCAGCGCCTGCGTCACCGCAAAGCGCGCGGCTTGCAAGACCTCGGCGCGCTTGCGGTCCCGGATGTCGACCGCGACCGTCTGGAGATAGAGCGGCCTGCCATCCGGGCCCCGCACGAGCCGGGTGGTCACGTCGACCCAGACGGGCTCCCCATCCTTGCGGGTATAGCGCTTCTCAAGCCGGGTGCCCTCTTCCACACCGCTCAGCATTCGCCGGAGCGCCTCCTGCACGGTCGGCACATCCTCCGCGTGCGTGATGTCGAGCAGGGAAAGGTTGCGCAGCTCCGAGTCGCTGTAGCCCACCAGCTGACAGAAGGCCGGGTTAACAGTGGTGATGTGTGTATCAAGCGTGGCGAAGGCCATGCCTGCCTGGGCTTGCTCGAACAGGGTGCGGAACCTGGTCTCGCTTTCGCGCTCCGCCTCCTCCATCCGATGGCGTTCGCTGATGTCGTGCACGAGAGCGAGCAACCGGTGCTTGCCTTCCGCCGGCAGGCCCCGCACAGCGGTCTCGACTTGGATCCGCCGGCCGTCCTTCCTGATGAGCGCCGATTCGTAGCGAAACGGCACCTCGCCTCCCCCGAGCCGCACGGCGAGCTGCTCGGTCAGGTGCGGTTGCTCTTCCGGCGGCGCAAGCCCGATGAGCGAGGGCATGGCCGCGAGCTCGTTCGCGTCATAGCCGGTCAGCGCCAGGTAGGCAGTGTTGGCCCCGACGAAGCGGCCGTTCTCGGTGATCAGGAGCCCTTCGCCGATGTCGCTGACGGCTCGGAGGAGAGACGCCTGGCGCTCAGACTGGAGCGCGAGGTTCCGATCAAGGAAGTGCTGGCTGAGGTAGGCGAGGACGGCCAACAGGAGGAGGGCGACCGCCCAGCCGATCAGCTCGTATGAGCCGACACTGGCGAGCCACAGCCGGAACCCGACGGCGATCAGGATGAGCGCCGCGACGGCGCCGGTGATCACCGGCAGCAGCCGCGCCCACCTCCACAGCCCGCGATCCTCGTTGGCCCATCCAGCGACCGCGTCGAGTGCGGAGGGGCTGTTGGATGGTGGTGGGGACGGCTTCAGATCGCTGGCCAACTCGCTCACGATAACGTTCGGACTCGCGGTTCGGTGCGCAAGGCCCGACCCGACGCCAGGCAAGTGGGCCTGGCCGCTAAGGGATTACTTGCTGGACTTAGTCGGTGGGCGCTGGGGCACGGTCCGCTTCAAGGGCGGCCGGCGCTGGGCGTGGAGCGGGTTGACGTCCCCGTTGTCCTTGTCGGTGATGCGGGCCCGGCCGGCCGCGGCGTGCAGGGTCCGGAGCTTCAGGAGGCGCTCCTTCTTGGCCACCAAGGCGGTCTTGAGGGCGTCGGAAAGCTGGGTGTCGTTCATGGGCACTACCCGGAGGCGAGCTTCCAGCTCGATGACCTCCACTTCGGCCCGCGTGAGCTCGAGATCGATTGTTTTAGCCACTCTCTTCCTTCTTATGTACGGCTGGTTGTTACTGCCGAACCTAATAACTACCCCGTCCGTCCCCAAGTTATGCCTGAAACCTTAGAAGTCGCTTAGAGGGTTAGCTACAGGCGACCTTTATGTCGACCGTAGCCGTTCCTGAGGAGCAATACGTCGATGGCCCGCATAGATTGCCGTCGGTTACTAGCAGCGTCCAGATCGCGCCGTAACCAGACGAAATGTTTCCGGGGATCATCACCGTGACATACCCACCGGCCGCTGTGAGGCCGTATCCGGCAGGTGGCGGACCACTCGAGTAGCACCCCCGAACGTTTGCCACCTCGTTGACGATTTTCACGGAGACGGCTCCGGAGCCTCCCGAATACGGCATTTGAACCTGGCAACCAGGCACTTTGCCACCTGAGTAACCCCCGATGCAGCTTGCGCTCGATGCAAGGGAAATGTGCGGGAGGAGGTTGTACCTCGCCGTGATGAGCGCGGTTGCTCCAAACCCGTCTGTGACCTGGACCGTGAACTGCAGCCGGCCCGGCAGGCCAATGAACGTCCCGTTGAGGCTCAGGCCATTCAGCGTTGTACCAGCAGGTAGTGGCCCGCTCGTAAGCGTGTATTTGAGCGGCGCAGCGCCGCCGCTAACCTGCCCGAACGTGCCACAAACGCTCACGCACCCCAGCTCGACAGTGCATTCGGTTGCGCAGCCCGGGACCAGGCTCGCAGTGAGCCGAGGGACGATCGGGATGTTGACAGCAACGCCGGCGGTGTCGTTCTTGTCGAAGTCCAGGACCTGTACGCCGAAGGCGAAGTAGCCGTTCTGGGTCGGGATGCCGGAGACGACGCCATCTGGGGAAAGGGCCAGCCCGGCCGGCACGGAACCGATCGCCGTCCAGGTGTAAGGAGCTAGGCCGCCGGTCGCGCTCAGAGTGACGGGCGAGTACGTGACCCCAACCTCGCCTGAGTGAAAGACGGGGTTGGCTATGGTCAGCGGGGCCCGTGCCGCCTCCGGTGAGGCCGACGGCTGGATAGTCGGGGTCGCCACGGTGCCGATCGGGCGGGCACAGCCAGAAAGCAGCAACAGCAGCACCGTGATCGCCACGGCACCGTAACCCCTTCCCTTCACGACATCTAAACGCACGGACGCGGTCGGAAGTTTATCCGGCGCCGATCGACTTTCAGCTAATCAAGCGAAATCGCGTCGCGGAGTTTCTCGAAGAAACCTTTGGACACCTTTTCGGGCTTGCCGGTCAGGCCGCCGACCTTCCGCAGGATGGCCTTCTGCTCGGCATTGAGGTCCTTCGGGATGACGATCTGCACGATGACGTATTGGTCTCCACGCCGTCCTCCCCGAACGTCGGGCATGCCGCGCCCGGCCAGACGGAACGACTGGCCATGCTGGGTGCCGGCGGGGATGGCGATCTCGACCAGGCCCTCGAGCGTAGGGATCTCGATCCGATCGCCAAGCGCCGCCTGGACCATGTTCACTCGCAGCTCGTAAACCGTGTCCTGCTCGTGTCGAGCCAAGTGCGAGTGCGCCTTGACGCGCAGCACGACATAGAGGTCTCCAGACTGGCCGCCGCGCAGCCCGGCTCCCCCCTCTCCGCTGATCCGAATCTGCGAACCAGTGTCCACGCCGGCCGGGATCCTGACCGCCAGGCGCTTGCCCACCTGCACGCGGCCCTGGCCGCGGCACTGCGTACAGGGGCTCTTCAGCAGGCGCCCCGCACCTCCGCAGGTTGGACAAGTGGCAGCTGTGACCACGGCTCCGAAGATGGACTGCTGCTGGCGGCGGATCTGTCCGGTGCCGCGGCAGCCGGGGCAGGTTTCCTCACCGGTGCCGGGCTCCGCCCCGTTGCCCCCGCATCGCTCGCAGCTGGCAAGACGCGCGACGTCGATCTGCTTTTCGATCCCGGTGAACGCCTCGTCGAAGGTGATCGTCAGGTCGTAGCGAAGGTCGTCGCCACGGTTGGAGCGCTCGCGCCGTCCGCGACCACCCCCGAAGAACGTGTCGAAGATGTCTCCGAACGGCATATCGGAAAAGTCGATGCCAGGACCGCCGCCGCCCTCCACTGCGGCATGGCCGAACATGTCGTAAGTGCGGCGCCGTCCTGGATCGGATAGCACGGAGTAGGCCTCGCTCGCCTCCTTGAACCGGGCGGCCGCGATCGCGTCGTCGGGGTTGCGGTCGGGATGCGAGTCCATCGCGATCTTCCGGAAAGCGCGCTTCAGGTCCTCAGCGGTGCACTGCCGGCCTACGCCTAAGACCTCGTAGTAGTCGCGCTTGACGGCCAATTAGCTCTTAGTTGGTTGATTCGCCGTCGGAAGCCGGGAGCTCGGCGGGTGGGCGCGCCACCTTGACGAGCGCCGGCCTGACAACACGGTCGCGGATCCGGTACCCGCGTCGCAGCTCGGAGGTTACCGTGTCCTCCGGGTGGTCGGACGATTCCTCGTACCCGATCGCCTCGTGCAGCTTCGGGTCGAACGGAACGCCGACGGCGTGGATCTGTTCCAGGCCGTGCGCGCCGAGCGCCTCCTCGAGCTTGCGCACGCTGAGCTCGAGACCCTTGACCCAGGACTCGTCGACGCCCGCGGGCTTGTGGTCGAGCGCCTTGTGCAGGTCATCGAGGGCCGGCAAGAGCCGCCCGATCAGGTCGGCGGAAGCGTGCTGGATCGTCTCGAGCTGCTGCTGGCGGGAGCGCTTCTTGAAGTTGTCGAAGTCGGCGGCGGTGCGCAGGTAGCGATCCTTCGCTTCGGCGACGGCCGACTCCAGCTCGGCGATCTTGCCTTCCATCAAGGCAATCGCCGTGGACTCCAGCGGGGCCATGGTCTCGCCGCGCCGCTCTGGCTCGTGCGGTTCGTGCGGAGGCTTACGTGTGGTCATCAGTCCCTAGATACCTCACGCAGAGGTTCATCTAAACGCCGAGGTCAGCCATGCGGTCGCTCGCGCTGCGCGCCACGGCCTGCAGGCGGGCGACGGTCTGGCTGTACGCCATACGAGTCGGGCCAATCACGCCAAGAACTCCCTTGAGCCGGTTCGACGGGCCGTAGGTGGTGAGCACGACCGCGCAGCCCTGAAGCTGGCTCGAGGCGTTTTCGGAACCGATCACGATCTGGAGGTCCGACTCGCCGATGAGCTGGCGGAGCAGCACGGTCAGGTACCGCGTCTCTTCCAGCACCTCGAGCACCTGGTGCAGGCGAGACGATTCCGCAAACTCGGGCTGGCGGAGCAGGTTGCGCACCCCGTCGTGGACGACAAGGCTCTCCGAACCTTTCTCGTAGATGTCGAGCACCGTGACCACCCGCCCGAGCAGCTCCTTCTCAAGCCCCAGCGCGGCGCTCTCGTAGTGGCGTCGGACCTCTTCGCTTCCCTTTCCACCCAATGTGGTGTTGAGCGTGGCGGCGACCTTGGTCAGCTCGTCCTGCGTGGCCGCTTCGGCCACGGTCAGGACCTGCTGGCGCAGGAGATTGCCCTCGAGCAGGAGGATCAGCAGGACCTCTGTCGGCTCGAGGGACACGAGGTCGAGGTGCTTGATCCTTGCCTGCGAGCCCTGCGGCGCGCTGGCGACGGAAGCGTTTTGAGTCACGGCCGCCACGGTCATCGCCACCTTCTCGACCATCCCCTGCACGTCCGAGGGGGCTTGCCGGAGCTCGTTGTCGATGAAGTTGCCGACCTGCTCGGGGATCGTCTCGAGGTCCATCAGGAAGTCGACGAAATACCGGTACCCGGAATCCGTCGGCACGCGGCCGGCAGAGGTGTGCGGCTGCGTCAGGTAGCCCAGGTCGGCCAGCTCGGCCAGCTCGCTCCGGATCGTCGCCGACGAGAGGCTGACGAAGTAGCGGCTCTGGAGAGCCTGGGAACCAACCGGCACGGCGTTCGTCGTGAACTCCTGCACGACCGCTCGAAGGATCTCTTGCTTTCTGTTTTCCATAGTTTCAGCACTCTGGCTACGAGAGTGCTAGCTACAGTACCGCGAGCGCGATCTGGTTGTGCAGGTCCATGCCGCGCCGGGTCGGGACGACCCTGCCGCCGGTCATTGCGACCAGGCCGACTTTGACCAGCTCGGCGAGCTCAGGGTCGAACCCGCTGGGAGGCGGCATCCCCTCCGCGGTTCTCAGTCCCAGCATCAGCGACTCGGCTGCCGCCTTGCGTGCCTCCAGCTCCTCGCCGCCGGCGACCGGGTTCGGCGCCGCCATGTAGTCGCGGGGTCGCGCGACGTTCCACCACCGCTGCGCGGTCGCGCCATCGGTTGCGTACGAGTGCGCGCCGGCACCCGCGCCGTAGACCGGACGGCAGCTCCAGTAAGCGTGATTGTGTCGTGATTCGAAGCCAGGGCGCGCCCAGTTCGAGACCTCATAGCGGTGGTAGCCCGCGGACTCCAACTCCACGATCGCGGCGTCGAGGTGATCCCACTGCACGTCGGAGTCGACCTCGGGCACCTTGCCCTGCGCGCGGCGCCGCCACAGCAGAGTGCCTTCCTCGAAAGTCAGGCAGTAGGTCGAGATGTGGTCGGGTCCGAGCGCGAGCCCGCGCCGCAGGGTCTCCAGCCACGAATCGAGGCCTTGATGTGGGACCGCGTAGATGAGGTCGATGCTGATGTTGCGCATCCCCATCGAGCGCGCCAGCTCAAACGCCCGAGTCGCCTGGGCCGCGTCCGTCCGTCTTTCGAGGATGGCCAGCGCGCGGCCGTCGAAACCCTGCACGCCCAGGCTCAAGCGGTTCACGCCACTGTCGAGCCACGCCGCCAGCTTCGCCTCGTCGGTGCTCGCTGGATTTGCCTCGAGCGTGATCTCGGCGTCCTCTGCCACGTCGAAGTTCGCCCGGAGGAAGCCCAGCAGCCTGGTCATGAGCCCGGCCGGGAGAAGGCTCGGCGTTCCGCCGCCAAAGTAGACCGTCTCCAACGTTTCGAAGGGATGCAGGTCGCGCGCCCACAAGAGCTCACGCTCGAGCGCGTCGACGTAGTCGGGCATGAGCCGGTCCATACCGGCGTACGCATTGAAGTCGCAGTAGCCGCACTTGTGCTTGCAGAACGGGATGTGCAGGTAGAGGTTCTTGAACGGTTTCTCGCTCATGCTCAGGCGCCCTTGAGGTCGACCACGGTTGCACCGCTGAGCTCCCGCAGCCGCGCCGGGTCGATCTCGAAAACGGAATCGGGGCGACCGGCCGCGGCCCAGACCACCACGTAACCAAGCAGGTCGCGATCCATGAAAATGGGCACCTCGGTCGCGTGGCCGAACGGCGGCACGCCTCCAATCGAATAACCGGTTGCGCTGCGCGCGGTTTCTGCGTCTGCTTTGATCAGTGGATCGCCCGCGATCGCTCCGAGCCTCTTTTCGTCGACGCGGTTCGCGCCGCTGACCAACGCCACCACCGCCTTACCTCCGGCCACGAACACCAGCGACTTGACGATCTGGCCAACTTCGCAGCCGACCGCGCGGGCCGCGTCGGTCGCCGTGCGAGTGCCTTCAGGGAACTTCTTTACCGCAAGGCCGGTGTTGGCCTCCGCGAGCCAGGCCTCGAATCGTCTCATGCGATCCAAGGATAGGTGGCACGGGATCGGTGGCAATCGCCAAGCGCCGAACCTGCCACTCTTTTCCGAAGTGGCAGCGCAGGGGCAATGGGTCGTGGTCACGGGCGCTGCCGGGTTCATTGGCTCACACCTTTGCGAGCGGCTGCTCGCGCTCGGAAACCAGGTCGTGGGCGTGGACGCCTTCAGCGATTACTACGAGCGATCGCGAAAAGAAGAGAACCTTGCCGGGCTCAAGTCGAATCCTGCCTTCACTTTCCATGAGCTGGACCTGGTGGACGCCGATCTGCGATCCACGTTGCGCGGCGCGCGGGTCGTTTACCACCTCGCGGGGCAGCCTGGGGTTCGCCCGAGCTGGGGCGAGCAGTTCGACCGCTACGTGCGCGACAACATCCTCGCGACGCAGCGACTCCTGGAAGCTCTCAAAGAGTCGCCCATCGATCGCCTTGTTTTCGCCGGCAGCTCTTCGGTCTACGGCGACGCCGAGATGTTTCCCACCAAGGAATCCGCGCTGCCGCGTCCGGTTTCGCCCTACGGCGTGACCAAGCTCGCGGCGGAACACCTCGCGTTGCTGTACGCGAAGAACTTCGGCCTGCCCGTGGTGTCGGTCCGCTACTTCACCGTGTACGGCCCACGGCAGAGGCCCGACATGGCTTTCGCGCTGTTCATGCAGGCTCTGGTCGATGGCGAACCGATCGAGATCTTCGGCGATGGCGAGCAGTCACGCGAGTTCACCTACGTCGCGGACGCGGTCGAAGGGACGATCAAGGCGGCGACCGCCGACGTCGTGGGCGAGGTCTTCAACCTGGGAGGCGGCAGCCGGGTCACTGTGAACCGCGTGCTCGCGACGCTGGAAGACATAAGCCGCATCAAGGCAAAGCGGAAGAACCTCCCCGCGGCCCCAGGCGATCCCCGCCACACCGGCGCCTCGATCAACCTGGCGCGAGAGCGCCTCGGATGGGAACCGCGGGTATCGCTGCGCGAAGGCCTGACGAAACAGTGGGAGTGGTTCCAGGCTTTGCGTCGCCACCAGGGGGCGGCCGAAGCCCGCTAGGTCCCCGAAAGACTCAATACCCAGGCCGGGCCGATGCGCGACAGCGGGAGTTCACACGCTCGCGACGCGGCCTCGGCGTCAGAGGTCGACCGGCAAACCAGGATCGCGGCCTTCGTACCTGATGTGAACAGGCTGAAATACTGACCCGACCCGTCGTCGTAGAACGTCGCAATTCCGTTCTGGTCGAACTGGTTGCTTCCGCGCAGCTCGTCGACCCACGTGACGGCATCGTTCGCGACGGTGAAGTTGAACACGCCAGCCCGAACCTCCATGTGCGTATCGACGTCGAGCGCGTAGTCACCAAACACGATGCTGTCGACCCCGCTGGTATGCAGGATCGCCGCAAGCGCCTCAGGCGACTCGAAACCGAGCATCACGACGACGGCTTCGACTGGAAGCACGGCGGAACCGAGGAGAGTGAGGTCGGGTCCCTTGGGCGGCAGCAGCAGCTCGTCGGTCACCGGCAGGGGGCTCGCATGCACTTTGCCGGAGAGCACATCTTGAAGCCGGGAATTGACCTTGCTCGCAATCTTGCCCAGCTGCGCCACGCTTGGAAACGCGTCCTTCAAGCTCATCGAGATGGTGGTGACGATCTGACCGACGCGAATAAAGGTCACCGTGCCGAAGGGCGCCGCCCCCGTCGTCTTCGACCCGTAGTAGAGGGCCTGATCGCCCACCTTCGTTCCGCTCGCTGACGTGCCGAATGCAGTCTGGATGCTCGTCATCTGCGACGTAGCCGCTGAGGTCGAGTTCCACAGCGTGTACTCGATCTCGAGCGTCTCCGCGGTTCCAAGGTGAACGAACCGCGTGACGACATGGAACTTTTCGTCCAAAGGCGTGTAGGCGGAATCGAGCGGCTGGACTCCGAATGACGGCGGCCCCGGCCACCAGTTGCTGTCACCGAGGAGCGTACGTACGTCGGCAAGGCTCGGGTTCGCGGCATAAAAATCGCCCGGCTGCAAGTTGCTACCTGTGGTCGAGGGGCGGAGCGAGCAGGCGCTCACGACCACTGCCAGGAGAGCTATCGAACCAAGGAAGCGCAGCACTCTAGTCAAGCTTCAACACCGCCATGAAAGCTTCTTGTGGGATTTCGATCGAGCCGACCCGCTTCATCCGCTTCTTTCCTTCCTTCTGCTTTTCCAGGAGCTTGCGTTTGCGGGTGATGTCGCCGCCGTAGCATTTTGCGAGCACGTCCTTCCTCATTGCAGGGATCGTCTCCCGGGCGATGACCTTACCGCCGATCGCGGCCTGGATGGGCACAGCGAACATCTGGCGCGGGATGATCGTCTTCAGCTTCTCCACCAGCTTGCGACCCTGGATCTGCGCCTTGCCCCGATCCACGATGAGTGAGAGCGCATCCACCGGTTCGGCCGCCACCAGAACGTCCAGCTTGACGAGCTCGCCCTCGCGGAACCCGATCATCTCGTAGTCCATCGAGGCGTAGCCCTTCGAGCGCGATTTCAGCTGATCGTAGAAGTCGTGGATGATCTCGCCCAGCGGGATCTCGTACTCCAACACCACGCGGTCGCCCGGCCTGTGCTCGAGGTGCTTGAAAGTTCCGCGCCGTTCCTGGCAGAGCTCCATCATCGGGCCGACGAAACCCGACGGCACGATGATGGAGAGCTTCACGTAGGGCTCGGAGATGGATTCGATCATGGTTGTGTCGGGCAGCATCGCCGGGTTGTCGATGGTGATTACTCCGCCGCGTTTCAGCATGACCTCGTACTCGACGGTCGGAGCCGTCGTGATCAGGTCGAGCTCGAACTCGCGCTCGAGGCGCTCCTGCACGATCTCGAGGTGCAGCAGCCCCAAAAACCCGCAGCGGAAACCGAAACCCAGCGCGGCCGAGTTTTCCGGTTCGAAGGACAGCGCGCCGTCATTGAGCTGAAGCTTTTCCAGGGCCTCCTTAAGGTCCCCGAACTGATCCGATTCCGTCGGGAATAACCCGGCGAACACCATGGGCTTGACCTGCCGGTAGCCCGGGAGCGGCGTGGCCGCGCCGTTCTCGGCGGTCGTGATGGTGTCACCCACGCGCGCGTCGACCACGTTCTTGATCGCAGCCGTGACATAGCCCACCTCTCCGGCGGTCAGCTTCTCGGCCGGCCGGGGGCGCGGAGCGAACCAGCCCACCTCGTCGACCTCGTGGACTTTTCCGGTGTTCATCATCCGGATTCTGGTTCCCGGGATGATCTCGCCGTCCACGACCCGCACGTAGGTGATAACGCCCCGATACGTGTCGTAGTGCGAGTCGAAGATGAGCGCACGCAGCGGCATGGTCGGGTCGCCGTGCGGGCGCGGCACCCGCGCGACCACGGCTTCGAGGATGTCCTCGGTGCCGATGCCCTGCTTGGCAGAGGCGAAGATGACCTGGTCGCGCGGGATCCCCGTGACATCGGAGATCTCTTCGGCGACCATCTCGGGCTGGGCGGCGTCGAGGTCGATCTTGTTGACCACGGGGATGAGGGTCAGTCCCGCCTCGACCGCCTGGTACAGATTGGCGAGCGTCTGGGCCTCGATGCCCTGGGCCGCGTCGACGACCAGGAGGGCTCCCTCACATGCCGCGAGCGACCTCGAAACCTCGTAGGCGAAGTCGACGTGCCCGGGCGTGTCAATCAGGTTGAGTTCGTAAGTCTTGCCGTCTTTGGCGGGGTAGGTCATGCGGACCGCCTGCAGCTTGATGGTGATTCCGCGCTCGCGTTCCAGGTCCATCGAGTCGAGCACCTGGTTCTGCATGTCGCGCGAGCTGATCGATCCTGTGTACTCGAGCAGGCGGTCGGCCAGCGTGGATTTCCCGTGATCGATGTGGGCGATGATGCAGAAGTTCCGCACCCGGTCCTGAGTTGTGGGCACGCTGCAATGCTAGAGGCGGAGAAAATACAGGCGTGGCGATAGTGCTGGTGATCGGCGTGGTGCTCGGCCTGGCGGGGCTCGTCCTGCTCCTCAACCTCTTGGGCGCGGCCGACCTCGTCATGCGCCGGGTGACCTCGCAACCGCTGGGGGAGCTGGCGCCCGGTTTCGCCGCCAGCCGCCGCGGGTTCAGGATCTACGCGCTGCTCGTGCTGGCGATCGGGATCCTGTGCCTTGGACTCGCCGCCACCGCCTGGTTCATCCCGCTCGGAGCGGGCCTCCTCGTGCTGGGAGCCGTGACGTTCGGCATCGCCTCGGTGATCGCCATCGCAGGCGAGGTTGAGACCTACCGAGCGCTCAAACGTTAAACAGCGATTCCTTGCGGTGCGTCCAGGCGCTGGTGGGCTCCGAGGCTGGTCGAACGGGCGAGCGCGGCCGCGCAGATCATCGAGGCCATGTCGGCAGCGTCCGCGGCCACCGCTGAAACAGCTCCCGAGCGCAGCGTCGCCAGCGCCTTCTTCAGCTCCTCTCCTGTCCTGAGCACTCCCGCGGCGTCATCGAGTACCTCCCCGACGTGCGCCACTGTGAGTGGTCCGCGCGTCCACGGCCTGGGCTTGGCATCCCGAGCGGTCGGCGTTTCCAGCGCTCCGACCGCGGCGGCCGCCGCCCGCCGCCCGAAGGCTGCAGCTTCGAGCAGTGAGTTGCTGGCCAGCCGGTTCGCCCCGTGGACCCCGGTTCGCGCGCACTCGCCCGCCGCGTAGAGGCCCTCGACCGAAGACCTACCGTCGAGGTCTGTCGCCACACCACCCATCGTGTAGTGCGCTGCCGGAGCGATCGGAACGTGTTGGCGCAGCGGGTCGATGCCCACCAGGCGGCAGTTCCGGATGAAGTTCGGAAAGTTGTGCCGGAGCAGGTCTGGATCCAGGTCGACAGCCGAGATGAAAGCATGTCCGCGCTGGGCGGCCACCGCGCGCGCCACCTGGTCGCGAGGCAACAGCTCGTCGACAAATCGCTCGCCCTGGTCGTCGATGAGGATCGCACCTGCGCCGCGCAGCGCCTCGGTGATCAGAAAAGGGTGCGCGCCGTCGAAGACGGTCGGATGGAACTGCACGAACTCCAGGTCAGCGACTCGCGCACCGGCGCGGGCGGCCTCGAGAATCCCCTTGCCGTTGCTGATCCGGCTGTTGGTTGTCCGCCCGTAGAGGCCTGCGTATCCGCCTGTGGCGAGCACGGTGGCTCCCGCACGCAAGACAAGACCGTCGGAAAAGACGGCGCCCGCAACCGCGTCATCGACGACCAGCGACTGAAGCCGCGCGCGGTATCGCCTGATCCCTGGCTCGCGTTCGATCGCCGCGCGCATGAAGGCCATCAGAGTGCTGCCGCTCTGGTCCCCGCCAAGGTGCAGCACGCGTGGGAGAGAGTGCGCCGCCTCGCGCGCGGAACCCCCGTCGAAATGGACGCCGAGCGACTCGAGCCAGTGCACCGTCGGCGGCCCGGCCGACGTGAGCATCGCGACCGCGCTCGGGTCGCAAAGGTCGCCGCCAGCGGCGAGCGTGTCCAGAGCGTGGAGGCGCGGCGAATCTTCGGGGAGAGTCGCCGCGGCGATCCCGCCCTGGGCTCGGTCCGACGATCCATGGGCCGCTGAGACCAATGCCACCGAGGCACCCATCCGCGCCGCCTCGATCGCGGCCGCGGACCCGGCGAGCCCGTCACCAATGACGAGAATGTCGTTCTTCACAGTTCCACCATCCGCTGGATCGCGAGGCGCGCCTTGTCTGCAACTGCTTGCGGGACCGAGACCTCGAACACGTCGTCGCGCAACGAGGTCAGAACCTTGTCGAGAGTGATCTTCTTCATATAGCGGCAGATCGCGCGCTCGCTGGCCGCGTAGAAGCGCCCCTGCGGCGCCTCCTTCGAAAGCCTGTGCATGATGCCGAGCTCGGTCGCGACGACGAAGCTGCGCGTCGGGTACTTCTGTGCGTGCTGGACCATGCCCTCGGTGCTGAGGATGTGGGTGCGGTCCGCGTCGATGTCCCCGTTCGCCTTGAAGTACATGCACTGGCTCGCGCAACCGCATTCGGGGTGGACGAGCAGGTCGGCGTCGCCGTGCGCGCGGCGGGCGACATCGATGTCGGCTGGTCGAATGCCGGCATGCACGTGGCATTCGCCCGGCCAGACGTGCATCGCGCGACCGGTGACCTTCTCGAGGTACGTGCCGAGGAACATGTCCGGGAGGAACAGGATCTCTCGGTCCTCTGGGATCGCGCGGATCACGCGCTCTGCGTTGCCCGAGGTGCAGCAGTAATCGCTGAGCGCCTTCACCTCGGCGGTGGTGTTGACGTAGGACACCACGACCGCACCAGGATGCTCGGCCTTCCACGCGGTGAGCTGCTCGGCATTGATCGTCGCCGCCAGAGAGCAGCCGGCCTCGAGGTCGGGGATCAACACGCGCTTGGTCGGGCTGAGGATGACCGCCGTCTCGGCCATGAAGTGGACCCCGCAGAAAACGATCATGTCCGCGTCCGTGGCGGCTGCCTGCCGCGAGAGCCCGAGCGAGTCCCCGACGTAGTCCGCCACGTCCTGGACCTCAGGCACCTGGTAGTTGTGCGCGAGGATGACCGCGTTGCGGGAGCGGGCGAGCTCGCGGATCTCCCGGCTCATTCCTTCTATATCGCGCGGGATGCTGCGGCGCGTGTAAGCGGCCGCGTCTGCTTCGAGGTTGAGAACTTCTACCGCCATGTCTTGGTGACCTCCAGGCTCAGGTCCAACGCAGGCGCGGAGTGCGTCAGAGCTCCGACCGAAATGCGATCCACTCCGGCTCTGGCCGCTGCCATGGCACCTTCCAGCGTCATGCCCCCCGATGCTTCCAACTGTGCTCGGCCGGCGGTCATTTCAACCGCGCGCCGCATCAGCTCGGAATTCATGTTGTCGAGCAGAATCATCTCGGCGCTCGCGGCCAGCGCCTCCTCGAGCTGCTCCAGCGTGTCGACCTCGACCTCCACCGGCATCCGAGCACGCTGGGCTCGTTTGATCGCCTCGGTCACACCGCCCGCAGCCGCGACGTGGTTGTCCTTGATGAGGATCGCGTCCCACAGGCCGTCGCGATGGTTGTGGCCGCCGCCGGCCCGAACCGCCGCACGCTCGAGAAAACGCAGTCCCGGTGTCGTCTTGCGCGTGTCGAGCAACGTTACTTTCGGGTACGCAGCCAGGGCGTCGACGTACTTGCGGGTCACGGTCGCGATGCCCGAGAGCCTCTGAAGAAAGTTGAGCGCGGTCCGCTCCGCCGTGAGGATCGAGGTGAGCGGCCCGACCACTTTCGCGACCTCGTCGCCCGGCTCGAGTCGCGTGCCGTCGGGCTTGAGGGCGACGTACTCGCATGGCGGGTCGATCAGCTCGAAAACCCGCGCGGCCGCGTCGCTTCCGCTCAGGACTCCACTTTTCTTCGCGATGATGAGGGCCTCTCCCATGAGGTCGGCGTCGACCACGAACTGAGTGGTGATGTCGACGCCACCGAGCGCGTGACCAAGGTCCTCGCTGAGCGCCGCGGCGACCAGGTCGTCCAGCTCTTTCAAGCGCAGGCTCGAACGCTCAGGCTTCGATGAAACCATCTGGTTCCTCACGCAGTCCGAAAGGCTGCTGGCTGAAGCGGAAGAGGTAGGCGCGCTTTCCGCGCACGCTGCGCTCCTCGCCGGTCGCTTCGATGACGCCGCGGTCCACGACCCTGCGCCAGAAGTTGCCGCGATTGATCGAAAGACCGAGCACCGCCTCGTAGACCTGCTGGAGCTCGGTGATGGTGAACTCAGAAGGCAGGAGCTGAAACGCGATCGATGAGTAACCCACCTTGCTGCGCAGCCGGCGCACCGCGTAGTCGACGATCTCGCGATGGTCGAAAGCCATCTGTACAGGCAAACGCCTCACCGGGTGCCACAGCTGCTCGCCCTCGCCCTTGCGCTCCGCGCACTCCTCAGCCAGGGCGCTCGGGACGATGGCGATGTAGGCGACCGAGAGAACGTCGCCGCGAGGATCGCGTCCGGGCACCTCGATATGACCGCCAGAGTCGAGCTGCTGCGGCCGGTCGAACGTCTTCAGCTGCTCGATCCAACCGCCGTCGGTCCCGGTCACCGCAGCCTGCAGCGCGCGGGCCTGGGCGTCGAGCGAGATGCTCTTGCGGCGCAAGGCGCCGGGGAGCGCCCAGAACGCGGGATACGGCGCCTCTGTGCGCTCGGTCAGCAGCACGCTCAGTTCCCGGCCCACCAGGGTGAAGACGGCGAGGTCCACGGAAATCGGGCCGCTCGACTCGGCGAGCCGGTCCGGCGAGAAACTCCCCTGAACGATGCGCTCCGCCATCCCATGCTCCATCTTATCTCATTCCGAAGCGACAGCGGAAGCGAGATATTTCAGGGCCTTGGAGGGGGCGTGCTCAGCCCTTAGGCGCGGGCGGCGAGCGCGACCGCCAGGCCGACGAGCGCGGCAGTGTCCGCGCGCAGGTTGCGCGACCCGAGGCCGGCCTTCATGGCGACGGCGGCGCGCTCGCGGTCAGACCATCCACCCTCTGGTCCGACCAGCAACGTGAGGTCGCGGGGCGCGGTCAATGTGGCCAGCGCTTGGGGCGCGTCCCGGGCGAGCATCACCGCGTGTTCGGTCGCCTGCAGCACGGCCTCTAGTGAGGGAAGCGCATCGACCTCTGGGACGCGCAGCCGGCCGGCGAGCATGGCGGCCTCGCGGCAGATCGTCCCCCATCGCTCGAGCTTGGCGCCCCGCGCGACGCTGCGCTCGGCCTGGAAGACGTGGAAGGCGTACGCGCCGGCCTCGGTGCAGCGGGACAGGACCGACTCGAGTGCAGGCGCGGGCAGGTTGGCGATCGCGAGCGTGATTCTTGCCGTCGGCTCGGGTTGGTACGGTCGCTCCGATACGACCACTCCTTCAACCCTTTCGGGCGAGACCGCATCGAGCCGGACCGCGAGCAAGTAGCCCGCGGGGTCGATGACTTCGATCTCCTCTCCAACGCGCGCGCGCAGCGACCGGGCGAGGTGGCGGGCATCGCCACCCGTGATGGTGACGCGCCCGCCCGCCCGCTCAGCAAAAAATGATGGCAACCGTCAGGGGAGACGGGTCACATCGCGTTGAAGGTTTCGTAAACGGCGATCTGTCCTCCGCTTTTGATGATCGGGCATCCCTTCGCCATCTTCGAAGCCTTGTCCAGCGAGGCGGCCTCCAGGATGCTGTAGCCCGACGCGCGTTTGCCGATCGCGCCCTTTGCGATCGTGCCGTCTTCCTTCACCTTGCTGACCTGGCCGGAAAATGGATTGCCGCCGTCGACCACCGCAGGTCCCAGCTTGCTGAACCACTTCTCCCACTGCTTCAGCACACGAGCCTGGGCCGCGGGTGTCTCGGGCATTCCCCCACCGTAATAAACCAGCAGATACTTCACGCCTTTCTCCTCATCGTCACCGAGTCCGCCCGCTCACGCGGGGCGGTTGCTGTACCGCCGTCGCTATTGGAGCGCCTTCTTTGTGTGAGCGCAAGGCTTAAGCGGAGCTGACTGATCAGCGCTAGCGCTGTCGACAGGCGTTCTCGGTTCGTGGGGTCGTTGAGCCATCGGCTCTGGCCAGAAGGGTGTGGCAGCGGAACCACCACGGGGCGCTCGCCAAAGCGATGGCCGACGCGATCGTCGAGGGGGCCGGGCCCGAGGAAGCGTGCGATCGCCAGCTGTCCGACAGGGATGAGGACTGTGGGTTTGAGGATAAGCAGCTCGCCGTCGAGCCAGTGAGCGCAGTTGGCGACGGCCGCCGGCGGCGGCTTTAGGTCGCCATTGCCGGCGCGATTGCGGCCAGGAAAGCACCGCATTAATGCCGCGATGTAGGTGAGCCGCCTGAACTCCTCGGGGCTCGCGAAACCGGCTCGCAGCATCCACCGGTCGAGCTCCTTGCC
>DATMKM010000121.1:0-35683 GCA_035571315.1 Candidatus Acidiferrum sp.
CAACGCGTGGCCGCCGGCGGGACCGGGCGTGCCGCCGTACTTCGCGACACCCGGCTACGACATGACCACAGGATTCGGATCTCCGCGTGCCGACCGTTTCGTGGCGGCACTCGCCTCACAGACGTAGTCGATCTCTCGGAACATGGGGCTCGGCAAAGTCCGAGCCCCTTTGGTTTCAGTGCGTTTCAACCCGCTCCTAGGTGGATACTGAGTCGCCATGAGTAAGGGCTTTGGCGAATCCGATTTCGCCCAGGTGCAGGCCGAGCGAGCCAACAACCAGACCATTCAGCAGGTCCTGGAGCGTGATCGGGAGCAGGCACAGCACGCTCGCGACCGCCAGGCGCAGGGCGCTTCCGGGATCTGCGAGGACTGCGGCGGCAAGATCGGAGACGAGCGGATCGAGGCCCTACCCGACGCGACCCGCTGCGTAACCTGTCAGGCGGAGTGGGAAGCCGGGAACCTATAAGAGCCGTTTCCCAGCAAACTCTAAGGGAGCGTGCAACGCCCTCCAAGCTTCCGGCGGCAACTTAACGAGCACAAACAAGACTCCCAGACGTTTACGGAGGTAGACCCCAGATGTCGGAAATCCAGAACCAACCGGGCGAGCAGCCAGCCGGGCTGCCCCCTGACCAGTCGCTGCTTCCACCCGCCGGCGCGGGGTTCACAGGTGAACCTGTTCCCACGTGGGGGCCTCCTCCACCAGCCGCCCCACCCGTAAACAACTCGGTCTGGCACCAGATCGCGGCCGGTGTCGTCATAGCGGCGGTCGTGGCCGCGGCCGCCGGCATCGGGATCGGTTGGAGCCTCGGCCGCACGATCAACGCACGCAACAGCGTCGCCCAGACGAACAACCAAACCAATACTCAGCATCCCTCCCAGCCGGCGCAGCCGGGATCGCCGATTCAGCCCGCGCCAACCACAGGCGGCAGGCTCAACGCAGACGCAATCGCCGCCAAGCTCGATCCGGCGATCGTCGACATCAACACCGTGGTCGGATCCGGCCAGGCCGCCGGCACTGGCGAGATCGTCACGTCGAACGGCGAGATTCTCACCAACAACCACGTGGTCGACCGCTCGACCAGCATCCAGGTCACGATCGCCGGGCGCTCGCAGACCTACACCGCCCACGTGATCGGCGTTGACCCGAGCGCGGACGTCGCCCTCATCCAAGTCGATGGAAACGTGTCGGGTCTGCCGACAATCAGCTTTGGCAGCTCGTCCACAGTCAAAATCGGCGACCCAATCGTCGCCCTTGGCAACGCGCTCGGCCAGGGCGGCACCCCTGAGGTTTCACAGGGGAGCATCACCGCGCTCGACCAGACCATCACCGCGAGCGAAGGTGGTAGCAAGTCGGAGCAGCTGACGGGCATGCTCCAGAGCGACGCCACCATCTATCCCGGCGACTCGGGCGGCCCGCTCGTGAACTCGTCCGGCCAGGTGGTCGGCATGATCACCGCCGGCGACGTGCAGGGCTTCCGCTCGTCGGCGTCTACGGTCAACTACGCGATCCCCTCGGACACGACCCTCAGCGTGATCAACCAGATCCGGGCGGGGCAGGCTAGCTCACAGCTCATCTACGGCCAGACCGGCTACATCGGAGTCTCCGTGCAAGACCTTGACGCGAACTCTGCGGCCCAGCTGAACCTCACCATCTCGTCCGGAGCGCTTGTGGCGTCAGTCGTGCCTTCGGCTCCGGCCGCTGGAGCGGGCATTACCCGGTACTCAGTCATCACGTCGGTCGGCACCACCTCGATCACCAACATCGATGACCTCGGCAACGCGCTTCTGGCGCACAAGCCGGGCGATCGCGTTGGCATCACCTGGGTGAACTCGAGCGGGACTCACACCGCGACGGTGACCCTGGGCGGAGTGAATCCCTAAGAAACTGTCATAAAACGCGCCGCCGCGGTGCTCAAGTAGGAGTGGCCAGCACCGCGGCGGCGATCCGCACGATCGCCCTGTCGAAGTCGTACGGCTCGCGCCTGGCGGTCGATCATCTCGACCTGCAGGTCGAGCGCGCCGAACTCTTCGGATTTCTCGGGCCCAACGGGGCGGGCAAGACGACCACGATCCGGATGGCGCTCGGACTGATCGCGCCGACGGGCGGGTCAGTCGAGATCCTCGGCCAGGAGGTTCGCTCGCACCGCGCCCAGGTCCTACCTCGGGTCGGCGCGCTGGTCGAATCCCCGGCCCTTTACGGCTATCTGTCAGGACGCGACAACCTGCGCGCCATCGGCGATCTGCTCGGTGGCGTCGCCGAAAAGCGCATAGACCAGGTCCTCGAGACCGTTTCGCTGAAGGGCCGCGACCGGGACAGGGTCAAGACCTATTCGATGGGCATGAAACAGCGCCTTGGTCTCGCCATGGCGTTGCTCAACGATCCCGACCTCCTGATCCTCGATGAGCCAGCCAACGGCCTTGACCCCGCGGGCATCGTCGAGATGCGCGACCTCTTGCGCGACCTGGCCGCGGCGGGCAAGACCGTGTTCATCTCCAGCCACGTATTGACCGAGGTTCAGCAGATCTGCACGCGCGTAGCGATCATCAACCACGGAAAGCTTGTTCGGGTTGCGCCGGTCCACGACCTGCTCCAGTCGTCGGGCGAGTACGAGGTCAAGGTGGATGCTCCGGCCGAGCTTGTCTCCCTGCTCCGCCGCCAGCCGTGGGCGCAGCAGGCGCGCGTCGAGGACGGCGTGGTCGTGACGGCGGCGCCCGACGGACGGGGCCGCAACTTGATCAAGTTCCTGGTCGAAAACGGCCAGGCGCCCGACGCCGTGAGCGAGCGGCAGAAAGACCTTGAGGACATCTTCCTGAGTCTCACGGGAGGTGGCTCATGAGCGCTGCCGCGCGGCGCCCCCGGTTCTTCGGCATGCTGAGAGGCGAGACGTTGAAGGTTTCGCGGCAGCTCAGCTTCTGGCTGATGCTCGCCGGGTCGTTCGTGCTGCTGGCGATCATCACCCTCGCGATCACTAGCGCGTCGAACATCCAGGATCAGCTCAAGACCGACCCCACCGGATGGGCGTACGGGGCGAGGGATGTGTTCGGCACGATCTTTCAGATCGGCTCGGGCATCTTTCTCCTGATCGTCGGGGCGCGCCTCTTTGCCATGGAGTACTCCTCTGGGACGATCCGGATCATCTACGCGCGCGGAACATCACGGCTGGGGCTGCTCCTTGCCAAGATGCTCACCCTGGCATTCATCGGTCTCGTCCTATTGGCTGGGTACGCTGTGGTCGCCGGAGGGATGCTTGCGCTGCTCGTCAACGCCTGGACCGGCAGCCTTGCCCCCCTTCAGCACCTGCCCAATCAGTTCTGGCAGGACCTTGGGATGTGGGTTGTGGTGCAAGGGATGAGCATGGGGATCGCCATCCTCATGGCTGCGGCCGCGGCCGGGATAGGGCGATCGCTGGCATTCGCAATGGCCGCCTCGCTGGCGTTCTTCCCGGTCGACAACTTCTCGGTGATCCTCGAGGCGTTGGGCTCCCGAATTACGAAACAGGACCACCCGTGGCTGACCATCAGCCAGTACCAGCTCGGCGCCAATCTCAATATCGTGTTGAACCTGATCGAACCAGGCCACCACGCGCGGGCCGCTTTCGCCGCGCCGCTGACGCCGGTCGACGGGACGCACGCCCTGGCCGTGATCGGCTTATTCGCGCTCGCCTTCGCGGTGATCGCTGTCGCGCGGACGGTCCGCCCCGACGTCCTCGAGTAGTCGAGGTTGAACGTTTAACAGAACAGCGGTGCCTTCTAACCGGTATCCTTTCCGGGTTGTGCGCATAGTCGTCAAAGATCCCGAGGAGTTCGAGCAGGCGCTTCGGGAGTTCCGCCGCAAGGTGCAGGAGCAGGGGCTCGTGCGCGAGATGCGACGGCGCGCGCACTACGTCCCGCCGGCGGAAGCTCGCAAGATCAAGAGCCTCCGCGCCCGGCGCCGCCGAACTCGCTAGACTAAGAAAGTTCGGTGACCATGGCGGAGGGGAAACACCCGTTCCCATTCCGAACACGGTAGTTAAGCCCTCCTGCGCCGATGGTACTGTCGGGGTAACCCGATGGGAGAGTAGGTCGTTGCCGAGCGTTTTCTTAAGTCCCGGGTTGCCGCAAGGTGCCCCGGGACTTACCTTTTTCCCTCAGCTCTCGGTCGGGGTCAGATTCGGCTCCACCAGGCTCCCCGCGTGCAGCGTCGGCAGCAGCAGGTAGCACCGGATGGTGAGCAGCACAAGCAAGCCCACCAGCGCCACCAGCACATCGAGCACGACCTGTCCAACGTGCGCGTGAAACAGGAAGATGAGCCCGCCTTCCGCAACGACGGCGAGCGCGAGGATCGGCACGAAGACCCTGTCGTGGACCGCCATGAAGAACTGCACAAGGAGGTTGTCTAGGGCCAGCGCCAACCCGATGAGCCCGACCAGGAACACGAAAGGCGTCGCGTCGCTGAAAGTCGGGCCGAACAAGACCGCGACGACCAGGCCCGGCACTACCGCGAACACGAGCAGTGCGCACATGCCGAGCGCGGTGAGAATCCCAGCGGAATAGAGAAGAATGCGGCCCGGGTGCTGCTCCTTGGCTACCGCTTCTACGACCCGAGGAAAGAGTACCTGGCTGACACTCAAGGTCAAGAAAAAGAGAATCGTCCCGATCTTGTTCAGGCCGCCGTAGATCCCTCCGTCGTGGCTGTTGAGATAGTGCTCGGCCAGGATGACGTCCTGGTTGTAGAGGATCTGGATGCCGATGATTCCGGCCGCCGCCGTCAACGAAAACCCTGCCATGACCCGAAGCTGCACGCGCGCCCCAACCTGCTTGAAGTGGTCGCGCAGCGTGACGAGCCCCAGCACGAAGCACACGGCAAGCCCGAGGAACACCGCCAGCATCGCGCCTGACACCGCGTAGCCGGCTTTCAGCAGCACGAAGACCGCGACCGTGCGCACGACCAGCTCGAGCGAGAGGTTGAGCGACAGCGCGGGGAAGCGCTGGAGGCCCTGGAGGATCCCGCGCGGGATGGCCACCTGCCAGATCAGGGCGATCGCAAATCCCAGGATCAGGATCGGAATCGTCGAGCCCAGGTGTTCGAAGGCCGCGACAGGCCGCGCGAACAAAGAGGTGAGGAGGACGGCGACCAGGCATGGGATGGCGATCAGCCTTGCGGTCCGGCCGAGCAGCGATCGAACCCCCGCGTCTCCGCGGGCCGCAAGCGTAGCCGTGTAGCGGGCGAGCACGACGATGAGGATCAACGCCGGCGCGGTGCCGACCGCGTACACCGCGATCAGGAAGGCAACCTGTCCGTAGGTGGCTGGACCAAGGACCCGGCCCGCGATGGCGTGGTAGACGAAGCCGCCGATGCCGGCGACCAGCCCGCCGGCGAACAGGACAAGGTTTTGCTGGACCAACCGGTTCCCCCGGACCTGGGCCAGGCGCTGGCCGAGACCCAGTCGAGCGCCGGTTTGCACAGTCCCGGGCATTCTACTCGACGCGTCTGGGCCTCCCCGGCGGGGATAATGCCTTCCCGATGCCCGATCAAGCGAAGCCCCTGGTTTCTGCACTGGTAGTCAGCTACAACGCGAAAGACTTGCTGCTCCAGTGTCTGCAGGCGTTCTTCGCGAACTCAGATGTGCCGGTCGAAGCGGTGGTCGTCGACAACGACTCCTCCGACGGTTCGGCGGCGGCCGTGACGGATGAATTTCCGCAGGCGACGGTGCTTGCCCAGCCGAAAAACGTCGGCTACGGCCGGGCCGCCAACCTGGGCCTCGAGCGCTGCCAGGGGCGCTTCGTTCTCCTCCTCAACTCAGACGTGACCGTCGACGCAGGGTCCGTCGGCAAGATGGCCGACTTCTTGCTCACCCGCCCAGACGCCGGCGCCGTCGGACCGAAAGTCGTTCTTCCAGACGGCCGCCCGGACCCGGACGCTCGTAGGGCGTTCCCGATGCCCCGCACGATGTTCTATCGCACGGTCGGCCTCAGCAAGCTCTTTCCCAAGAGCCCGCGGTTCGGTCGCTACAACATGGGTCATCTTCCCGACACCGACGCGCACGAGATGGACGCGGGGTCGGGTGCATGCCTCATGGTGCGCATGGCCGCCCTGGAGCGAGTCGGGTTCTTTGATCCGCGCTACTTCATGTTTGGCGAGGACGTCGACCTGTGCTACCGGCTCAAGCTCGGCGGTTGGAAGATCTTCTACCAGCCGGCAGCGAGCGCGACGCACCACGTCAAGCCGGCCACCCCGGCCGCGGAGCGGCAGATGTCGTACGAGCGCTACCGGTCGATGTGGGCCTATCACTTCAAGCACCACGCCGAGGACGAGTCGGCTTTCGGGAACGGCCTGGTGTGGGCGCAGATCTGGGGCCGCTGGGCGGCTGAGCGGGTCAGGGACACCGTCACGAGGCCGAAGCGCCAGTCTGGTTAAGTAGGTCCTGAGATGTACCACCAGATCGCGCACAACAAGCGGAACAGCATCGTTCTGGTCGCGCTATTCCTCCTGGTCTGGCTGCTTGCCGGATTTGTGATCGGCGAGTTCGGAGGCGGCTTGAGCACGGCGATCATCGGCGCCATCGTGCTCGGTCTGCTGGGGATCGGCGCGGCCGCCTACTCGTACTATTTCGGGGCGGCCACCGTGCTGGCGGCGGTCGGCGCCCGCGAGGCGGACCCGCAGCAGTATCAGCAGCTTTACAACATCGTGCAGACGCTGGCCATCGGCGACGGCGTCCCGGTGCCCAAGGTCTACATCGTCGACGACCCCAGCCCGAATGCCTTTGCCACCGGCCGTGATCCCCGGCATGCCGCGGTGACGGTGACGGCAGGCTTGCTGCAGATGATGAATCGCGAGGAGCTCGAAGGCGTCCTCGCCCACGAGATGAGCCACGTCAAGAACTACGACGTGCGCCTGCTTTTGATCGTGACCACGATGATCGGCATGGCGGCGCTCATCGCCAGCTTTGTCTGGCAGGGCGCTTTCAGGATCCGCACACGCGACGCCCGCGCGATGCTCGTGATTTTCGCGATCGGACTGATCTTCGGCCTGATCGCGGCCATCGTCGGACCCATCATGCAGATGGCCCTCTCGCGGCAGCGGGAATCGCTGGCGGATGCGAGCGGGGTGGAGCTGACCCGCAATCCACAGGGGTTGCTCAGCGCCCTTAAGAAGATCGCGCAGAACGACAAGCCGATGGAGAAGTTCAACCACGCGGTGGCCGCGATGTGCATCGACAACCCGAAGGAGCACCACGGTAGCTTCTTCAACCACCTCTTCGACAGCCATCCGCCGATCGAAGAGCGAATCGCCGCGCTGGAAAGGATCGCAGCCGTACAGCAAACCTGATGCAGACCCGGGGCTTCGTGCAGCCGGCCGCGATGTCGCCCCTGCTGGCGAAGTTCCTTCACGTGCGTCGCACCGAGCTGAACCGCACCCTGCAGGTCGCGGGCTTTGCCATCGTTCTGGGTTGGGCGATGTACACCGCGTTCAGCGCGGCCCAGTCCATCTTCCTCAACAAGGCAGGGCCCCAGGCTTACCCACTGTTCTTCATCGTCCTCGCGCTTGCGGTCTGGCCCATGGTGGCGCTCCAGGGTTTGGTGACCCGCCGCTTCGGTGTCGGGCGCGCCTTCCGCATGACGCTGGGTGCGAACGCGATCGCGGCCGTCATCATCTACGCCGCCTACGTCATCCGCGAAAACTCGACGGTCGCGTTCGCCGCCTACGTCGTTTATTCGGTCGCGTTCGAGCTGGTCATGCTCACCTTCTGGACCTTCGTCAGCCAGCACTTCAACGTGCTGGAAAGCAAGCGGATCTTTCCGGTGATCGCGGCCGGTTCGAGCATCGGCTACATCCTGGCGGGGGTGACGACCACAGTCGTGGCCGTCTACGCGACCGAGCCTCTAATCTTCGTCTGGGCTTTCGGATCGATCGCCGCGGCGATCATGTCGCGAAGCCTCGAGCGCACGCTCTTCCGCCCAGCCTTCGTCGACGATCCGGACGAGTTCTTCGCCGACCAGGAGGCGGCGCTCAAGAAGCACGGCGTCGTGGCCGTGCTGAGAGGAGCCGTGCGCTACGTGACGGGCAACCGGCTGGTTCTCGCGTTGATCCTGCTCGCCCTGACGCTTCAGATCGCGAGCCGCATCGGCGATTACCTGGTCGCCGTACTGTTCGTGCAGGCGACTCACAACAACCTCCAGTCGCTGACGATCCTGATCGGCAACGCCTGGCTCGCCAGCTACGTGGTGCAGCTCGCCGTGAGCCTGTTCGTCACACCGTGGATCCTGAACAAACTCGGCGTCAAGAACGCGCTCATGGCTTTGCCTCTCTTCACGCTGGTCGGCTTCACGGCCGTGGCGGTGGCTCCGGTGCTGTCGACCGCGCTTTTCCTCTTCGTCGTCCGCAATGGGCTGCAGACCGGCTTGGACGACCCGGTGGAGAACGTGCTGGGCAACGCGCTGCCGGCGCAGGTCGGGCCCAAGCTCAAGCTGCTGCTGGACAACGGTGTGCTCCCGGGTGCGGCGGTCTTGACCGGAGTCGGCCTGCTGGTCGTGCAGCGGACGGTCGCGGCCGGCGTCGAGACGCTGGCGGTGATGGGGGTCGCGGTCGGAATCCTCTTCATCCTCGCCGCGCTCTGGGTTCGCAGCCTCTACGTGACCGCGATCTACGATCGGTTGCGCACGCACGCGCTGAGCCTGGCGGACTTCCAGCAAGCTCTGGGCCGCCCAACGCCCGAGCAGACCGCCGAGCTGCAGGGTTACATCCGGACCGGTGACGACAAGACCCGCCAGTTCGCGACGGCCGCGCTTGGGAAAGCAGCGCCGGAAGCCTTTGCCGCGATGCTGCCCGAGCTGCTTGCAGTCGACGATCGAATCGTGCGGAGGCTCGCGCTTCAGCTCGCGCCGCCAGCGAGCATCACCGTCGAGCAGCTGAAGAGCGCGGCCGAGGATTCTGACGGCTGGGTGCGCGCCGCCGCCGCGGTGGCGGGCGCCAACCGCAAGTGGGAGACGGCGGACGCGCTTCTGAGAGACCTGTGGGAGTCAAACGTGGCGGAGGATCGAGCCGCGGCGGTCTGGGCGGCAGCTTCTGCCGGCGGCCACGAAAGGATCGCCATGGCGATGCGCGACGCCGACCCTCGGGTGCGCCTGGAGTCGATTCGCAGCTTCGCGAAGATGAAAGGCGACGTCGCGGGAATCTCCGACCCGCTCATCGACTGCCTTCGTGATGACAACATCGAGGTGCGGCGTGAGGCGCTGCGCCAGGCGGTCAGGTGGACTCCCCCGCTGGACCGTCACCAGGCCTACGCGGAAGCTCTCGCCGACGGCCTGCGGAGCGGCGATCGTGACGTCCGTCGCCTGGCCGCCGAGGCGATGGCAGCCCAATCGCCAGACGCTCTCGTACTCACCCTGCCGCTGCTGGCGGCGCAGGACCAGGCGGCGGCCGCGATCATCGAGGCGCTCATGCGCAGTGGCCGTCCGGAGCTGTTTCAGCGCGCGCGGGGCCACCTCGAGTCCCATCTTGCCGACGCGCTGCACCTTGCTCGGTTGTCGGCCCGCGTGGCGCGCGCCGCGCACGAACGCGCAGGTGACGATGCCGCCGGCTACGCCCTGCTCCGAATCGGTCTCGACGATTACGCCCGCGCGGGGGTCGACTCGGGGTTGTCGGCGATGAGGGCGCTGCACGGTAAGCGTGGCTTCGCCACGGTTGAGCGCGGCCTCATGTCAGATGAACCGCAAGCGAGGATGGAGGCGCTGGAAACGTTGATAAACTTCGGCCCGGGTTGGCTGGCAGGGCCGCTGGCGCAGCTGCTCGATCCTGAGTCCCTCGACTCCGGCTCGGCTCGCCCCCTCACCAATGCAGAGCTCGAAGCACTCGCGAACCATCACGACAAGTGGGTCAAGGAGACCGCCGAAGCGGCATCCAAAGGAGCGGGCGACCACATGAAGGAGCTCATCGCCCTCAAGCGCGTACCGCTGTTCAGCAACCTCACCCTCGAGCAGCTCGCGAGCATCGACCGGTTGATGGTGACGCGGCACTACGTCAAAGGTGAGACGATCTTCCGCAAAGGCGACGTCGGCGCGGAGCTGTACGTTGTGCTCGAAGGCGAGGTGCGTGTGCACCTCGACCACGATGGCCACGAGGTGACGCTGGCCGGCTACGGCCCCAGCAAGGTGGTGGGGGAGATGTCCGTTTTCGATGATCAGCCGCGCAGCGCCAGCGCCGAGGCCGCCGCGAACACGACGGTGCGCGTCCTGAGGCGCGACAGGATGCAGGCGATCGTCCACGAGCACCCCGAGGTGCTCCTGGAGTTCATCAAGAATCTCAGCCAGCGACTGCGGGTGATGAACGAGCAGCTCGAGTCGGCCACTCCGGATGACCTTCCAGCCACTGTCGGATAATCGTTTTGATGTCTGAACAGACCGACATCCGGCTGGGTGCGGGGGTGATGAGCAGCGACGAGGTCAACGTCGGGACGATCGTTAGCCTCCTCGTGGATGCGGACGGATTCACACCGCGAGCGCTGATCGTGAAGCACGAGGAATCACTCGCCCGCCGGGTGCTAGCCGCCGAAAAGTACTTCACCACCGACGAGGTCGTGATTCCGATCACAGCCGTGGCGTCCGCCGCCGATGGCGTCGTCCACCTGTCGATGGCCGCTCAAGACGTCCGGGGCCAGCCGCTCTACCTGAGCTATCGCCGTCCCGCGCCGACCGCGGAGGAGTCGTTGGTCGAAGAAGGACAGCTGATCACAGGCGGTCTTGGCTTGCCCAAGGTCGAGGAGGTCGCCAACAAATCAGATGGCCAGGTGGAGATCGACCGGGGGGAGAACGTGATGCTCGGCACGACCGGTCGCCGTTTGGGTCGTGTGGATGACGTGTTGCTTGATCACGGCCAGCTCATCGGTGTCGTGATCCGGCCGGAGGGCTTCTTCAGGCGCGACGTGGTGCTGCCGGTCCGTTTCATCAACCGCGCCGACGACATGGCGCTGTTCGCGGACCTCTCCGAATCCGACATCGACCAGCTGAAGCCGTTCGTCGACGACGAAGGGCCGGCCGTCTGATTACTCGGGAGGAGTCGCCGGCTCTGCTCTGACCTCGATCTTCTTGCGCGCGTCCTCGAGTCGGTCCGTGCAGATCTTGAGATAGATCCGCGCCTCGTCGACCGCTTTGAGCGCGTCCTCGAGGCCAAGCTCCCCGTCTTCGAGGAGCTTGAGCTTCTCGTCCAGCTTCTCAAGCGCCTGCTCGTAGGTCAGGTCCTGGTTCACGCGTCCACCTCGTCGACCTTCGCACCAATCCGTCCGGTGCCAAGCCGGATCCGCACGCGCCGGTCGATGGCCGTCGTGTCCGACGAACGCAGCACGTCTCCGGTCTCGGCGTCCTGAGTGATGCTGTAGCCGCGCGACAGCACACCGTCCGGGCTCAACGCGACCAGGCGCTGGCGGCGGTTGTCGAGCCCCCTCGTAGCGGCCGCGAAGCGTTCCGAGAGCGTTCGTTCCAGGCGCTCGGTGGCGCGTCGCGCCGCCAGCGCCTGACGGCTGCGATTGAGCCGGGCCGAAGCTGCGCTGCCGAGGCGTCGGCCGCGCTCGCGCAGCCCTTCCTCGCGGCGCGCAACCTGCGCGAGTGGGCTCAATCGCGCCAGCTCGCCCGACGCGCGCGCGAGGCGCTCGACACGGTGGCGTACCAACGCGGGGAGCAGCTGCAGCATGCGTTGCCGTTTGGTGGCAAGACGCTCGCTCGCGCGTGCCAGGCGCTGTCCGATTTCGCGCTCGAGCCGCCGTCCACGCTCGCGGAGCTGGAGCAGCAGCTCCGACTTCTTCGGAACCACCCGGGACCCGGCCTCGGTCGGCGTGCGGCACTCGGCGTCCCCGACCAGGTCCGCCACAGTGCGGTCAGAGGTGTGGCCGAGCGCGGTCACGACGGGGAGCCTGGAATCGAGGATCGCGCGCGCGACCAACTCGGTGTTGAACGCATACAGCTCTTCGAAGCTGCCGCCGCCGCGCGCCAGCACGATCACGTCCGCCAGCATCTCCTGGTTGCAGCGCCGCAGGGCCCGAGCGACGCTCATGGGCGCCGCTGCGCCCTGCACCTGGACTGGATACACGACAACGCCCATGTTCGGGTAGCGCTCCCAGATCGTCTCCTGCAGGTCGTGGATCACGGCCCCAGTGGGAGATGTCAGCAGCGCGACGGCGCGCGGCAAGAAAGGCAGCGGTCGCTTGCGCCCGGCGGCAAATGCACCCTCGGCTTCGAGCCTTCGCTTCAGCTCCTCGAGCCGGGCGCGGAGCTTTCCGATGTCGTCGAACTCGATCTGGTCCACGACGAAGCGGACCGTCCCGTACTGGGTCCAGAAATCGACGCGCCCGCGAAACACAAAGGACTGGCCGTCTTCCGGCAGAGTGGCTACGCGGCGCGCGTCGTCCGCGTACAGAAAACCGTTGATCAAGCTCTGCCCATCCTTGATGGCGAAGCTGTAGTGGCCTTTCGCGCCACGCTTCATGCCGCTCACCTCGCCCTTGACGAGCAAGGCGGTGAGCGGCCGCAGCTCGCGCCGGATCTCGTTGGCGAGCTCAGTGACGGTGTAAGGCCGCTGAGCTTCCTCGGGCCGCAGCATCAAGCCGGACGCGAGAAGTGGTACGCGGAGATGCGCATGCGCTTGTTGAAATACAGGCGGTGCGCGTCGGCTCGATCCTGACCAACTCCCGAATCGAGGTGGAACTCGTCGCAGTCGAGGCGCTTGGCCTCGTCGACCATCCAGTCCATCAGCTGGCCGGCATAGCTCTGTTTGCGGTGCTCGTACCGAGTGCCGAGGTCATCGCAGTACAGCGTGTGACCCCACGCCAGGTGGTTCACGACGCGGAAGCCTGCCACGGCCGCCGCGTAGAGGTCCTCCTTGACGAAGAATCCGACCAGGCGGTAGCCCTCCGGTCTCAGGACCAGGTCCACGTGATCTGTGAAAGCCGGTTCGGGGCCGATGTTCGGACGGAGCTCGAGCATGGCCTTGTGCGCCAGGTGGGTCGAAGCGGCGTGGATCTCCTGGATCATCCGCCGATTTGCGACATCGATTTGGCCGGCTTGATGAACCCCGGCTGGTTGATGAGGTGGCCTTCCTCCTTGCGCCAGATGGCGGTCTCGATCACCCGGCCCAGGTGGTCGTCAGATACGCCAGAGCGCATCAGGTCGCGCAGGGGAGTCTCCTGCAGGGAGAACAGGCACGTGCGCAGGCCGCCCTCGGCCGTGAGCCGGATGCGGTTGCAGGAGGAGCAGAACGCCTGGCTCACCGAGGAGATGAAGCCGACCCCTCCCTGAGTGCCGTCCGCGAACTTGAAGCGGGTGGCCGGCCCTGGCCGCGGGTCGGCGACCGGCACCAGCGGGAAGAGGTCTTCGATCTGCTCCTGGATGCGGCGGCTAGGGACGACCTGGTCGTTGGTCCAGGTGCCGTCGCCGTCGAGCGGCATGTACTCGATGAAGCGCACCTCGTAGCCCTCGGCGCGCGCGAGCCGCGCGAAGTCGACCACCTCGTCGTCGTTGTGCCCCTTCATCACGACCATGTTCAGCTTGATCGGCCACAGACCGACTTCCCGTGCCGCCTGGATACCATCCATCGTGCGGTTGAACTGGTCGCTCCGAGCGATCTCGTGGAAGCGTTCCATGCTCAGCGTGTCGAGCGAGATGTTGATGCGCTTGAGGCCGGCATTCTTGAGCAGAAGCGCCTTGTCGCGGAGCAGCACGCCGTTGGTGGTCATCGTGATGTCCAGGGTCGGGTCGATCGCATTGATCATCCCGATGACCTCTTCGACATTGATGCGCACCAGTGGCTCGCCGCCTGTGATGCGAATCGTCCGCACGCCGTAGCGCTCTACGAAGATCCGGGCCAGGCGGACGATCTCCTCGAATCGGAGTATGTCGTCGCGCTTGAGCCACTTGAGGCCCTCCGCGGGCATGCAGTAGATGCACCGGAAGTTGCAGCGGTCCGTGATCGAGATCCGCAGGTCGTCGGCGACCCGCCCATAGGAATCCCGAAGCGTGCTTGTGCCCATTTGGTCGATGATAGCCCCGGTGGCATACGAGCACATCCTCGTCGAGATCGAGGCCCCGATCGCGACCATCACCCTCAACCGGCCGAAGGTCTTGAACGCCCTCAGTCCGGAGCTGATCCGCGAGGTCAACCTCGCGCTGGGGGACCTGGACGCGGACGAAAGCGTGCGCGCCGTGGTGCTCACGGGCGGCCCTAGAGTCTTCGCGGCGGGGGCTGACATAAGTGACATGGCCGACCGCACCGCGGTCGACCAGCTGCGCCGTGACCAGACGGGGCGGTGGGCGGGTATCGCCGCATTCAGCAAGCCCCTGGTCGCTGGTGTGAACGGGTATGCCCTCGGCGGCGGCTGCGAGCTTGCCCTGATGTGCGACCTCATCATCGCCGGCGACACAGCACGCCTCGGCCAGCCCGAGATCAACCTGGGCATCATCCCTGGCGCGGGCGGCACGCAGCGGTGGCCGCGCACGGTCGGGAAGTACGTGGCGATGGAAGTCATGCTCACCGGTGCACCTGTCTCCGCCCGCCGTGCCTACGAGCTGGGTCTGGTGAACAAGGTCGTGCCGGACGCCATGACGATCGAGATCGCGAGGCGGACCGCCCGCGGGTTGGCCGAGAAGCCGCCACTTGCGCTCCGGATGGCGAAGGAGGCGGTGCTCAAGGCGTTCGAGTCACCGCTGTCGGAAGGGCTGGCCGGCGAGCGCAAGAGCTTCTATTTCCTCTTCTCGACCGAGGACCAGAAAGAAGGCATGCACGCATTCCTGGAGAAACGGAAGGGCGTATTCAAGGGTAGGTAGATAGATGGCAACGACTGAACTCGAGCAACACGTGGTGGTTCGAACGCATGACGGCGTGGGTTTGATCCAGCTGAACCGGCCGGAGAAGATGAACGCGATCGGCGCCTTGACGCGCAAGCAGCTGGGCGAAGCGATCAAGCAGGTGGAGCGGGACGACGCCGTTCGGGTTGTGGTCTTGACGGGCTCGGGGCGCGCGTTCTGCTCGGGCGCGGACGTCGGTGAGTTGGCGCAGGGAGGGAGCATGCGCACGCCCGAGGACGTGGGCAACGTGTTGCGCAACGAGTACATGCCGATGCTCACGCGACTGCGGACCATGCCCAAGCCGGTGATCGCGGCCATGAACGGCCCCGCGGTGGGCATCGGCGCGAGCTACGCGCTCGCGTGCGACATCCGAATCGCCACCCCGGAGGCCTACATCCTCGAGGCCTTCGTCAACATCGGACTGGCTCCGGACGGCGGGGTCAGCTGGCTGCTGCCGCGCTTGGCCGGAACCGGCATCGCTTACGAGATGTTCTTCACCGGCAAGCCTCTGCAGGCGGTGGACGCCCACCGCCTCGGAGTGATCAACCGCCTCGTGCCGGCGGACAGGCTCGAGGCAGAGGTCCGCGAGTTGGCGGCTCAGCTCGCCACACAGCCGCGGGGGGCGATGGCCGGCGCCAAAAAAGCGGTCACGCACGCACTCGAGTCCAGCTACGAGGAAGCGCTGGAATTCGAGTCTTACCTGCAGGAGGCGCAGGCGGCGAGCCCCGAGTTTGCCGAAGGGGTTCAGGCCTTCCTCGCCAAACGCGTCAAAAAGTGACAGAGCTCCATGACGCGGTGATCGTGGCGACCGCGCGCACGCCCATGGGGCGCTATGGCGGCCAGCTGAAGGACGTGCGGCCGGATGACCTGGCGGCCATCGTGCTGAAGGAGGTCTGCGAGCGCGCGCAGATCAAGCCGGGCGACGTCAGCGACGTGATCTTCGGCTGCGCCAATCAGGCGGGTGAGGACAATCGCAACGTCGCCCGCATGGCGCTCCTCCTCGCGGGCTTTCCAGTCGACGTGCCAGGGCAGACCGTCAACCGATTGTGCGGATCGGGTATGCAGGCGACGATCGCCGCGGCGCGCGAGATCCAGACCGGCGCCGCCGACGTCATGATCGCCGGCGGGGTCGAGAGCATGACCCGCGCCCCGTGGGTGATGCCCAAGCCCGACGGAGCCTTCCCGCGCGGCCCGCAAACGGCGTACGACACCGCGCTCGGCTGGCGGCTCATCAACCCGAAGATGGCGGAGCTGTACGGCACGCTGCAGATGGGGGAGACCGCAGAGCGCGTGGCGGCGATGTATGAGGTCTCGCGTTCAGACCAGGATGCTTTCGCGCTGCGCAGCCACGAGCGCGCCATCGCAGCGCAGAAGTCGGGCCGGCTAGCCGAGGAGATCGTCCCGGTGATGATCCCGCAGCGCAAAGGCGAGCCGATCCAGGTGAGCGTCGACGAAGGCCCGCGGGCGGACACCTCGCTTGAGGCGCTGGCCAAGCTCAGGCCGGCCTTTGACGAGAACGGATCTGTGACGGCCGGCAATTCGTCGCCGCTGAATGATGGGGCGACCGCGCTTGTCCTCATGTCGGCGTCGAAGGCGAGGGAGCGAGGTTTGAAGCCATTGGCGAGGCTTGTCTCCGCCGCGCCCGCCGGCGTGAACCCCAATTACATGGGCATCGGCCCTGTGCCAGCGTCCTCGAAGGCCCTCGAACAGGCCGGCCTGCATCCGTCTGACATCGACCTGGTGGAGTTGAACGAGGCCTTCGCGTCCCAGTCGCTGGCGTGCGTTCGCCTGCTCGGATTGGATGAGGCGAAGGTCAACGTCAACGGCGGCGCGATCGCCCTGGGGCATCCACTGGGCAGCAGCGGCGCGCGGCTGGTGAGCACGCTCGTCCGCGAGATGGCACATCGGGACGCCGAATACGGTCTCGCCACGATGTGCATCGGAGTCGGGCAGGGCATTGCGTCCGTCTGGCAAAAGGTTTAGCGATCGGCGAACGCGATCCCCAGGAGGTGCGAGCGATGTTCGATCGCATCGCCCGTCGCTACGACCTGGTCAACACGGTGCTCTCCGGCGGCGTCGACGGGGGCTGGCGGCGCCGCGCCGCTCGCGCCACTGACGTCCAGCCCGGTGGCTCGGCGCTGGACGTCGCGTGCGGCTCGGGCAAGCTGACCGCGGTGCTGGCTGGCATCGTGGGTCCCCAGGGTCGCGTCGTCGGCCTGGACTTCAGCCCGCATATGCTGGCAATCGCCCGGCATGACCATCCGGCGCTCGAGTTCCTGGAGGGCGACGCACTGAACCTTCCCTTCGACGACGCGAGCTTCGACGCGTCAACGATCGCGTTCGGCCTGCGCAACCTCTCCGATCCCGTGCGGGGTCTGCGCGAGATGCTGCGGGTGGTGAAGCCGGGCGGCCGTGCTGTCGTGCTGGAGTTCGTGCGGCCTCCCAAGAACCTGGTCGGGAGCGCCTACCGGCTCTATCTGCGCACTCTGCTGCCGGCGATCGGAGGCGCGATCTCAGGACAGCCCGCGGCCTACCGGTACCTCAGTGACACGGTGGACTCGTATCGGACCCCCGAGGAGCTGCGTACGATGGCCGGCGCAGCCGGCTGGAAGAATGTGCGCTTCCAGCCTTTGGCGATGAGCACTGTCGGCCTCGTCGGCGGCGAGCAGGTCTAGGAGATTCGGTCGACCGCAGAGTGCGCGAGGCCGATGAGGGTTGGCCGCAACCCGTCAAGCTCGATGGTCTCGAGCTCTCGCACCGCCGCGTCGACCAGCGCTTGCGCCTCGCGGCGCACGCGCTGCAGTGCATCGCAGGACGTGACGAGGTCCGCGACCCTGCCCACTTCCGCGTCGCCGAGCGAGCCCGCGAGCAGGCGGCGGACTTCGGGTCCGACGGTGCGATCTTCGGCCGCATAGATAAGAGGTAGCGAAAGGACTCGTTGCCGGATGTCGAGCCCGACCGGCTTGCCCGAGCTCGGGCTGAAGTCCACCAGGTCGTCCGCCATCTGAAAGGCGATGCCAAGCAGGTCGCCGTACCGGCGCAGCGCCTCGACGATGTCTGGGGCGGCACCGGAAAGTTGGGCGCCGGAAGCGCACGCAGCAGCGAAAAGCGCCGCCGTCTTGCCGCGCACGACGCGCAGGTAGGAGTCGTGGTCGCCCGGAAAAGCGCCGCGGAGCGCAACGTCGTCGATCTGCGAGGCGCAGATGGCCTCGAGAGCTTTTGAGATCGTGGACGTGACGTCGCGATTGCCGATCTCCGCGATGAGGCGGGTCGCCTTGGCGAAGTAGTAATCGCCGACGGCGATCGCGCGCTCGGGCCCTTCGGCCGCTGCGACGGTCGGACGCCCACGGCGGTGGGTGCTCTCGTCAACGTAATCGTCGTGGATGAGGGTCGCGTTGTGGAGGAGCTCCACGGCCGCGGCAAGGGCGGCCACGCGCAGCGGTTCGCCGCGTGGACCGATCGCCGCCGCGAGCTGAACGAGCTTGGGGCGCAGGCGCTTGCCGCCGGCCTCGACGAGCCTGCGCATCGGCGCGGAGACTGGCTCGGGGTCGACGAGGAGCTGGCGCGATAATTCGAGCTCGATCAGGTCTGAATCCAGGCTGCGAGCTCCATTCCCCCCAACCGTCCGCGCCCGCTTTGCGGGCGCAGCCGACCTCGCCGGCGAGCGGGGAGGCGAGAACTCACCATCTAGCTGCAGGGCCAGCTCGCGGTGGCGCGGGCCGTCCAGCTCTACCGCGAAGATCGATTGCCAGCGGCCCAAGACGAGATCGCCCGCTTCGACAAGGATGGTGGCGAACCCTGTCAGGAGCAGCTGCCGGACGTGAGCGTGCCCATTGACCGGCTCGTCCCTGGCGACGTCGACCCGGCGCGCAAAATCGTCGTGCTCGTACCCGGCGCCCGCCGGTGCAAACCGTTCGAGCATGTTGGCGAAGTCCCGAAGGAGCAGCGGCTCGTTCTCGTTGACCGCGAGCCCTAGCGTTGTGTGCAGGGACTGCAGGTGCAGCCTTCCCGTCCGCATGCCGGCCCGCCGCACCTCTTGCCGAAGCAGTTCGGTGATGTCGACGAACTCGGTCGTGCGCTTCGTGTCAAAGCTCAGGCGTTGGACGGTCATCAGCTCGCCTTTAGGGCATGGAGCAAGAGCTCGCGCGCGGCGGGCGCTGAAGCGCCGGAAGCGGCCGCCGTGGACATAGCCTCGATCGCCCGCGCGAACGCGATCTGGACGGCCTGGGTGGCGGCGTCCGCGAGGAGCCTCGAAGAGCGCGCCAGGCAAAGATCGCCCATCAGGAGCGAGGGCGGAGCCGCCGCCCGGCCGCCGAGGCCCTGCAGGCGAATTCCGATCTCGACGAGCGCCGCCGCCAGGGCCAGCTTGGGCTGGGCGGCGGGCTCGTGCGCGGCCACTGCCTCCAGGTACGAGCGGTAGGCGTCCGAAAGGCCGTCCTCCCAGAGGTTCTCCAGGCGATCCAGCTCGCGGTCGATGAGCTGAACCGACATCAGACGGGCTCGACGAGCGAGCCGGCCAGCTGCCGGAAGGCCGATAGCGCCTTGAGGCACGACTCGTCGTCTCGCGTCACGACGTAGTAAAGACCGAAACCCAGCACCGTATTCAGCACGAGCGGCACGAGGACGTCGCGCGGGACGGTGAGCCGTATCCTGCCGTCCTCCTCCAACCGGTCGAGCTGCTCCTGGATGACCTCCCGGTACCGTGTGAAGAGCTCGGGCAAGTACGCCCGGAGTCGCTCGGTGCGCGGAGCCTGGACGAGGAGGTCGAACGCGGCCAGCTGGATGTCGCCCAGCTGCCGCAGCGAGTCCCACAGGGACTCGACGCCGATCTCGAGGACCTCAAGCGGGTCGGTCAGCTGGTTCAGGGTCCTGCGGAGCTCGTTGACGGAGCGGGCGGTCAAGTAGCGCCACGCCTCGACCAGCAGTTCCGACTTGGTCGGGAACCAGTACTGGAGATTGCCGATGGCGACGCCGGCCTTGGCCGCGATCGCCCGCACGCTGGTGCCGGAGTAGCCGTTTTCCAGCAGCGAGTCAGCCGCCGCGTGGATGATCTGGTCCCGAGAGCTCTCCGTCGCTGTGGCCCCGGTCATACGTATGTACTACCTTACACATGCCTGGGAGCCGCGTGGGGTCGATCCGCCGGGTTCGGGGGATAATTCACGCGGCTGTGCGGAGCATTGACCAGGTCTTTCCAAATCGAATCTGCGGCGTATTGCGCACGGAGGATTCAGACGCGGGTTTTCAAGCCTGCCTGGCCGCCCTGGAAGGCGGCGTCCGCACCATCGAGATCACCAAGACCGTCCCCTCGTGCTTCGAGATGATCCGCGGCCTGATCGCCACCACGGGCGGCCGGTATCCGATCGGGGTGGGCACGGTGTGGGACCCAGGCGCTGTGCGCGAGGCCAAAGAAGCTGGAGCCTCCTTCGTAGTGACCCCGGTGTTGCTGCCCGAGGTGGCCGAGGCCTGCCGCCAGGAGGACATCCTGTGCGTGCTCGGAGCCCTGACGCCGACGGAGATCTACCAGGCGAGGGTCGCAGGCGCCGCCCTCGTCAAGGTGTTTCCCATTGGACCGGTGGGCGGCCCCGAGTACGTCCGGGCGCTCAATGGGCCCATGGGAGGTGTGCCGTTCTGGGTCTCAGGGGGCGTGCCGCTCGAAGACATCGGGGCGTACCTGCGGCTAGGCGTGAGGGCGGTTGGCCTGACGGCTTCTCTGTTTCCACCCGAGGCGCTGGCGCGCCGCGACTTCGAGCTGATTCGTGCCAACGCGCAGCGGGCGGCGGTGGCGGCTGCGGCGGCGATCGCCGACTGACGGGCGCTAGCGAATCAGTTCGTCAGCAGCCTGCGTGGTAGTTGCACATCGTCTGGATGATGTCCGAGTACAGGTTGATGACCTGGCCTCCGGTCGCGATCAGGGCGACGATCACGATGAGCGCGACAAGGGCAAGGATGAGCGCGAATTCGACCATGCCTTGTCCTCTTTGCCGTGTTCTGGAGTGCTTCATTCTCGGTTTCGACCTGAAAGCTTAACCGTCGAGCCCGCCGTTCTGGTCGTTGCCCGGGCGAGGGACTGCTCGACCACGACGCGAACCATGCGCTTTCGCCAGAAATGGCTGAGGTCTGCGTTGTCAAGGGGCTTGGCCGGTTTGGCTGCGATGTCAGCAGTCTCGCGGATCGTGTCCTCGTTCACTCGCTTTCCCTTCAGGAACTCTTCAGCCGCGGTGGCCTCGAGTGGATGTGAAGCCACCGCGGAGAGCACGATCCGGCAGTGGAGGACCTCGTCGCCGTCGAGCTGGAGGGCGACCGCCGCGCCCGCGATGGGAAAGTCGATCGACCCGCGCCGCCGCAGCTTGACGTAAGCCGTCCTCGTCTTTGGATCGGCGGACAGCGTGAGCGAGGTCACCAGCTCGTTAGCCTGCTTCGCCATGTAATCGATCCCGTCGTCGCTGTACAGGGCGGCCACCGGCAGCTCGCGATCACCGTCCGGCCCGGCCAGGGAAACGACTCCGTCGAGCGCGATTGCCATCGGCGCGGTGTCCGATGACGAAACCGCCCAGCACCGCGGGCTGCTTGGCGCCACGAGGCAGATGTCTCCGTCCTTCTTCATGCAGAATCCGGCGGCTTTCCGCCATTCATAGGTCATGTCGTAGTAGTTGCATCGCGTGTCGACGCATAGATTTCCGCCGACCGTGCCCACATTGCGCAGCGGGGGAGACGACACGAGACCCGCGGCCTCCGCATACCCGGTGAACCTGTCGTGCAAGTGCGCGTCCCCGTGGGCGGCTGCGAGCGTTACTCCGGCGCCGACGACGCACACGCCCGATCCGTGGCGAATTTCGCGCGGCAGGAAGTCGAGGCCGATTAAAGCCTCGACATCGAACTGCCGCCGCTTGAGCTTGGGAAAAAGATCTGTGCCTCCCGCTACGAACATGGCTCGCGGTCCAAGCTCCGCGGCCATGTGCGCCGCTTCACGCGCGGTCTTGGGACGCAGGTATCTAAATCGAGGCAGCCGCAGCACGGTCCATGTCCTTGGATGGCGGTTCGACCTTGATCGTCGTCGGATATGGGATGTCGGGAAACCGCGCCGGTCCGAATCGCGCCAGTTCGCCCTTTGCTTGGCGGCGCAACGCCTCGACGATCTTCTCCGGTGTGACGGGTACCTCATCGACCCATACGCCGAGCGCGTCGTAGATCGCTGAGCACACCGCGGGCGGAACAGGCAGCAGCGGACCCTGTCCCGCCTCCTTTGCGCCATACGGCCCTTCCGGGTCGACGGTCTCGACAATGAAGGTCTCGACCTCGGGCATGTCGAGGAATGTGGGTGATTTGTATTCGAGCATCGAGGGCCACTTGTGAAGGCCCTTCCGGAACGTCTGCTCCTCCATGAGAGCTTCGCCCAGGCCCATGTAGACGCTGCCCTCGACCTGGCCCTCGACAAGCAGTGGGTTGATCGCGCGCCCGACGTCGTGCGCGATCCAGATCTTGTTGACGTGCACCAGGCCGGTGCGCGCGTCGGCGTCGAGGTCGACCACGCAGGCCGAATAGCTGTAGGCCGGGCTGGGGCCGACACCTGAGCCCTTGTAAGGCCCGGCGAGCTTGGGAGGCGTGTAGCTGCCGGCGCTCGTGACGGTTCCGAACCTGGCCTCGGCGAGCTCGCTCGCCTGCTCGAAGCTGAAATCCCCGATGCGGCCGCCGCCCACCTCGACCCCCTCGGCGTCTCGCTGCATCTTGGCGGCCACGGCTTCGACGAGCATCGCGCGCATCTTTCGGGCGGCCTGGATCGCCGCGTTGCCGGCCATGAACGTCACGCGCGACGAGTACGAGCCGAGGTCGATGGGCGTCGTGTCGGTATCGGCGGTGACCAGGCGGACCTCGGCGGGCTGGAGCCCGAGCTCCTCGGCGACGATCGTGGCGAGCACTGAATCCGAGCCCTGTCCGATGTCCATCGCGCCGCAGTAAACGGTCACACCGCCACGGTCGACCTTAACCTGGACCTCAGAGTGCGGCATGTCATTCCAGTAGATCGCCGTGCCCGCCCCCGATAGATAGCTCGAGATCGCGAATCCCATGCCGCGCCCGCTCCGCCGCTCGCGACGCTTGTAGCCGGAGGCGTTCATCACCCGCTCGGTGCATTCGTCGAGCCCGCACGACGTGACGCGCAGCCAGTTCACGGTCCGCGTCATCGGCTTGACGAAGTTGCGCTGCTTCAAATCGGGGGGGTCGATGCCGAGGTCGTGAGCGACCTTTTCCAGATGCAGCTCCAACGCGAAACGGGGCTGCGGCGTGCCGTGGCCGCGCTTGGGCCCGCAGGGTGGCTTGTTGGTGAAGACGCGGCAGCCCTCGAATCGATATGCGGGAATGTCGTAAGTCACGGTCTGCAGGGCGCCGGTGTAGAAGGTGGACGCCACCCCGTACGAGCCGTAAGCGCCGCCGTCCAGCGCGGTGCGGAAATGCATAGCCGTGATCAAGCCGTCTCGCGTCACCCCACTCTTCACCCACATCAGGACCGGATGCCGGCCGCGGTGTGCGTAGAAGACCTCTTCGCGAGTCAGCGTGCATTTGACCGGACGGCCAGTCAGCATCGCGAGCTTGCTCACGATGATCTCGTGCGCGAAGGGATCGGTCTTGCCACCGAAACCCCCGCCGTGAGCAGCGCCGATGACTCGGACGCGGTTCATCGGCAGCTCCAGCACCTTGGAGAGCGCGCGGTGCACGTAGTGCACGACCTGTGTGGAGGACCAGAGCGTGACGCGTCCGTCGACATAGGTCGCGATGGCGCTGTGCTGCTCCATGGGCAGGTGCGTGTTGCCCTGGTAGAAGAAGACGTCTTCGCGCACGTGGGCGGCTCGCGCGAAGCCGCCCTCGACGTCGCCGAACTCCAGGGCCACGAGTTTGTGGATGTTGTTAGGGCCGCCGTAGTCCTGGATGCGCTCATCCTTCGGGGCGACGAGAGCCTCATCGATCGACATGACCGGGTCGAGGACCTCGTATTCGACCGCGATGGCGTCGCACGCTGCGGCGGCGATCTCCTCTTCGGTCGCGGCCACGGCGGCGATGGGATCGCCCACGTAGCGGACCTTTTCGTGCTCGAGCGCGCGCTCGTCCTGCGTGACAGGCAGGATGCCGAACTTGATCGGTAGGTCGGCTCCGGTGATCACCGCCCGCACCCCGGGGATGCGCCGCGCCGCGGAGGTGTCGATCGACACGATGCGCGCGTGTGGGTGAGGGCTGCGCAGGATGCGGCAGTGCAGCGTCCGAGGCGGCAGCATGTCGTCCGCGTAGATGGCGCGCCCGGTGACCTTGGTCACGCCATCAACCCTCTGAAGCGGCTTACCCACGACGGACAATTCACCTCCCCGCTCGCCGGGGCGATCTGCGTGCAGCGCCGGGTGGGGGGATTCGTTCACGTCATGCGACCCGCGGCCAGCTCGATCGCCTCGAGGATCTTCGTGTAGCCCGTGCAGCGGCAAAGGTTCCCGGCGAGCGCTGCGCGCATCTCGTCACGCGACGGTTTCGCGTTGACTTCGAGGAGCGATTTCGCGGAAAGCAGAATGCCCGGCGTGCAGTAGCCGCACTGTGCTGCGCCCAGCTCGGCGAATGCCTGCTGGAGCGGATGGAGATCTGACCCGCTCGCCAAACCCTCGACTGTGGTGATGGCTCGCTTTTCGAGCTGGATGGGGAGGAGGAGGCAGCTCAGCTCGGGCTGGCCGTCGACGAGGACGGTGCAGGTGCCGCACTCGCCGAGCTCGCAGCCGTGCTTCGTGCCGGTCAGCTGCATGTCCTCGCGCAACACCTCGAGGAGCGTCTTGTGGACGGGTAGCAGCAACTCTTTGGGCTCGCCGTTGACATCGAGTGTCACCACCACCCGCTCGACGTCGCGAAGCACCTCCTGCTTCATCCGTCGTGGAGCATAGCTTTCAAGACCCGAGCGCATTCCCACAGGTCCGGAGCAACCGCGTGCGCCCTGCTCGAGGCGGGCTTCGGGTCGTCGGGATAAACGAGGATCGTGCGCATCCCGAGGGCCAGCGCCGGCTCGATGTCGTTCTCCTCGCGATTGCCGATCACGACGCAGCGCTCAGGCGGGCTCTTGGCAACTTGCATCGCCATCTCGAATACCGCCGGGTGCGGTTTGAGGTGGCCTGCGTCGACCGAGGTGACGATCGCGTCCACGTAATCCCCCATCCCGAGCAAGCGGAAATCCTCCCAATAGCTCTCGGCGTCGCGCCAGTAAGTGTTGCTTGCGATAATGCTGCGCATCCCGAGCGCGCGGATCTCCACGAGCAGCTCGATCGCGCCCGGCAGCGGTTTCATGCGGTCCGCGACCGGCAGGGCCATCGCGCGCCTGATCCGCGCGACGCTTAGAGCGTCCCCTGCGAGGCCCCGTCTCGCGAGTGACGCCGTGATCAGCACATCGGCCGCGGCGATCGTGTCCGGAGTCTCCGTGGAGATGACTCGAGCCTCGTCGCCGATGCGGCTGCTTTCGATCAAGTCGGCGACCAGTGCGTCGATTGCGGCCGTTTCCAGCATGGGCATCGCGGCCGCCACGCGCTGGTGTCTGCCGGCGCCGTCGGTAATGCGAAACGGCCACGAATTGGGCCACAGGGTGCCGCCGACGTCGATCAGGGCGGCGTCAAGGGCTTTTCCCACTTCGCCCTATCATCCCCTCAATGCTGAGATGGCTGACCGCCGGCGAATCGCACGGACCGCAGCTGACTGTGATCATCGACGGACTTCCAGCGGGACTCGAGATCTCCGAAGAGGACCTGCGTCGCGATCTCGCGCGCCGTCAGGGTGGCCACGGGCGCGGAGGGCGCCAGAAAATTGAGACCGATGTCGCGCGCATCGTCAGCGGTGTCCGCGGTGGGGTGACGATCGGAAGCCCGATCACCCTGGTCCTCGAAAACAAGGACCACGTCAACTGGACCGCGCAGATGACCGCCGCCAAGGAGGGCTACGAGCCCAAGCCGGTGACGCGCCTCAGGCCCGGCCACGCGGACCTCGCTGGGGCCTTGAAGTACGGGCACACCGACATCAGAAACGTGCTCGAGCGCTCGTCCGCACGCGAGACCGCCACACGCGTCGCGGCGGGCGGCGTCGCCCGCAAGCTACTGGCGCATTTCGGAATCGAGATCCTGAGCTTCACTCAGTCGATCGGCAGCGTGGACATCGGATACGACGGCGTTAACACCGATGCCGTGACCGTGCAGGAGATCGAGGAGTCGCCAGTGCGATGTCCGGACCCAGACGCTTCCGCCCAGATGGTCACCGAGATCGACCACGTCGCGGAGCTGGGGGACACGATCGGGGGCACGTTTCGGGTCGTGGCGCGCGGAGTGCCTCCGGGCCTGGGCAGCTACGTGCATTGGGACCGCAAGCTCGACGGCCGCATCGCGCAGGCGATCCTCTCCATCAACGCGATCAAGGGGGTCGAGTTCGGCGCCGGTTTCCAGGGTGCGGCGCGCCACGGCTCCGACTTTCATGACCAGATCGAGTACGCGGGCGGACGTTTCCGGCACCTCACCAATCGTGCCGGCGGCCTGACCGGAGGCATGACGAACGGCGAGCCGATCGACCTCCGCGTCGCGATCAAGCCGATCTCGACGATGAAGAAGCCGATGTGGTCGGTCGACCTGATCAGCAAGGAACCGGTGGAAGCGCACTACGAGCGCAGCGACGTGTGCGTGGTGCCGGCGGCTGGAGTGATCGGCGAGGCGGTGGTCGCGCTGACGCTCGCGGAGGCTTTTCTCGAAAAATTCGGTGGGGACTCCATGCCGGAGCTGGAGCGCAACCACCGCTCGTATCTCGAATCGATCGGACAGTAATCACGACGCCGATGGCGGGCAAGGTCATGGCGATGGCGGAGGCCGTCCACCGCTTCGTTCCTGACGGCTCGACTGTCGCGCTCGGCCTGGCGCTCGAACCTCTGATCCCCTTCGCCGCGGGGCACGAGATGGTCCGGCAAGGTCGGCGAGAGCTCGAGCTGGTGGGCCCAATCTCGGATGCGCTGTTCGACCAGCTGATCGGTGCGGGCTGCGTGCGCCAAGTGACTGCCGCGTGGGTCGGCAATGTCTCAGAAGGCCTGGGGCACTGCTACCGCCGCGCGTGCGAAGAACGGATTCCGCGCTCGCTCGAGGTCCGCGATCATTCGAACTTCTCGATCTCGCTGGCCCTGTGGGCCGCCGCGTGGAACGTGCCGAGCCTGCCTACGCGCACGCTGCTGGGCAGCGACATCCTCGCCACCAATCCAGGATTGGTCGCCGTCGACGGGTTGGCGCAAGTCCAGGCCGTTCGACCCGACGTCGCGATCGTCCATGTCCAGCGCGCGGACGAGACGGGCCGAGCGCACGCATGGGGACCGCTGGGCATCACAGAAGAAGCCGGACTGGCGGCCGGCCGAGTGATCGTCACGTGCGAAGAGCTCGTCGCTCCCGACGTGATCCTGAGCGATCCGAATCGAATCCTGTTCCCGGAAACGAAGGTGGTCGCGGTCGTGCACCAACCTGGCGGCGCGCACCCATCTCCTGTTCAGGGATATTTCAAAAGAGACCACGCGTTTTATCGCGATTACGCGGAGCAGTCGCGCTCGGTTGACGGCTACCTGGCCTGGCTGGAGCGGTGGGTGATGGGAGTTCCCGACCGGGCCACCTACTTGCAGCACCTTGACCTCGCAACGTTGCGCGTCTCCCAGCATCGAATGTCGGAGCCTGTGGACTATGGCTTCGAGTAGCTACACGCCGCAGGAGTTGATGGTGGCCGTCGCCGCGCGCGAGATCCAGGACGGCGACCTCGTCTTCGTCGGCATGCGGCTGCCGATCCTCGCCTACGCGGTCGCGCGCAACGCCCACGCACCGAGCGCACGGGGCCTGTTCGAGGTCGGCCTGATGCGCGATCAGCCGGCGGCGGGATTCCTGGGCACAATGGGCGACCCGCCGAACGTTGTGGGAGCGCTGTGGGCGACACGAATGTCGAACGTGATGGCCCTGATGGCACAGGGATCCGTTGACCTGGGCTTCATTGGAGGTGCCGAGGTCGACCGTTTCGGGAACCTGAACACTTCATATGTCGGCGATCCGGCTCATCCGAACGTGAAGCTGCCAGGGAGTGGTGGGGGCGCCGACATCGCCATCCTGAGCCGGCGCTGGGTGACGCTGCTGAGACACGAGCGAAGGCGCCTGGTCGACCGAGTGTCGTTCATCACGTCACCGGGCTATGGCGACGGCACTCCTCATTGGCGGAAACGAAACGGACTGCTGGGCGGCGGCCCTGTGGCGATCATCACGACTCTGTGCGTCCTGCGCTTCCCGGAGCTGGGAGGAGAGGCATACCTGGCATCGGTTCATCCCGGACATTCCGTCGATGAGGTGCGTGCTGAAACGGGATGGGACCTCAAGCCCGCCGGGGACGTGCCCGAAACACCGCCGCCAACCGAACCTGAGCTGACTGCGACGCGGCGTTTCGACCCGGAGGGGTTCTGGACGAGGTCTGCCTGAGGCCGCCCCGCGCATCCCCGGTCGGCGCACTCGCCGCATCAAAACCCTCGCCGGCGGCAGGAATTGAAGACTCGCGGCCACCTTCCAGCCAGGCTTCCGGACCACGCGAGGCCCGCCCCAACTCCTTCTGCCCAGTCCTTCTCGGCTGGCCTAGACTGCACCGGTGATCACCGGCGCCCACGTGATCGTCTACTCGCAGGACGCCGAAGCCGACCGCAACTTCTTCAAGGACATCTTCGGATTCGACTCGGTCGACGCGGGGCACGGCTGGTTGATCTTCGCCCTGCCACCCGCCGAGGTCGCCTTCCACCCCGACGGCGAATCGCATCACGAGCTCTACCTGATGTGCGACGACCTGGAAGCGACGATCGCCGACCTCGAGACCAAAGGAGTCGTTTTCAAGGGACCGATCGACGATCTTCGCTGGGGACGCCTCGCACACCTCGAGCTACCTGGCGGTGGAACCCTGGGCATCTACCAGCCGAAGCACCCGCTGCCGCCGCGGAGCACGATTACAAAAGACTGACCGCGCCCCAATGACCCCCTGACACCATGACCTCATCGTGATCGTCGATCCAACAAGGGATCGAATAACGAAAAGAGGTGTTCGACATGACCCCGTTAGTAGCAGTCGCCGTCAAGGCCGCAGGCGCCGCCGCCGCCGCGGCCATCTTGGGCCTTGGCGTAGTCCAGGCCGCCGGCCCGACCCCGACTCCGGCACCATCCGCGTCCACCACGGCCCCCGCTGCCCACGACCGGACCGATCGCCGCGCCATCGCCCGTGCCGTCTTCGAGTCCGAGGCAGACGTCCTAGGCATCTCGCCCAAGACGCTGCGCGCCGACCTGAGGAAGGGCCAGAAAGTCGCTGACCTCGCTCGGGACAAGGGCATGACCAAAGATCAGTTCGCAACAAGGCTCATCGCCAGCGTTAAGCCGCGCCTGGCCGCCCTCGTCGACCACAAGGTCATCACCCAGGCTCAGGCCGACAAGGTGATCGACCGCATCTCCAAGGGCTACATCCCGTTCTGGGACGGCCTCCGCCGCACCGCGGCGCCCGCCACCGCCACCCAATAGCTTCCTCCCCCTTCAAGCGGGGCCTGGCGCCCGAGCCAGGCCCCCTCCTTGCTCAGAACCGGACGCGGACTTTGTTCGCGACCGAGATCTGCTTCCACTTCTTGCGCTCCTCGAGCCTGATGCGCGCGTCAGTCTTGGCCGCCACAGCGCGCAGCTCCCTCTGGAGCTTGCGATAGCTCCGGAACCTCTCCGCGTCGAGAGTTCCCGCCTCCAGCGCGGCCTTGATCGCGCACCCCGGCTCAGTGGCATGCGCGCAATCCGTGAACCTGCACGTGAGCGCCAGCTCTTCGATGTCTTGGAAGACGTTGACCAGCGCCTCTTCGCCCTCCCACAGCTGCGCCTCGCGCAAGCCGGGCGTGTCGATGATCATCCCTCCCTGCGGCAGCTGCACCAGCTGCCGGTGGCTTGTCATGTGACGCCCTTCGCCCGAGCGGTGGATCAGGCGCGTGCGCATGAGATCCGAGCCGACGATCCGGTTGATCAGAGTCGACTTTCCTGCGCCCGATGGTCCAAGCAGCACACCGGTTCGCGCCGGCTGCAGCTCTCGCAATATCTCGTCGATCCCATCGCCTGTCACCGCGCTGGTGACGATGACCGGCGTTCCCATCGCCACGGCCTCGAGCTCGGCGCGAAGCTCGTCAGGAGACTCGGCGATATCCGCCTTCGTGAGCAGCACGATCGGGACCGCTCCGCTTTGCCACGCGACCGTTAGGTAGCGCTCGATCCGTCGCACGTTGACGTCTGTCGCTGCGGCGACCACGAACGCGACGTCGACGTTCGCGGCCAGTACCTGTACGCGTGTCTCCGTCCCAGGGGCTTTGCGGGCAAACACGGTCCTCCGCTCCACGACACCGAGGATCGCCCCGACCGGCTCGCTCTTGAGCACCGACACCCAATCGCCGACGGCCGGCATGGTCGCTCCGTCGTGCCGTAGGTGACGCCCGACCGCGGCACGACTCGAGTCGACCCCATCGTGCACGAGGCACTCGACACCGTAGTCCGCGACCACGCGCGCGGGAACTCCCGCAAGAGAGGCGAGGTGTTTGAACTTTTCGTCGAAGTAGGAATCCCAGCCCAGCGCTGCGAGCTGGCGGTTGAAGTAAATGGACAACGCCGAATCCTCCGGACAACAAAACGGGGTGGGCGGTATCGGTCCGCCCGGCGGAGGATGAGCTCCTGGTTAGGAGTGTGCTCCGGAGGCGGCCGACGGCCGGAAAACGGTCAATTCAAGCTCAGTCATTCGAACGCCACCTCCTTCCTTTGATTCGTGGGCGAGAGCCTATCACGATCAGCCTTAATCCGCAGGCGGTTCCCAGATCACTTCGCTGAAGTCAATCACCAGCTCAACGTCGATCTGCTTGAGCTGGCCGGGCGGCATGTCGGGAACCCGCACCTCGCCTGAACCGATGCAGATCGCGTCGTTCAGCCATATGTACTTCTCGTGATCCGTCGTATGCCACGCGGCACAAACGATTTGCCGCTTGCCCGGTGGGTACGCGCGGCCGTAGCCCTGGTAGTCAAACATGACGACGGCGCCGTCGCCGGTCTCGATCACGCCTTGAAAGTCCGGGGTGAAGCTCATGTCGGTGCGGCGCCGCGGATGATTCGCGCCCCGAAACCGCCCGGCGAGCGCGCCGGTGCAGTCACCCTCGGCAAGGTAGAAATGCCGCTCCTCGCGTCCCCCTTTGCCCGTGAGGCCGACCTCCCAATCGGCGTGATACCGAAATCGAACCGTGTACAGAGGCTTGAGCTGCATTTTGCTTAGCGGCTCTTGAACTCCGGCTTTCGCTTTTCTTGGAAGGCCTTGATGCCCTCGTCCGCGTCCTCGGACACGAACACCCGACCGATAGCTTCGCGCTCGATGGCGAGTCCCAGGTCGAGCGGCCCGCCGTAGCCCTGCGTGATCGCGAGCTTCGCGTGGCCGATCGCGACACCTGGACCGGCTGCGAGCTTGGCCGCGTACTCGATCGCGGCCGCCCGGCAGGTGGCCGCGTCCGGATAAATCCGGTCGACGATGCCCGCTTCCTTGGCGTCGGCCGGCTTGAGCGTGGTCGCGTTGGCGATCATGTCCAGGCCCTTGGACAGCCCGACCAGGCGCGGCAGGCGCTGCGTCCCTCCCGATCCGGGAAACAACCCGAGGTTCACCTCCGGGAGGCCGATCTGGTACGAGCCCTCCGCGGCGAACCGCAGGTCGCACGCGAGCGCCAGCTCGAGACCGCCGCCCAGGCAGTGCCCCGAGATCGCGGCGATGAACACGAGCGGCGTGTTCTCCAGCTTGCGAAACGTCTCGTGAGCGAGGAGCGCCAGCATGAAACGCGAGCGGGGCGACCCGCCGGCGAACACGGCCACGTCGGCGCCGGCGGAGAAGAATCTCTCGGATGCGCTCGTCACAACGATGGCCGACTTGATGGTCAGGTCGATGCGCGCATCGTCGATCGCGCCAGCGAACTCACGCAGGAAGGCGTAGTCGTAGCTGTTGGCCGGCGGCTTGTCGAGCACGATGATTCCGACGCCGCCGTCCTTCTCAAGCCTCACCGCCATGCCATGACCCTCCAACCCCCGCTTCCGCCGACGCCGATAATTGAAGCACTGACGAAATCCAACCGAAGAGGGGTGCCCCACGAATGGCGACGATGATCATCGAAGGCGACAGGGCCAAGGCGGCGTCCGGGAAGACGTACGAGGTCCGCAATCCGGCGACCGGCGAGGTCGTAGATGTGGTCCCCGCCGGCGGGCCCGCCGATGTAGACAAGGCCGCCCAGGCGGCGCACAAAGCTTTTCAGACCTGGTCCAGGCTCCCGGCCAACCAGCGGCGCGAGATCCTGCACAAGGCCGCGCAGCACATGCTCACAAAGATCGAGGAGATCGCCGTGATCCTGACCAAGGAGCAGGGCAAGACGCTGCTCGAGTCCCGGCTCGAAGCCAAGCGCTTCGGCGAGAACATCGGCTGGTTCGCCGACCTGGCGGACAAGGTGCACGGCCAGCACGTGAAGCTGCCCGACACGACCACGTACGGGCTGGTGGTGCGCAAGGCCATAGGCGTATGCGGCGCGATCGTGCCCTGGAACTTTCCCCTCACACTCGCGGCCAACAAGGTTGCACCGGCGATCGCAGCCGGTAACACCGTCGTGCTCAAGCCCGCCAGCACCACACCCCTGTCGACCCTCGCTTGCATCGAAGCCCTGATCGAAGGTGGTCTGCCCGAGGGTGTCGTGAACGTCGTGCTCGGCCAGGCCACCGGGGAGGCCATCGTCGAACACCCGCTGATCCGCAAGATCGCGCTGACCGGTTCGACGCCCACCGGCAAACGCGTGATGGCCAAGGCGGCCGAGCAACTGAAGAAGGTCACACTGGAGCTTGGCGGCAGTGACCCGTGCATCGTCTTGGACGACGCCGACCTCGAGGGCGCCGCGCGCGCGATCTCGGTCGGTCGGTTTTTCAACTGCGGCCAGCAGTGCCTCTCCACCAAGCGGCTTTTCGTTCAGGAAGGCGTCTACGACGCGCTGATGGAGAAGCTCATCGCGCGCGCTTCCAAGCTGAAGCCCGGAAACGGCCTCGACAAAGACAGCCGCATGGGACCGATGCACACCGAGACGCAGCGCGCTGAGGTCGAGGCCCAGATCAAGGACGCGGTCGACCGCGGGGCCACCGTCGTATACGGCGGAGGACGCCCGAAGGGCGGTGACTACGACAAGGGATGGTTCATCGAACCGACGATCCTCGAGAACGTGCCGGACGGCGCACGCATGTGGACGGAGGAGGTCTTCGGTCCCGCCCTGCCGGTGCGGAGGATCAAGGACCTGGACGAGGGGATCCGGCTCGGCAACGACACGCAGTTCGGGCTCGGCTCGTCGATCTGGACGGGGAGCATGGCATCCGCGCACCGTGCGGTGCAGGAGCTAGAGGCCGGCTACACGTGGGTGAACGCGCTGGTGATCGCGCACGACGAGCTGCCATTCGGCGGGACCAAGCAGTCGGGCTTCGGCAAGGAGCACGGCGTGGAAGCCTTCTTGCAGTACACCGAGGAGAAATCGGTGGTGTACGGCGGAGTCGGGTAACCAGGGCGGGTAATCACTGGCCGTGAGGGTTGCTGTCGGCGTGATCGGCGTGTTGATCGTGCTTACGGGCGCGGTGTTCGCGGGCCAGGGCCTCGGCTACATCCCTGGCAGCATCATGACCAACGACCCAAAGTGGTTCTGGATCGGCAGCGCGATGGTCGTGGCGGGGTTGGCGCTGGGCGCTGCCGGGTTCTTGGGTCGGCCGAGAAAGCAGGCTTAGTTCTTTCCCGACCGGCGCCCTGTGGGGAGAGGGAGAACGCTAGGCGGTACGTCCGTTGAGGCGGTCCCACTGGCCCTGGCATTCGACGCACCGCGTGGCAGCAGGTTGATACCTCAGCCGCTCGGATGGGATGCGCCGGCCGCAGCCTTCGCACACGCCGTAGGCCCCCTGTCTCAGGCGCTCCAGCGCTCGCTCCACCTGTTCGCGATTCTGATCCAGGAGGTGCACCAGGAGGTCGGTCGTCTCGCGGTCCGACAGGGCCTGGGCCAGGTCGGTGTCCTCGGGGATTCCGGTGATCACGCCGCCCGTTACGTCGTTCAGAGGCCTGTGGAGCCCCGCCTCCTCGCCGCACTGGGCTGCCAGGAGCTCGAGCTGCCGCCGGTCGGCTTCCAACCTCTCCTCCGGAGCATTGTCTGGTCGCTTTCGAACTGCCATTGACAAACCCCCTCCAAACTGACTTACCGGCCAGGTGACGTTTGGATTCGTCAGACACAACGCACGCACCGGTACGCGTACCCGGTCGCGCACAATATGTCGCCTGATGCCGTCCCCGCTGCCATCCCCCGTCAAAACGCTTGCCACCGTGGCCGTGGTCCTGATGCTCGCCGGTTGCCAGACCGGGCCGACATCTCGACCGGTGCCGAGCGTAGCGCAGATCGGGAGCAATCTCAAGTGTCCAACTGGGGACCACCCTTTCGAGGACCCTCAGGCCGGTTGGGGGTTCTGCTACCCGGGCGGTTGGAGGTACCAAGAGAGAGCGCAGCCAAGCACGAATCCGCCGGGGCTGGACCTTGCCTTCGACATCACCTACGCCCCGGATGTCCCGGTCGCCTGCCCCAACCCGTCGGTCTCGCCTGTCCAGGGCTCTCCATCCCCGCTTCCCTCGGCGAGCCCTTGCTCGGGCCAGTTCGCTTTCATGATCATCTCGACCTACGAGCGAGGTACGTCGACCGATCTCGTGAGCTGGATGGCGGCCAACCAGCTGCCGGCCTCAATCCTGGAGCCGATCGCATGGGGCAACGCGTTGCAAGCGGCGCGCCTGCCGGACGGGCGCCGCATCGCGCTCACACCCAACCACGTCGTGATCCTGGACCTGCACACCGGCCTGCTGGATCTCGAGAGCCCCATGTCCGCCAGGCTCGACACCTGGATATTCGCTTTCTAGGAAGGTTGGGCACGGCGCACGTCTCCCCGCGGTGGGAGTTGAATCAGGTAGGGCGCTTGAACAGCGACTGGTATTTGATGGCCAGGCCCATGTCGCCTTTGATCTTGAGTTTCCCCTGCATGAAAGCCGCCGTACCGTCGAGCTTCCCTGTCGCTATCTTCACCCAATCGCCGGCGTCGGCGAGCATCGTGAGGTTGGCGGGCGCGGGCGCGTCGCCCTTGCCGGTCTCGGCCTTCCCGTCGTGGATCTTCATCCACCACTTCCCGCCGCCGTCACCCGACAGGTCGAACTGAATGGTCGCATTGGTGGTGCCGGCCTTCTCGGGGATGAGGTACTGCGGAAGCGCCTCGATGATCTGCTCTGGTGACAACTGGACTTCAGACATTCCCTTCTCCTGGACTTAGCCGCCGCGATCGATCTCATGTTAGCCGCGACAATGCTGAGGTGCTGACCGGGCAAGGCCTGACCGAAGTGGCCAAGGGAGTCTTCGAGCTCAGGCTTCCGATCCCGTTCGAAGACGGGCTGGTCAACGTGTTCCTGTTTGCCGACGGCGACGAGGCCGACCTGCTCGATTGCGGTATGAATTCAGACGAGTCGGTCGCGACCATCAAGGCCGCGATTGGCGAGATCGGCGCAAAGCGGCTGCGCAAGCTCGTGATCACCCACATCCACCCCGACCACTACGGCGCCGCCGGCAGCCTGGCAGGTAAAGAGATGGCGGACCTCTACATCCACCGGCTTGAGGTGCCTTTAGTGCACCCGAGGTATGTCGAGCTCGAGCACCTCGTCAAGGAGGTCCGGACCTATCTCCTGGTCAACGGCGTGCCGGCGGACGACGCCGAGGTCCTGAGCAACTCACAGCGTGCTC
>DATMKM010000122.1:0-15069 GCA_035571315.1 Candidatus Acidiferrum sp.
ATTCCGGCGATCACCATCGTCGGAGTCATCACCGGAGCGTTCCTGCTTTTCATGCTCTGGGAGTGGTCCTTCAACGCGGCCGATCTTTACGGCACCACCTTCTCGTCAACACCCAACTCGGTGTACTACTTCCTGGCGACCTACATCGTGGCCGTCGTCATCTACGTTGTCGCTCGCGTGGTGCGAAGGCGCCAGGGTATCGACCTTGCCCGCATCCACCACGAGATTCCGGTTGAATAGCAGTTCCAGGGCCGCCGGGCTGATGCCCGGCGGCCACCGTTTGTAACCCATGCTGGAATACACACTCCGGACCTATCAGAGCCCGACCCGCCTCGTGCAGCGCCTTGGCGCGATCCAAGAGCTCGGCCGCGAGGCGAGCCTTCTCGGCATGCGCCGGCCGCTGCTCGTCACCGACGCCGGCGTCAAGGCGGCGGGCCTGCTGGACACCGCGCTCGAAGCCTTGCGCGGCTCAGACGTCGAGCCGGTGGTATTCGACAAGGTCAAGGCAAACCCGGGCGTCGAGCTGGTAGACGCAGGCGCGGCGGAATACCGCGCCCAGGGCTGCGACGGGCTCGTGGCGATCGGCGGCGGCAGCTCGATGGACACCGCCAAGGGCATCGGCGTGGTCGCCGTGCACGACGGCAGCGTCGTCGACTACGAGTGGGGGCATACCCCGATCCGTTCGCGTATCCCGCCCATGATCGCCGTTCCGACGACGGCGGGGACCGGCAGCGAGGTCACCTTATGGGCGGTCATCACCGACCCGAAGCGCAAGATCAAGTTCAACGTCGGCGGCACGCCTGACATCGCGTCGTGGGTTGCGCTGATCGACCCCGAGCTGACTGTGAAACTCCCCGCGGGAGTCACGGCCGGCACCGGGATGGACGCGCTGGCCCACGCGGTCGAGTGCTTCACGATGGTGTATCACCAGCCGTTCACCGACGCCGTGGCGCTGCTCGCGATGGAGTACGTCGCGCGCTACCTGCGAGTCGCCTTCTCGCAGGCCAACAACCTGGAGGCGCGGTATCACATGAGCGCGGCCGCCATGCTGGCGGGTCTCGCATACGGGACCGACTCCGCCGGCGCCGCGCACGCCATGAGCCAGACCGCGGGCGGCGTGCACGACGCGCCGCACGGTGCGCTGACCGCGCGGCTGCTCGGGCCGGTGATGGAGTACAACCACTCGGGCGAACCGGAACGGTTTGCGCGGATGGCTGTGGCTTTCGGGCTTGACACGCGCGGTGTGTCGACCTTTCGCGCCGCCGAGATGGCTGTCGAGTACGTCCACCAGCTGACCAAAGACGTCGAGATTCCCGGCATGCAGCAGCTTGGCTTCGCCGAGGACGAGATCCCCATGCTCGCCGACAAGGCATTCGCCGACCCACAGACCGTCGGCAACCCGCGCGACGTCGATGCCGCCGCCTACCGCCGAATCTACAAGCAGGCTTTCGATGCCCATCCGAATGGAGTCAGGAACTCATGACCACCGACGTCGCCCGGTCTATGAAGAAGATGTTCGTCGACGGGAAATGGACTGAATCGGAAAGCGGCGAGCTCTTCGAGGCCACGAGCCCGGCCACCGGCGAGGTAATCGCCCAGGTTCCGAAAGGCACGCGCGCCGACGCCAAGCGTGCGGTCGAAGCCGCCCACAAGGCGCGCTCAGCGATGGCCGCTCTGAAGGGCTTTGAGCGCTCCAGGCGCCTGCACCGCATCGCGGAGGCGATCGAGAAGCGCCGCGAAGAGCTCGGCCACCTGCTGACGCTCGACCAGGGCAAGCCCCTGTTCGCGGAAGCGCTGGGCGAGGTCGACGAGGCGGCCGAGTACTTCCGGATCGCGGCCGAGGACCTGAAGCGGCTCGAAGGCCGCGTCCTCCCGTCTGCCAGCCCGAGCAAGCTCGTGCTCGCCCGGCATTATCCGCGTGGTGTGTACGGGATCATCACCCCTTGGAACTGGCCGCTGACTATGGCGGCGGAACTCATCGCTCCGGCGCTCGCGGCGGGCAACACAGTGGTCTGGACTCCGGCCACGTCCACGAGCGTCATCTCGGTCGCCTTGATGGAATGCCTTGCGGAGGCGGACTTCCCCGCCGGCGCGGTCAACCTCGTGACTGGCCCGGGCGCGGAGGTGGGGGACGAGGTCGCTGGGCATCCGTTGGTGGATGGAGTCGCGTTCGTCGGCTCGACAGAGACGGGAGCGTCGGTCGCGCGTCGGGCGGCGGGCAAGCACGTGATGCTCGAGCTCGGTGGCAACGGCCCGATGGTCGTGTTCGCCGACGCCGACCTCGGCCACGCCGTGGCAGGCGCCATCGTCGGCTGCTATCTCTGCGCGGGCCAGAGCTGCACGGCCGGCGAGCGGATCCTTGTCGAGGAAACCGTCCGCGACGAGTTCGTCGCTCGTCTGGCCGACGCCGCCCGCGCGCTGCGCCTGGGCGACCCCTTCGCGCCGGACACGACCCTTGGACCGCTGAACAACGAGGGCGTTGCGACGAAGATGGACGAGCACATCGCGGACGCGGTGAAGCATGGCGCGAAGCTCATCCTGGGCGGCGAACGCGCGACCGGCTTTCCGACGCGCCTCTACTACCACGCGACCATCCTCGACGGCGTCGAGCCATCGATGCGGGTGAGCCAGGAGGAAACCTTCGGACCGATCGCCCCGATCATCAAGTTCCGCGACGAACAGCAGGCGCTGGCGCTGGCCAACGATTCGCCGTATGGCCTGCTCGGCGCGGTCTACACGAAAGACCTCTCACGAGCGCTGCGGTTCGCCGATGGCCTCGAAACCGGGTGGGTCAACATCAACGAGTCGACGAACTACTGGGAGGCTCACCTGCCGTTCGGCGGCCGCGCCGGCAAGAAGAGCGGCATTGGGCGCGTCGGCGGTCACTTCGCGCTCGAACAGATGACGGACCTCAAGACGATCGTGATCGAGATCGAGGCCTTGTGACGCAGCGTCCCCTGGAAGACCCTATCGAGGAGGCGGGACGCATCGCCGAGGCGGCGAAGACAAAGAAGTTGGGCCTCAAGCTCCTGGGCGGCGCTGGGATTCACATTCATTCGCCCAGCGCGCACAAGGCGCCGCTGAAGCGGAAGTACGGCGACCTCGACTACGCGATGGAGAAGCGCGATCGCAAAGTAGCGCTCGAGTTCTTCCCGGGCCTCGGCTACGAGGCGAACGAGCGCTTCAACCTGATGCAGGGAGACCGCCGGCTGTACTTCTTCGACCCGCAGAACGGGCGCCAGGTCGACGTGTTCATCGACGTTTTCAGGATGTCGCACGTGATCGACCTGCGCGGGCGACTCGACCACGATGGTCCCTGCGCCAGCCCTTCCGACCTCTTGCTGAGCAAGCTGCAGATCTACGAGATGAACCGCAAGGATCTCGTGGACCTAGTCGCGCTGGTGCTCGACCACCCGGTCGAGACCGGCCGAGGGGAGGAAGTGATCGATGCCGGCTACGTCGCGCGGGTGGCAGCCGACGACTGGGGCATGTACCGCACGCTGCAGGTCAACACCGAGAAGCTGCGCGCGACGCTCCCCGAGCTGGATGTGGATCGCGAGCTCGTCAGCACGAGGCTCGACCAGCTGTGGAAGGCGGTCGAGGCGCAACCCAAACCGCTCAAGTGGAAGCTGCGCGCGCAGGTGGGCGACCGCATGCAGTGGTACGAGCTGCCGGAAGAGGTCCGGTCCCCCTACCAGCCAGAGTAGCGATGGCAGGCCTTCCGACCCACGCGCGGTGCGTCGTCATTGGATGCGGCATCGTCGGCAACAGCGTCGCCTATCACCTCGGCCTGCTCGGCTGGCGCGACATCGTGCTGCTCGACAAGGGCCCGCTACCCAACCCGGGCGGTTCGACTGGCCACGCTTCGAACTTCATCTACCTGGTCGACCACTCGAAAGAGATGACCGCTCTGACGATGGACAGCGTCCGCCAGTACAAGGAGAAAGAGGTCTTCATCCAGTCCGGCGGTATCGAGGTCGCCCGGACGAACGAGAGGATGCAGGAGCTCACGCGCCGAATGGCGTCGGCCGAGTCGTGGGGAATCGCGCCCGTCTCGCTTGTCACGCCGGCCCAGGTGAAGGAGCTAGTGCCGTACATCGACGCGTCGATCATCCGGGGTGGCTTTTACACGCCGGGGGTAGGGGTGGTCGACTCGCTGCGCATGGGGACCCTCATGCGCGAGCACGGCCAGGCGTCCGGGGCGCTCTTGGTAGCGCCGAAGACGGAGGTTACGGGCATCGACGTCGAGCACGGGCACGTCCGCCGCGTACGCACCACCGAAGGAGACATCGAGGTCGAGACGGTGGTCATCACGTGCGGAGTCTGGAGCCCGCGCGTCGCGCGGATGGCCGGCGCCCACATCCCGCTCACGCCCGCGGTGCACCAGATGATCGACGTCGGGCCGGTGCCGCGTTTCAAGGGCGCCAAGAGCGACATCGAGCACCCGATCGTGCGCGACATGGACACCAACATGTACGAGCGCCAGGCCGGCGGTGACCTGGAGATCGGCTCCTACGCGCACCGCCCGATCCTCTACGACCCAGAGGACATACCGCCGATCGAGCAGGCGGCTCTCTCCCCGACCGAGTTTCCCTTCACCCAGGCGGACTTCGAGGAGCAGATGCAGCACGCGCTCGAGCTGATGCCTGAGATCGTGGGCGACGAGTCGGTCGGCGTGAAGTACGCCATCAACGGCATCCTTTCGCTGACGCCCGATGGCATGCCGGTGCTGGGCGAGTCCCCGGACGTGAAGGGGCTTTGGGCCGCCGCGGCGGTCTGGGTCAAGGAAGGCCCGGGCAGCGGCAAGGCGATGGCCGAGTGGATGGTCCATGGAGAGTCCGAGATCGACCTCCACTCGTCTGACATCGCCCGCTTTCACGAACACCAGAAGACGCGCGCGCACGTGCGCGCGAGGGCCGCGGAGGGTTTTAACAAGACCTACGGCATCGTCCACCCGAGCGAGCAATGGGCCACCAACCGCAGGGTGCGCCTGGCTCCCTTCTACGAGCGAGAGAAGGAGCTTGGAGCGACTTTCTTCGAGGCGGCCGGTTGGGAGCGGCCGCAGTGGTACGAGTCGAACGCGCCGCTGCTCGAGGAGTTCGGCGACCGCGTGACCCGGCGCACCGCGGAATGGGAATCGCGCTGGTGGTCTCCGATCATCAATGCAGAACACCTGGCGATGCGCGAGCGCGCCGGCCTGTTCGATCTCTCCGCCTTCACGATCTTCGACATCGCCGGCCCGCGTGCTTTGGAATCCGTGCAGTGCGTGGCGCTGCGGCAGATGGACGCGCCAGTGGGGCGCGTCGTCTACACGCCGGTGCTCAGCCTGAACGGCGGCTTTAAGTCGGACCTCACGATCATGCGTCTGGGCGAGGAACGGTTCCGGGTCGTCACCGGAGGCGCAGCCGGCATGTCGGACCGCAAATGGTTCCGCGACAACCTTCCCGCTGACGGCTCGACGCAGCTTTTCGACCTCACATCGTCGATGACAACCATCGGGCTGTGGGGCCCGCGGGCGCGCCACATCCTTGCGAGCTTGACGTCGGATGACATCAGCAACGAGGGCTTCAAGTTCGGGACGTGCAGGACGATCGAGGTGGACACGCTTCGCGTGCTGGCCTCCCGCATCTCGTACGTCGGCGACCTCGGTTGGGAGCTGTACATCCCAATCGACCAGGGATTGAAGCTCTGGGACCTGCTCTGGGAAGCCGGAAAGCCACACGGGCTCACGCCGTGCGGGATCGGCGTGTACGGCACGACGGGACGGCTCGAGAAGTCCTACCGCGCCCACGGCAATGAGCTCGAGACCGAGTACAACGTGGTCGAGGCGGGCATGACGGCCCCGCGCGTCAAGGATGAGGACTTCATCGGCAAGGCGGCTCACCTCAGGCATCGCTCAGAAGAGCCCGCGGCCGTCATGTGCTCGCTGACAGTCGACGACCACCGTTCGCGCTCCGGCGAGAAGCGCTACATGCTCGGCCGCGAACCGATCCTCACACGCGACGGCAAGCGGATCGTGGACCGGCGCGGACGCGGGTCGTACGTGACGAGCGCGGGCGCCGGGCCGTCGATCGGAAAGCACATCCTGATGGCCTACTTGCCTCCCGAGCACGCGGTGGTAGGCGAGAAGCTCGCAGTCGACTACATGGGCGAGCGTTATCCCGTGACCGTCGCCGTGGCCGGTGCCGCGCCGCTGTTCGACCCCGAGAATCTGCGAATTCGTTCGTGAGGGTTCTCGCGACGATCAAGCGGGTGCCGATCACCGGAGGCCGAATCGTGCTCACGGACGATTCGCGCGCCATCGACACGCGCCATCTCGGATTCACGATGAGCCCGCACGAGGAGTGCGGAGTCGAGGAGGCAGTGCGCCTGATCGAGTCGAACAAAGGCGATTCCGTAGTGCTGACACTCGGGCCGCCTGAGGCGGTCGAGCAGCTCCGCGATGCCATGGCACTCGGCATCGACCGCGCGATTCATCTACAGACGGACGGGCAGGAATGGGATGGCGAGGCCACGGCCCATGCGATCACCGAGGCGATCCGCGCCGACGAGGCGGCCAACGGGCCCTTCGACGTCATCTTTTTCGGCAACGAGTCCGCCGACTCCGGGGGCTTCCAGGTCGGGATCCGCGTTGCGTACGCGCTCGCGCGTCCCTGCGTGACCGGCCTGAAGAAGATCACCGTCGAGGGCAAGGACGTGAGCTGCGAGCAGGAGGTCGAAGGCGGCCGCGACGTTTACGTCGTGGCGCTCCCGGCCGTCCTGACCGTGAAGGAGGGCCTGAACCTGCCGCGCTATCCCTCAGTGCCCGGCAAGATGCGCGCGCGCAGCAAGCCGGTGGCGGTCAATTCGCCAACGCGGCAGGCCGCGCGCCTGGAGCTGGCGAGCCTTGCGGTGCCGGCCGGCCAGGGCCGGCGCGCCGAATCACTGGGCGGCGGAGCCGCCGCGGCGCCCGCGGTGGTCGAGATGCTGCGCAAGGCGGGCGTCCTGTGAACGCTCTTGTGCTGATGGAGCCAGGCGATGCCTCACGTCAGACCCTCACTCTCGCCCGCAGGTTCGGACAGTCGCTGCACGCAGTGCACATGAACGTCGTGGACCCGTTTGCTCCGGACGCCGTGGCCGCGGTTTTGCAGATGGCGGCGGAGGAGGTCTCGGCTGCTGCTGTCTTCGCGGCCGGCACGGAGCGTGGGAATGACGTGATGGCCCGCCTGGCGGCGCGGATGGGATTACCCATGGCGGCGAACTGCGTGGACGCCGCGCCGGGAGATCCGGTGATGGTGACGCGGCAGCGTTGGGGAGGCAGCCTGCTCGAAGAGGCACGATTGAGCAGCCCCCGGCCGTTGATCACGGTGGCGCCGCACACCGTGCCCATCGAAGCGGGCCCCGAGCCCACCGATGTTGACATCCAGACCTTGGTGGCCCGCCTCGCTGAACGCGACCTCGCGGTCCATGTGTCGGACCACGTCGCGCCGTCGAGCGGCGGCGTGTCGCTCACGACGGCAAAGGTGATCGTGAGCGGCGGGCGGGGCGTCGGCTCAAAAGAGGGCTTCGCGATCATCGACGAGCTCGCAGGCCTGCTCGGCGCGGCGGTGGGATGCTCGCGCGCGGTGACGAGCGCGGGCTGGCGGCCGCACACCGACCAGGTGGGACAGACCGGGACCAAGGTCGCGCCAGAGGTCTATATCGCCTGTGGAATCTCCGGCGCCACGCAGCACATGGCCGGGCTGAAAGGGGCCAAGCGCATCCTCGCGATCAATTCCGATCCCCAGGCGCCGATGATGCAAAACGCCGACTACACGGTGGTCGGAGACCTGAAGGAGATCGTGCCGGCAATCTCGGCCGAGATTCGCGACCGACGTTGATCGCGATCGACGTCGTCGCGTTCGCCGCCGCACTCGTCATCTCGGGCTTCCTGTTCAGCCGCCGAGCCATGTTGCTCTATCGCCTGGTTCGCGCCGGCAAGCCGGCGGCGCGTTTCGGTGATGTGCCTGCGCGCGCGAAGGCCGAGGCGGTCGTGGTGGTCGGGCAGAGCAAGCTGCTGCAGCGCCTCCTGCCGGGTTTGATGCACGCCGCGATCTTCTGGGGATTCCTCGTCCTGTTCCCGACGATCCTCATCGCGATGATCGGCGCGGTCGACCCGCACGCGACCCTGCCGTGGCTGGGCGCCCAGGGCTGGTACGCGCTTCTCGTCGACGTCTTCGCGCTGCTGGTGCTCCTTGGCGTCATCACCGCGTTCGTCATCCGCAAAGTGCAGCGACCGAAGCGCTTTGTGGGCAGCCACATCGGCGAGGCTGACTTGATCCTGGCCATGATCGCCGGCATCGTCATGACCCTGTTTCTGTGGCATTCCTCGCAGATCGCGCTGGGATTCAACGACTATCCCGCGAGCTGGGCGCCCATCTCGGGCTCGATCGCAAAACTTCTGCATGGGCCGCTGGTTCAATACCTGGAGCGGGCCGCGGTTTGGGCCCACGTCTTGATCATCCTCAGCTTCCTCGTCTACCTGCCCTACTCCAAGCATCTGCACATCGTCGTCGCGGCCTTCAACGTCTACTTCGGACGCACGCGCGCCCGCGGCCGGCTCGAGCCGATCGACTTCGAGCAGCCCGAGGCGGATGTGCGGTTCGGCTCGGCGCGGGTCACGGATATGACCTGGAAGCAGACCCTCGACACCATGTCGTGCACCGAGTGCGGAAGATGCCAGGACGTTTGCCCCGCCTACGCGACCGGCAAGGCGCTGTCGCCCAAGCTGCTGATCATGGCGATTCGCGACCAGGCGATGGCGGAAGGCCCGAAGGCCCTCGCAGATGCCTCGTATTCGCCGCCGCCGATCGTCCCGAATGCCGTGACCGACGACATCGTGTGGGACTGCGTGACGTGCGGCGCGTGTGTGCGCGAATGCCCGGTCGGCATCGAGCACATCGACCACGTCATCGACCTGCGCCGCAACCTGGTGATGGTCGAGTCAAGATTTCCGGAAGAAGCCGGAACGATGCTGCGAGACGTCGACCGCTCATCGAATCCCTGGGGCAAGCCGCAGGCCGACCGCACCCATTGGGCCGACGGACTTGGAGTTCGCGTGCTGCAGCCGGGCGATCCCGCACCGGACGTCCTCTTCTGGGTCGGCTGCGCTCCCGCCTTCGACGAACGAGCGCGCAAGGGCGCAATCTCGACCGCGAAACTATTTCTGGCGGCGGGCGTGGACTTCGCGATCCTCGGCCCTCGCGAAGCATGCACCGGAGACCCGGCGCGCCGGATGGGCGACGAGTACACCTTCCAGCGCCTGGCCGGCGAGAACGTCGGCACCCTGAACGAAGCAGGCGTCAAGAAGATCGTGACCACTTGCCCCCACTGCTTCAACTCGATCGGCAACGAATACCCGGACTTCGGCGGGCACTACGAGGTCGTGCATCACACGGAGTTCCTGGCCGAGCTGATTCGAGACGGAAAGCTGAACCCGCTGGCCGGCGAGCAAAAGATCACCTATCACGATTCGTGCTACCTCGCCCGTCACAACGACGTGCGCTCGCAGCCGCGCGAGCTGGTGGCTGCGGTAGGAACGGCGATCGAGATGCCGCGCAACCGGGAGCGCACCTTCTGCTGCGGCGCGGGTGGCGCAAGGATGTGGATGGAGGAGAAGCGAGGCCGCCCGATCGGCCACGAGCGCGTGCGCGAGGCGGCCGAGACGGGCGCCGAGACGCTGGCCGTGGCGTGCCCGTTCTGCACCGTGATGCTCGACGACGGCGTCCGCGAGACAGGCGCGAAGCTGCAGGTGATCGACCTAGCGACTCTGCTCCACGAAGCGGTCGAGAAGCGCCGGAATCTCGAGACTTAAAGCTTCTTTAGTTCGGACAGCTGCGCGGGGCCGGCGATGCGGAACAGGACGCGGTTCGCGGACGGGTCGGCCGCGGCCACACCGCCCGCCTCTTCCGCAAGGCGGATGTTTCCGTGTTCCAGGCGACCGATGACATCGTCCAAGTCGCGCTGCCTGGGTAGCTCGATCGTGTAGCGCCGAAGCCCGGCCGATCCAGCCGGCGCGGGCGAAGCGCCCTGGCCGGCCCACGTGTTCAAGCCCACGTGATGGTGATAGCCGCCGGCGGACACGAAGCCCACTCCTGGCACATGGCCCATCACATCGAAGCCGACCAGGTCGTGGTAGAAGCGCAGCGCATCGTCGACGTCGGCGACGTGCAGGTGGATGTGGCCCATCTTCGTCCCTGGGGGCATGGGCTCATCGAGCTTGTCGTCCTCGCGAAGATGGCTGAACAGCTCCTGGAGGTCGATCGGGTCTCGCCCTGACCGCGTGCGACCGTCCTTGTCCTGCGCGAAGAAGGTGCCGTTCGCGAATCCCATCGTGCCGTCCTCGGGTGATTCGACGTAGATCTCGATGCCGTTGCCGTCGGGATCCCAGAGATAGTTCGCCTTCGTCATCACGTGGTCGGTGGGGGACTGGTCCCACCTCAACCGGCTCAGCCGGGCGATCACGCGCGCGAGCTCCCGTCTGCCGGGCACCACGATGGCGAGGTGATAGAGGCCCGACGTTCTCGGCGCCACTGGCCGCTCGGCGCCGGGATACAACACCACCAGCTCGCGACCGGCGGCGCCAAGGCGGATCTCCGCGCCCTCCGAAGGCAGCGGGGTGAGGCCGACATAGTCCCGGTAAAACCGGAGCGCGCGCTCCCCATCAGTGACGGCAAGCTCGACGGCGCCCACCCCGGTTTCCGCTGCGATCGACTGGGTCTTCATCTGCGGATTGGTACCCACGCAAGCCTCGAACTATTCAGCTGAGGCCGACGATCTCGCCTTTCTCGTTGATGTCGATGCTCGCCGCGATCGGCGTCGTCGGGAGGCCGGGCATCGTCCGCATGTCGCCGCAGATCGGGTAGATGAAGCCCGCGCCAACCGAGGCGCGCACCTCGCGCACGGGAAGGACCCAGCCGGTGGGCGCTCCCTTGAGCTTCGGATCCGACGAGATCGAGAGGTGTGTCTTGGCGATGCATACCGGCAGCCGGCCGAATCCGTTCGCCTCGAATGCGTCCAGCTGCTTGGCGGCGATCGGGTCGTACTCGACGCCACGCGCGCCGTAGATGCGCATCGCGACCGCCTCGATCTTTTCGCGAAGGGTCGCCGCGTCAGGATAGAGAAACTTGAACGTGCTCGGCTCGTCGGCCGCTTCGGCCACCATCTCGGCGAGCTCCGTCGCTCCTTTTCCGCCAGCGACGAAGTTGTTGCAAACCGCCGCCCTCACACCAAGGTGCTCGGCGAGCTCCCGGATCGCCCGGTGCTCGGAGGGGTGGTCACCCGGAAACGAGTTGATGGCGACCACCGGCGTGACGCCGTGGATCTGGATGTTCTCCACCTGCTTGCGCAGGTTGGCGGCGCCCGCGAGCACGTCGTCGGGGTTCTCCATCAAGAGCTCAGGCGGCAACGGCCTTCCCGCCACGACCCGGTACTTGCCCGAGTGAACCTTCAACGCGCGCACGGTCGCCACCACGACTGCGGCATCGGGAGCAAGCCCGGAGGTCCTGCATTTGATGTTGAAGAACCGCTCGGCTCCCATGTCGGCGCCAAAGCCCGCCTCCGTGACCAGGAAGTCGCCGCCGTGAATGCCGATTAGGTCGGCCAGCACCGACGACGCGCCGTTCGCGATGTTCCCGAACGGGCCTGCATGGACGAGGACCGGCGTGTTCTCCAGCGTCTGCAGCAGGTTGGGCTTGATCGCGTCGAGCATCATCACGGTCATCGCGCCGCCCGCGTGGAGGAAGTCCGCAGTGATTGGCTTGCCGTCTCGCGCGAGGCCGATCACCATGCGGCCGAGACGCTGGCGCATGTCCTGCAGAGAGGTCGATAGCGCCAGCACGGCCATCACCTCGGAGGCGGCAGTGATGTCGAAGCCCGTCTGCCGCGTCACGCCGTCTTCCGGCGCGCCGAGGCCGACGACGACGCTGCGCAGCACACGGTCGCTCACGTCCAGCACACGTCGCCAGGTGATGCTGTGCAGGTCGATGGGAAAGTCACGCAGGCTGTGGTGGATGTAGTTGTCGATCATCGCGGCGAGGAGGTTGTGGGCAGAGGTGACCGCGTGGAAGTCGCCGGTGAGGTGCAGGTTCAGCCGTTCCATCGGCACGACCTGGCTGTAGCCGCCGCCCGCGGCGCCGCCCTTGATCCCGAACGTGGGCCCCATCGACGGTTGGCGGATCGCGACGGTCGCGCGCTTGCCGATGTGGCCCAACGCGTCGCCCAGGCCGACCGTGGTCGTCGTCTTGCCCTCACCGAGCGGAGTCGGCGTGATGGCGGAGACGACCACGTACTTCGCCTTGGGACGGTCGGCCAGCTCGGCTATCGCGTTGAGCTTGATCTTCGCCACGTCGTGCCCATACGGCTCGAGGAGATGAGGTCCGAGGCCCATGCGCGCTGCGATGTCCGCCATAGGCAGCAGGCTTGCTTTGCGTGCGATATCGAGGTCCGTGGGAAACGTGACGGCCATGCCTTCTCCTTTCTATCAGCGGCGCGCCGCTAAGCCGCGCGCGCCAGCATCTCCTGGCGCCACCGCTCGGTCGGCTCGATCTCGTTGAACGTGAACACGTGCAGCCCGGCAACTTTGCGGTCCGGCGCCGCAAGGTCCGGCAGTAGCCCTCTGACGAAACGCTCCGGGCTGTATCCGCCCGGCTGCATCATCCGCATGAACCAGTTGGAGTGTCCACGCAAGAAACGGGCGGAGTCGGCGACTCCGATCCGGGTCGAGATGCGGAGCAGCCTCGCCGGGTCGGCGACGCCCGCCATTCCGATGTAGACGGGCAGCTCCACCTTGCGCCGGCGCACGCGTCCGACCCACTGCTTCACGACCCGCGGGTCGAAGCACAGGTTGCTCACGATGTAGGTCGCGATGCGCCGTTTGTCCCACATCGCCTGGATCGTCATGTCGTCGTCGATGAAGCTGTGACTCTCGGGATACCCCGAGACTCCGATGTCGTCGAGGTCGTGTCCGGTCCGCATCATGGCCTCGAGCAAAGACACCGAATCGGAAAATTCGCCCGCCGGCTCGCGCGCGTCGCCCGCAATCACGAAGACGTCGCGCACGCCCATCTGCTTGATCGCATCGAGGACCTCGCGAAGGTGGGAAGCGTCGCGGATCAGCCGGCCAGAGAGGTGCGGGACCACCGAGTAGCCCTGGCGGGAGAGGCGCTCGGCGAGGTTGATCGTCGCCGCCATGCCGCGCCTGGGCGACGCGGTGATGGTGATGGTGACGTCATGAGGCACGTGCGCGGTCACCAGGCCTTCGATGTCCTCCGTCGGCAGCACCTCGTAGCGGGGACGCCGAAGGTAGCCGGCCAGCGCGGCCCGACCACCACTCTCTCTTCTGTGTAGCACAGTACGCACCTGTAGCGCTCCACGCAACAATACTCCCTTAGAAGGGCTTCGGCAGAACGAGGATTGCATTGCGGTCCCCGGGGGCTCCCGGACGCCACGAGTCGTAGCCGTTGAACGGCACGTTGCCGGCCAGCTCGCGGTGCAGCGAAGCCAGCTCACCCCCCGCGTGGTCGACCATGGTGCAGCCGATCCCTAGCAAACCGCCGTCCGCCTCGAAGAGCTCTACGAGCCGAGCCTGGCACGGCCAGTCCACCAGGGAGCTGGTCGTTACCTCCCAGAAGCCATGCCCGCCGTCCGGCCCCACTCGGGGTCTGATCCGGTTGGCGTGAATGTGCCCGTTGAGCCAGAGCACCACGTTCCGGAATCGCAGCAGCAGCTCGAGCACCTCGTCGTTGCTCCTCGGCGCCCGCGGGTTGGCCAGCGAGTCGTAGCCGTGGTGCGAGAGCACCACCACGAGACGGTCGTCGTGTTGAGTGCGCACCATGGTCCCGTCCCGCGACCTGAACGACGAGTGCGCCTCTTCGAGTCTTCGCTCCAGCCAGTAGAGCTGCGACGCATCGACGCTCCCATCTGCTCCGCCGGCGGCGCAGACGGTGTCGAGCGTGATGAACCGGACTGGCCGCGTGTCATGGACGTAGTAAGCCGTGCCGTCGCGGCGGTTCTGGTTGGTGAAACCGTGCCGTCCGGACTCAAAAAGCGCCTCCACGAACTCCCTGCGCGAGATCGGGCGCCGCGCTGCGTCGGGCGTCACCTCCACAAACGAGCCGGTCATGAAGAACTCCGGGCGTTTCACAAAGGTTTCGAGGGCAGTCTCGCGATCCAGGCCTTCCGGCAGTGCGATCGGCTTGCGGGAGCCGGCCATCGCTCTCGCCAGGCCGGGCGTGACGACGCCGACGCCCTGGCAGACCTCTTCGTGGTTTCCGTAACACCCGAGCCAGCGGTGTCGCAGGCCGGCTGCCTCCAGCGGCCGCATCGCGCGCTCGATCGACCCGGGCATCTGGGGGAACCCCAGGTCACGCTGGAACACGTCCCCGTCGGCTGGGCCGTCGGGTTTCCAGCTGATGTCACCGGGCCAGCCGGCAGCCTGGACTCCTTCATATCCCGGCGCACCCGAATCGGGTCGTACCGTGCCTCCGTCAAACAACGCCAGGAAGTTGTCCAGCTCGTTGCGCTGCGTGTTGTCGATCGAGTCGCCCGTCATCGCCACCAACGTGATGGCGCTGCCTGTGAGAGGACTCGCCTCGATCGCGCTCAGCGTCTGCACCATCGCGTCGATCGCGTGAACGTTGAGCGCCTCCTGGGGCCTCTGCATCGTGAGCAGTTCACGAAAGCGCGCGTCGGCCCACTCGCTGTTGACGAATTCGAAGCGAGCCGGCGATTCGACGTCGGTCACGTGCAGGTCGGTGATGTGGCCGATGGCCATGATCGATCGGGCCGGTTCAACCGCATCCGGTCCGGCACCGCCGGCGAGCTCCCGCCTGACAACGTGCGATTCGCCCGGCAGCTCCGCGACCCCCCGATACGCACCCCGCGAGCCGGCCCGAACCACTGGCCCCGGCCCAAGCGTGCGCCGCGTGGTGAGCCCCACGGACTCCGCCGTCACGCGTCGCCCGAGGCTTTCTCCTCTCTCGCGATGAGGACTGGGTCTTCGCGCAGAGCAAGGCGCACGCGCGTACCTGCGGGGGTCGCGGCCGCCGCGGA
>DATMKM010000123.1:0-4897 GCA_035571315.1 Candidatus Acidiferrum sp.
ATCTTGCCCGCGTCCGCCAGCTGCTGCAGGCCGGACGTGTCTGACGGCGCGGCCATGGGCACCACGAACATCTCGACCTTCTGAGCTTTCATCACGTGCACATTGTCAGTCGAAACCGGGTGGCCTCTGAAAACCGAAGCCGGGCATCGCCTCGAGCTGCTCCGCGAGCGACATCAGCGGCCATTCCTGGCCCGACCTCGCGACCAGCTGCACGCCCACCGGCAGCCCCTCGTCCAGGCCGGCCGGGATGGAGATGGCTGGGGTGTGCGCGAAGCTGACGGGCAGCACGAACTGGATGTAACGGCCGTACGGCTCGCTGAGGAAAGGCGGTACTCCCTCGATCGCCATGGGCGCCAGGCCGAGGGTGGGGGTGAGCAGGAAGTCGAAGCCGGTGAGCAGCGGCGTCGCGACGGCGGCGTGTGCGGCAGCGGTGGCGCTCTCGAACGCCTGGAAGTAGTCGAGCGCCGACAGCGCGCGGCCCTGCTCGACCAGCTTGCGGATGCCGGGAGCGAACAGCTGGGGGTCAGCTGGAAACGACGCCATGCTGGCCCGGCGCACCACGCCGTAGCCCGTCGCGACCGCCTCTGATTCCCAGGCGATGCGTTCGACGCGGTGGCCCAACGACTCCAGGGCGCCTGCCGCCCGACGACAGGCATCGGCGCAGGCGGCGTCCATGCCGAGCGCGGTTGTGTCCACGAACCCAATGCGCATGCCGCTCGTCATGGGCGCGAGATAGGGAGCAGGCTCCGCCATCACCGAGTACAGCAGCTTCACGTCAGCGACGGAGCGGCCGAGCGGCGCGATGACCGACAGACCGGCGGGGTCGACGATCTCGGATGGCACGCGGTCCGGCGACGGGCGCAGACCGACGATCCCGCAGCAGGAGGCGGGGATTCGAATCGAGCCGCCCATGTCTGTGCCCATCCCGACAGTGGCCATGCCCGCGCTCACGGCCGCGGCGCTGCCTCCGCTCGAGCCCCCAGGCGTGATGCCGATTCGCCACGGGTTGTGGGTCGGGGGAAAGATGGCGTTGGTCGTGCCGACCGCCGCCGCCAGCTCCGGCAGGTTGGTCTTGCCCAGCACGGCGGCTCCCGCGGCCCGCGTCCGCGCCACCGGAACCGTGTCGCGGTCGGGGACTCGCTCAGCCCAGACGGCGCTGCCGTCGGTCCAGGGCATGCCGGCGACCGGCAGGTTGTCCTTGACCGCCAGCGTGATCCCAGACATGGCGCCGCCGGCGGCGCGCGCGTTGTGGTCCACGTGCACGTAGGCGTGCACCTTTGAATCGAAGCGGTCGATCGCGTCGAGGTGCGCTCGCACCACGGCTTGAGAGTCGAGCTCGTGCGTGCTGACCTGGTTCACGATCTCGCTCGTCGACAGCCACGCCGGCTCGATATCTCTCATCTCAAAAGATGGCGGCGCCGCCACCCAGGCGGGCGGCGGCGCGTGTCTTGAATCGTCAGGCTGCGCGAGAGCCCATCGACGCTCGCTTGGCGGCAGTCTCCTTGCGGAGGTTCAGGTTGAACACGTAGTAGAGGGCGCCGGTGAGTAGGAACCCGACTATGAACGTGATGTCCCCGACGCTCGGGTTGTTGGTCGGTATGGGACCGATGTAAACGCCGAAGACGTTGGCGAAGAGGTACACGGAGACCACCAGCCCGACCGCCATGGCGACGACTCCCTGCCAGCGGTTGTATGCGGTGTTGTAGAACATGCTCTCGTCGCCGTAATCGCCGCGGCGCAGCCAGTAGTCAACGAACATGACAGCGAGCCAGGGGGCGATCCAGTAGCTGATCAAGAGCAGGAAGCTCTCGTACTTGCTGCCCGGCGCGACCTGCGCCTGCAGGATGACACCACCCAGGAACCCGATCACGCCGACGACGATGGCGATCATGGCGCGACGCTGGCGAAGCGTCATGCCCATCTCGCGGATGCCCAGCGACACCAGCGCCATCGTGCCGCTGTAGATGTTGATCGCGTTCGCGGCCACCGCCCCGATGGCGATGCACAAGAGCGTGGCGTAGTAGACGGGATCCGGCATCGCCTTTTGAAGCTGAGCCGTCGGAATGCCGTTGAAGAAGTCTGTCTTGGCGACGGTTGCGAGCACGGCGCCGGCCATCTCGAGGACGACACAGGACAGGAGGACGCCGAAGCCGGCCCAGAAACCGACCATGCGGCGGTTCACTGTCGGCGGCAGGTAGCGCGTGTAGTCCGCCGCAAAGGGATTCCAGCCGACGGCGTAGCCGAACGCCGCGGTGAAGGCGAGCAGCCAGCCGCCGGGCACCGGTTTCGGTGAGTAGCCGTAGTTGCCATTCTTGAAGATGTAGATGCAAGCGACGATGAAAACGATGCCGAGCAGGGGCACCACAAGGCGCTCGAAAACGTGGATCAGGTTGTGACCCAACGTCGCGATCAGGACCTGGGCCACGACGATCACGAGAAACGCCAGCCAGAACGGAAGGTTGAAGGACGGGAAGAGCGACTGCAGGGCAAAGGCGCCGCTGACGCTGTTGACGATGAACCAGCCGAAGGAAGCTGTCAGGCCGTTCAGCGCCGCGGGCAGGATGTTGCCCAGGAAGCCGAATGGGCCCCGGCTCACGATCATCATCGGGACCCCGAACTTGGGACCCCAGGAAGACAGCACGGCGTGGAAGAGCGAGCCGAGCCCCGTGCCGAGGAGGATGGCGGTGGCCGCCTGCCAGAGGTTGAGTCCTTCAAAAGCCACGGCGATCACGCCGATGAAGACGGTCGCGAACTCCAGGTTCGGCGAGAGCCAGGTCCAGAAAAGATCGAGTGGCTTGCCGTGCCGCTCGCGCAGCGCTATGTACTCGACGCCGCCGGGCTCGATCGTGGCGACCCTTTCCCCGTAGTCGCCTTCACGAATCGGGACGTCCTTTCCTACCTGCTCGGCTGTCTCCATGGACTACCCTCCAGAAATCGGCCGCCTCGTCCCGCAGAGTTTAGGTCTCTGCTAGCCTCGCGTAAATGCTCGATCTGCTCCTCCAAGGCGCGCGCCTGCCGGGGCAGTCGGAAAATCGCGAAATTGGAGTTCGCGACGGCCGGATCGCGGCGCCGGAGCGTGAGGCGCGGCAGGTCATCGACCTCGGCGGGTCCCTGGTCACACCGGCCCTGGTCGAGCCCCACATCCACCTCGACGCGGTGCTCACAGTGGGCGAGCCTCGCCATAACGAGACCGGCTCGCTATTCGAGGGCATCGCGATCTGGGCGGAGCGCGTCAAGGGCCTGACCGTCGACGACGTCAAGCGCCGGGTGCGCACCGTGCTGCGCTGGCAACTGGCCAACGGAGTCCAGTTCGTGCGCAGCCATGTGGACGTCTGCGATCCGGACTTGACCGCGGTCCGCGCCCTCCTCGAGCTACGCGAGGAGATCGGCGACCAGATGGTCCTGCAGCTGGTGGCCTTTCCGCAGCAGGGCATCATGTCGTTCGACGGAGGGGAGGAGCTGATGCGGCGCGCCGTCGAGATGGGAGTCGACGTCGTGGGCGCGATTCCGCACTTCGAGCTGACGCGCGAGTACGGCGAGCGCTCGGTCAAGTTCGCGATGTCGCTCGCCGCCGAGAGGGGCCTTCGCGTGGATGTCCACTGCGACGAAACCGACGACGACCACTCGCGGTTTGTCGAGGTGATGGCCGCGGAGACCATCCGGCTTGGAATGGGCGGCCGCGTCACAGCCAGCCACACGACGGCGATGCACTCCTACAACAACGCCTACGCCTACCGGCTGATCAACAACTTGAAGCGAGCCCAGATGCACATGGTCACCAATCCCCTGGACAACTCGACGCTGCAGGGTCGCTTCGACAACTATCCGATCCGGCGCGGCCACACCCGGGTGAAGGAGCTGCTGACCGCCGGCGTGAACGTATGCGTCGGCCACGACTCGGTCATGGATCCCTGGTACCCGCTCGGGTATGGCGATCCGCTCCAGGCGGCTTTTGTGCTCGCGCACTACGGCCAGATGTCGGGGCACCACGAGCTGCGCACCCTCATTGACATGATCACGGTCAACCCGGCGGCGGCCCTCGGCCTGGAAGGCTACGGCCTGGAACCCGGCTGCAAGGCCGACCTCTGCGCCTTCGCGGCCCCGAGCGAGATCGACGCGATCCGCCTGGTCGCGCCGCGCAAGCTCGTCCTGCGAGGCGGCAAGGTCGTAGCCCGTACCGAGCCGGCTCAAACGACCGTGGTGTGGGACGGCCGCGAAGAGGCTGTTGACTTCCTGAAACCCGAACTATCCTGACCGGGATGGATCCGCGCTGGATGGCGGTCGCGCGCGGGGACGAGCCCGCAGACCTTGTTCTGGCGGGCGGCCGGGTGCTCTCGGTCTTCACGAAGGAATGGCTCGAGGTGGACGTGGCGATCGCCGACGGCCACGTGGTCGGGCTGGGCAAATACGATGGCCGCGAGCGGACGGATGTGGAGGGCGCGTACCTCGTTCCGGGGTTCATCGACGCCCACATGCACATCGAGTCCTCGAAGCTGACGGTGGACGAGTTCGCGCGAGCTGTCCTAACGCATGGGACCACGGCGGTCGTCGCGGACCCGCACGAGATCGCGAACGTGCTCGGCACCGATGGGATCCACTGGCTGCTCGACTCCTGCGCGGATCTGCCGCTCGACGTCTTCGTGATGGCGTCGTCGTCGGTTCCCGCCTCGAAGTTCGAATCGCCGCACCGGACGTTTACCACCGGCGACATCGAAAGCCTGCTCCGGCGCCATCGCACGATCGGTATCGCGGAGATGATGAACTTCCCCGGGGTGATCGCCGGCGACCCAGGCGAGGTTGCGAAGCTGCAGACCGGTCTCACCGACCATGTGGACGGCCATGCGCCGGGCGTCCGCGGGCCGGCGCTCAACGCGTACATCGCGGCGGGTATTCGCTC